>NZ_JADQDK010000001.1:4704921-5018583 GCF_019263705.2 Pseudonocardia abyssalis
CTGCACAGCACACAGGTCATCGCCACCCTGTTCGACGGGATCACCCGCCACTCCCCCGAGGGCCGCTGGTTCCAGGACTTCTCCGCCGAGCACGGTTTCGCCGAGGCCGTCGACTGGCGCGACTCCGGCCGCTGGATCCCCAACGGCGGCGGCCCCGTGCCGACCGCCGAGGAGATCGCGGCAGGCAGGAACAGCGCGGGCACGAGCCACTAGCGGACCGACATCGTCAGGCAAGGAGGCATGACATGACCGGAAGTTCGTACCTGCCCGCTCAGACCGACGCGAAGATCCTCGACATCACCGTAGGTGACCTCCTCCGCGAGGTCGCCGCCGCCGAGCCGGACCGCCACGCACTCATCGCCTGCGCGCCCGGCCGGACGCCACGCATCTGGACCTACCGGGCCCTGCTCGACGACGCCGAGCGCGCGGCCCAGTGGCTCCTGACGAAGTTCCGGCCCGGCGAGCACATCACCGTGTGGGCGCCCAACGTCCCGGACTGGATCCTGCTCCAGTACGGAGCCGCACTCGCCGGGCTCGTCCTTGTCACGGCCAACCCCGCGCTCCGCGCGGGCGAGCTCGAGTACGTCCTGCGACAGTCAAAGTCGGTCGGGATCGCCTACAGCGACTCATTCCGCGGCACGGACATGGCGGCGATCGCGGACGAGGTCCGGGGCCATGTGCCCGAGGTCCGTGAAGCAATCCGTTTCGACACCTGGTACTCGGACCTGCCGAACTGCTTCGGGGCCGACCAGGAGCTGCCGATCGTGGCGCCCACCGCGGCGGCGCAGCTGCAGTACACCTCCGGCACGACCGGGTTCCCCAAGGGCGCGCTGCTGCACCACCGCGGCCTCATCACCTCGGCCGCATACGTCCACGAGCGGGCCCAGTTCCCTCGTCACGGGGTCTGGGTGACCGCACTACCGCTGTTCCACACCGCGGCCTGCGCGATGTCGGTCCTCGGCACCGCGGTCAGCCGCGGAACCATCGTGGTGTGCCAGCTGTTCGACCCGACCCTCGTCCTGACGGCGCTGCAGGAGTACCGCGCCGACCTGTACGCCGGCGTGCCGGCGATGATGATCGCCTTGCTCGCGCACCCGGACTTCGAGAGCTTCGACCTCTCCTCGCTCTCCGTCGCCATCTCCGGCGGCGACGCCGTCCCGCCCGAGCTCGTCCGCGAGGTGGAACAGCGCTTCGGCGCGCGCTTCTCCACCGTCTACGGGCAGACCGAGCTCAGCCCGATCATCACCCAGACCAGCCCGGACGACACGATCGACGACAAGTGCGGCACCGTCGGCAGGCCACTGCCCAACGTCGAGATCAGCGTCGTGGCGCCCGGAACCACCGACCCCGTCGCCATCGGCGAGCAGGGCGAGATCTGCGCGCGCGGCTACCAGGCCATGCTCGGGTACTTCGACATGCCCGAGCAGACCGCCCAGACGATCGACGCCACGGGCTGGCTCCACACCGGCGATCTGGGCGTGCTCGACGAGCGCGGCTACCTGCGCGTCACCGGCCGGATCAAGGACATGATCATCCGAGGCGGGGAGAACATCTACCCTCGCGAGATCGAGGCAGTGCTCACCGATCACCCGGCGGTGGCCGGCGCCATCGTCGTCGGCGTCCCCGACGCGCAGTGGGGCGAGATCGTCGCCGCGATCATCGAACCGAGCGACGCCGCGAACCCGCCGACGGCGAAGGAGCTGCACGACATCGTCCGCAGTCGGCTCGCCCCGGCCAAGACCCCCCGGGACTGGTACCTGAGCGGACAGATGCCCGTCAACGCGATGGGCAAGCTGCAGAAGTTCGTCCTGCGTGAGCAGATCACCGCCGAGCGGCTCGACCGGCTGCCGGAGAAATGACGATGAGTCTCGACCTCGATGGCGCGGGCGTGGTCATCACCGGCGGTGGCGCGGGGATCGGCGCTGCTCTCGCGCGGGCCTTCGCCGCTCGCGGGGCCCGCGTTGTCGTCGGCGATCTCGACGAGCGGGCAGCCACCGCCGTCGCGGAGCAGGTCGGCGGGCTCGCGGTCGGTGGCGATGCCGCCACTGCGGACGGTATCGACCGGCTGCTGGACGCCGCGCACGCCCGTCTCGGCACGATCGACCTCTACTGCGCCAATGCCGGCATCGCACCCCACGGCGGACCGGACGCGCCCGAGCAGCTCTGGAGCGCGGCGTGGGAGGTCAACGTGATGGCGCATGTCCGCGCGGCGCAGCGGCTGCTCCCTAGCTGGCTCGATCGCGGCCAAGGCCGGTTCCTCGCGACCGTCTCTGCCGCCGGCCTGCTGACGATGCTCGGCTCGGCCCCGTACTCCGTCAGCAAGCACGCTGCTCTCGCGTTCGCCGAATGGCTCTCGGCGACCTACCGGCACCGCGGGATCACCGTCCAGGCGCTGTGCCCGCAGGGCGTGCGAACCGACATGCTCGCAAACGCCGAACCCGATGAGCAGCTGATCATGAACGAGGGCGCGATCGAGCCGGAGACTGTCGCCGAGCTCGTCGTCGACGCGCTCGGCGACGACCGCTTCCTGATCCTGCCGCACCCCGAGGTGGCCGAGTTCTATCGCAGCCGTGCCTCCGACACCGACCGCTGGATCGGTGGCATGAACAGGCTGCAGCAGAAGATCGAACGCGCCACCTGAGCTCCGGCGATCGCCCCATCATCGATCCCCGACCCCGAGGACACTTCGTGCCCAGCACCTTGTTCGACCTCTCCGGCAACACCGCCGTCGTCACTGGCGGCACCAGCGGCATCGGCATCATGGTGGCCCGCGGTCTGCTCGACGCCGGCGCGAAGGTCGTCATCAGCTCACGCAAGCCGGACGGTTGCGCGGCCGCCGTGCGAGAGCTCGCCGATGTCGGCGACGTCCACGCGATCCCCGCCGACCTCAGCAGCGAGGCCGAGTGCGTCCGCCTGGCCGACGAGGTCGCCCGGCAGAGCGGCGGCACCCACATCCTCGTCAACAACGCGGGAGCGAACTGGGCCGCGCCGCTCGCGGAGTTCCCTGCCGCCGCGTGGGACAAGGTGCTCGACCTGAACTTGAAGTCGCCGTTCTTCCTCACGCGGGCCTTCCTGCCTGCGCTGGAAGAGACCGCCACCGGTGACGACCCAGCCCGCGTCATCAACGTCGGCTCGATCGACGGGCTGCACGTCCCGCACATGAGCACCTACGCGTACTCGTCGAGCAAGGCCGCGCTGCACCACCTCACGCGCGTCCTCGCTGCCGAGCTCGGACCGCGGGGGATCACGGTCAACGCGGTGGCGCCCGGTCCGTTCGCCTCCGAGATGATGGCTGCGACCCTCGACACGGACGGCGACCGGATCGCCGCGATGTCTCCTCTCGGGCGTATCGGACGCCCGGACGACATGGCCGGCGTCGTCACCTACCTAGCCTCACGCGCTGGCGCGTACGTGACGGGGGCGGTCATTCCTGTGGACGGCGGAATCTCTACAACGCTCTAGGAACTTCAGCTTGTCGGTGACGGTCGCCATACTCAGTGACTGTGGCTGCGCAGCTCCGGTTTCCAGCGTGGGTGGTTCCTCCGCCTCATGCCGTGGAGGAGTGTTCGCGGGTCGTTGATCGCCGCATGGAGCTCGGAAAACGATCAGGCCCTGACCGTTGATGCTGGTCAGGGCCTGTGTCGTGGTGGTGCGCCCGAAGGGATTCGAACCCCTAACCTTCTGATCCGTAGTCAGATGCTCTATCCGTTGAGCTACGGGCGCCCTGTGTTGCGTGTGCTTGTCTTCAGTTGTGAACCTCGGCAGCCTAACAGGCCACGTCGGAGCGGAGGCTCCGGGATTTGAACCCGGGATGGGGGGTTACCCCAAACCGCATTAGCAGTGCGGCGCCATAGACCAGACTAGGCGAAGCCTCCCGAAGCCGTACCTGGGCAACCTTACTAGATCCCCTCGCAGCCCTTCACGACCCCCCGGGCGCGAGCGCGAGGAAGGGGGTCAGGGCGTCGGGGTTCTGCAGCGCGCCCCTGCTCACGGCCTTGTCCGGGGCGACGCCGGCGAGGATCTTCTTGACGGGCACCTCGCACTTCTTGCCGTTGAGCGTGCGCGGGATCGCGTCGACGAGGACGAACCGGTCGGGCACGTGCCGCGGCGAGAGCTCCGTGCGCAGGGCCTTGCGCAGGTCGGGCTCGACGTCCTCCAGCGACGCCCCGGGCGCCAGCACCAGGAAGCACAGCAGGGCGCCCTCGTCCTTGGCCCCGAGCTCAGTGGTGTCGATGACGAGGGCGTCCGCGACGGACTCGAACGCCTCGACGACGGCGTAGAAGTCGGCGGTGCCCATGCGGACGCCACCGCGGTTGAGGGTGGAGTCGCTGCGACCGTAGATGACGTAGGAGCCGCGGGGGGTGCGGCGGACCCAGTCGCCGTGACGCCACACGCCGGGGAACTCGTCGAAGTAGGCCTCCCGCAGCCGTGAGCCGTCGGGGTCGTTCCAGAACATCACCGGCATCGACGGCGTGGGCTGCGTGATGACCAGCTCGCCCACCTCGTCGACGAGCTCCTGACCCTTCTCGTCGTAGGCGACGACGGCTGCACCCAGTGCGGCGCAGGAGATCTCGCCCATCCAGACGGGCACGTTCGGGGCGGAGCCGACGAAGGCCGCGCACACGTCGGTGCCGCCGGAGACCGAGCAGATCTGGATGTGCTCGCCGACCGCGTCACCGACCCAGCGGAACCCGTCCTCGGACAGCGGCGCCCCTGTCGACCCGATGGCGCGCAGGGCGGAGAGGTCGAACTGGTCGCGCGGGCGCAGGCCGGCCTTGAGCGAGGCCTGGATGTAGGGGGCGGACACCCCGAAGTACGTGACGCCGTGCCGCTCCGCGAGCTTCCACAGCGCGCCGAGGTCGGGATGGCCGGGGTTGCCGTCGTAGAGCACCACGGTGGAGCCGACGAGGAGCCCGCCGATGAGCAGGTTCCACATCATCCAGCCGGTGGTGGTGAACCAGAAGAACCGCTCGCCCGGCCCGAGCTCCATCTGCAGCCCGAGCGCCTTCATGTGCTCCAGCACGATGCCGCCGTGCCCGTGCACGATGCCCTTGGGCAGGCCGGTCGTGCCCGAGGAGTAGAGCACCCACAGCGGGTGGTCGAACGGCACCGGCTCGAACTCCAGCGGCGCCTGCTCGCCGGTGAACTCCGCCCACGGCGTGGTGCCGTCGAGGGTCTCGCCGAGGTACGGGATCAGCACGGTCTCGCGGACGGTCGTGAGCTGCGCCTGCAGCGCTGTGACGGTCTTGCGGACGTCGTAGCGCTTGCCCCCGTAGACGTAGCCGTCGACGGCGACGAGCACGACCGGCTCGATCTGCGCGAAGCGGTCGTGGACGGCGCGGGCACCGAAGTCGGGAGAGCACGACGACCAGATCGCCCCGAGGCTCGCGGCCGCCAGGAACGCGACCAGCGTCTCGGTGGAGTTCGGGGCCAGCGCGACGACCCGGTCCCCCACTCCGACGCCCGCGCGCACCAGGCCGGCGCGGGCGCGCCCGACGGCGTCACGCAGCTCGGCGTGGGTGACCGTACGTTCCAGGCCGTCCTCCCGGGCGAACAGGACGGCGACGTCGTCGTCCTCGCGGCCGGGGCCGGGCGTCAGCGCGTGCTCGGCGTAGTTCAGCGTGGAGCCGGGGAACCACTCCGCGCCGGGCATCTCGCGCGAGCCGAGCACCGCCGTGGGCTGCGTCCGGAACCGCACCCCGAGGAACTCCGCGACCGCGGACCAGAACCCGTCCAGGTCCTCGGTGGACCAGCGCTGCAGCGCGGCGTAGTCGGACGCCTCGACGCCCCGATGCTCGCCCAGCCACGCGGTGAAGGCGGCGAGCGGTCCGGAGTGGTCGGCGTCGGGAGCCCACAGGACGGCGGGGGTCTCGGACATGGCGCCAGCATGCAATCCGCGGCGCCCGCGCGCCAGGGAGGAGCGCACACATCACCGCGGGGCGGCATGTGGCGCGGACCCGTGGCCCGCGAGGACGGTCAGCGCAGGTGGCTGTCGAACCAGTTCAGCGTGCGCTGCCAGGCGTCCGCGGCGGAGTCGGGATCGGCGTCGAAGCGGTAGCCCGTGCGCGGGTAGACCACCAGGTCGGTGGCCTGCTCCGACTTCGCGGCGGCGTTGCGCAGCTGCTCGATCTCCGGGTCCCGTTCGCCCGCGGTGTCCTCGCCGTAGATGCCGAGCCACGGGCAGGTGAGGCCCGGGGCCGCGTCGACGAGTGCGGGGAGGCCGCTGGACGGCGTCTCCACGATCCCCTCCCCCGCGACGGTGACGGCCGCACCGAGCGTGCGCTTCGCCGCCACCAGCAGGGCGACGGAGCCGCCCAGGTCGAACCCGATGACGCCCATCCGGTCGGAGGAGATGTCGTGGTCGGCGAGCCAGCCGAACGCGGTGTCGGTGTCGGCCATGACCTGTTCGCCCTCGAGGCGGTCGACCTGTTCCTGCACCTGGCCGTCGTCGCCGTCCACCTCGTCGGCGCCGTCGCGGTGGTACAGATGGGGGGCCACGGTGAGCCATCCGTCGGCGGCCAGGCCGCTGACCAGGCCTCTCACGGTGTCCGTGACACCGCGCGCCTCGTGGAGCACGACGATCCCCCCGCGGACCGAGCTGACCGGCTCGGCGACGGTGAGCCGCAACGCGCTTCCGTCGACCAGGGGTACGGTCTCCGTGCGGATGTCGGTCATGCCTCTACCCTGGCACGACACCCCCGGTCCGGGCGGACCGGGCGGCTTATGGTGATCCTTGTGACCACGATCCGTGCCGACCTCGCCGGCCTTCCCGCCTACGTCCCCGGCCGCACGATCCCGGGTGCGATCAAGCTCGCGAGCAACGAGGTCCCGCACCCGCCGACGGCCCCCGTTCTCGCGGCGATCGCCGAGGCCGCCGCGGCCGGCAACCGGTACCCCGACCTCGCGACGGTCGGTCTCACGGCGCGCATCGCGCAGGCCCTCGGCGTCGGGCCGGAGCGGATCGCCACCGGGTGCGGCTCCGTGAGCATCTGCCAGCAGCTGGTGCAGGCCACCTGCCTGCACCCGGAGGACGAGGTGGTGTTCGCCTGGCGCTCGTTCGAGGCGTACCCGATCGTCACGCAGATCGGGGGGGCGACGGCCCGCACCGTCCCGCTCACCGACGACTTCCGCCACGACCTCGACGCCATGGCCGCCGCCGTCGGGCCGCGCACGCGGCTGGTGATGGTGTGCAGCCCCAACAACCCGACGGGCACCGTCGTCACCCGGGCGGAGCTGGCGGCCTTCCTCACCGCGGTCGGCCCGGACGTGGTCGTCGCGTTCGACGAGGCCTACCGCGAGTACGTCACCGACCCGGACGCCGCCGACGGCCTGTCCCTGATCGACGCCCACCCCAACCTCGTCGTCCTGCGCACCTTCTCCAAGGCCTACCGGCTCGCGGCGCTGCGGGTCGGCTACGCGGTCGCCTCCCCCGAGGTCGCCACCGCACTGCGGAAGGTGTGCGCGCCGTTCAGCGTCAGCTCGGTGGCGCAGGCCGGCGCGATCGCCGCCCTCGACCATGCCGACGAACTGCTGGCGGCGTGCGCCGAGGTCGTCACCGAACGGGTGCGCGTGCGCGACGCCCTGCTCGCCGCCGGTTTCACGGTGCCGCCGACCCAGGCCAACTTCGTGTGGCTCGCCCTCGGTGACCGCACGGCCGACTTCGCCGCCCACTGCCTGGACCACAAGGTCGTGGTGCGCCCGTTCCATCCCGACGGCGTGCGGGTCACGGTCTCGACACCGGCCGAGAACGATGCGTTCCTCGATGCGGCGATCACGTTCCCGCGGTGAGCTGATCTGCGGTTCAATGGGGTCATGAGCTCCTACCCACCGCCCGGATCGTCCTGGCCGCAGGGTTCCGGCTCGGGCGAGCTCGTCCCGTCCGAGGACCGGAACTGGGCGGTCGGTGCCCACATCGGCAGCTTCGTCGCCGCCTACGTCGCGCTCGGCCTGATCGCCCCGCTGATCGTGCTGCTGGTGCGCGGCGGGCAGTCGCCGTTCGTGCGGCGGCAGGCCGTGGAGTCGCTCAACTTCCAGCTCAACGCACTGGTCATCATCGCGGTCGGGTGGCTGCTGGCGATCGTGCTGATCGGGTTCGCGATCCTGGCCGTCTACGGCGTCTTCTACGTCATCTGCGTCGTGCTGGCGACGATCAAGGCGTCGCAGGGCGAGGACTTCCGCTACCCCCTCACCGTTCGCCTGATCAGCTGATCCCGGACACACGAACGGCCCGGTCCCTCGGGGGACCGGGCCGTTCGCCGTGCGGATGTCAGCTGCGGACGCCGCGCTTGCCGTAGATCCCGGCGACGGCCGTGACACCGACCGCGGCCACGATGATCTGGATGATCAGCTCGAGCCAGTCGATGCCGTTGGTGTCGGCGATGCCGAACAGACGGGCGATGTACGTGCCGATGAAGGCGGCCACGATGCCGACCAGGATGGTCAGCCAGATCGGGATGTTCTGCTTGCCCGGCGCCACCAGCCGGCCGACGAAGCCGAGGATCGCGCCGATGATGATGGCCTGGATGATGTTGATGATCACGTGTTCTCCCGACGGATGTGAGCGAGCCGGCAATCTCTGCTCGTGTCCGCATTGGATAGCACCACCGGCCCCGCTGCGGCCCGCCGAAAGGCAGACACGACCGAAGCGTTATCGGAACGACGTCACCCGTTCAGCCGAACGTTGCTCGACACCTCAGGGCTCCAGCACGTACCCCGCACCGCGGACCGTGCGGATCCGCTCCGGTCCGATCTTGCGGCGCAGGTAGGAGATGTAGACCTGCACGAGGTTGGCCGACGCCGGCTCCGACCACACCTCGCGCGCCAACCGGTCGGGCGACACGACCTGCCCCGGGTCGGCGAGCATCGCCATCAGCAGGGCGAACTCGGTGGGCGAGAGAGAGACCATCTGACCGTCGACGGTGACGTCCCCGAACTCGGTGTCGACGACGAGCTCCCCGTGCCGGAGCACCGCGTGGTCGAGCGCCGGGCCCAGCCGCAGCCGCAGGCGGATGCGCGCGGCGAGCTCGTCGACGGCGAAGGGCCGCAGCACGTAGTCGTCGCGGTCGCCGCGGAGCTGGTGCAGCAGGCCCGCCCGGCGTTCACGCGGGGTGACCGCGATGACCGGGACGCCCGGCGCCTCGTTCTGCACGGCGGCGAGCACCGAGGCCTGGTCGGGCCCGGGCAGTTCCACGTCGAGGACGATCAGCGCTGGGTCACGGGCGCGGATGGCGTCGAGCACGCCGATCCCGTGGCCGACGGGGCTGACGCTGACGCCGTCGGCCCGCAACGCGCGCAGCACGGAGGCTGACGCTGCCGTCGGGAGCAGCGCCAGCAGGACGTGATCGACCTGGGGCACGGGCACGCGTTGCTGGGGAATGACCGGCACGTACGTGGACGCACCCCCTGGGGGAGCAGCAGGGAGCATCGGCGGTCACTCTGCCTCATCCCCGACCGGAGTAACAATCCGCTAACGGAGCGATATCACCCGTCGGCACGGTCATCGTGACGCAGAGCTGAGAACCCGGCTACGCCGAACGGAGTACCGAACACCCACCCGAGTAGCGATCGAGCGCGTTCCGGCGCTCCTCGACGACCTGTTGGCGCGTACGCGCAACCCTCCCTCTCAGGTTCACCGATCACAGGGCGTCATCTTCCTACTGTTCCGACCCATGCGACGGAAACCCTCCGCTGAGGTCGGTCGCTCGGAGACCACCGCCGAGCTGATCGCCCGCATCAGCGCCGAGCGTGCCGCCCCGGTGGAGTCCACGGGCCGGCACGCCGTCCTCACCGCGCCCCCGCGGACGACGGCGACCCGGGCCGAGCCGGACCTCCGGCGTCCGCGCCGGCCTGCGGCCGACCGCGTGCCCACCCCGCCCACCGACACCCGGATGCGGCAGTCCCCCGTCGACGACGAGTCGCCGGCAGAGCGCACCGGGCCGATCGACCTGCCCGGGCTCCCGGCCCAGCACACCGCAGCCGACCACGTGCCGCGGCGGGCCGTCGACGACGACGTCCTCGCCGACCCCACGGCCGACGAGACCCCGACGACCGTGCTGCATCTCCTCGCCCCGGACCCGCCCCCGACGCGGCGCCCGGTACGGATGCTGGTGACGGGTGCGCTGGTGGCCGTCGCGATGGTCGTCGTGGGCGCCGCTGCCGCCGGCTGGTTCGGGGGGACGACCCCGAACGCCCCGGCCCGGCTCACCACGGTGAGCGACGGCGTGGTCCCGGAGCCCGGTCCGACCGGACCGACGGTGCCCGCGCCCGTCAACGGGGAACCGCCTCGCGCGCCGGAACCCGCCGCCGACGTGCAGCTGACCGGCGGCGCCGTGCCGCCCGCCGACAGCGGATACGGCTACTGACGCACCCGTCCCGCCCGGCGCTCCCCAACGGGCGGGACGGGTGCGGTCAGATCGCGCGCTTGCTGTGCGGGCGCGGCCCGCGGGTGCCGCGGACCGGGTCGCCCTGCGGGCCGACGTGGCCGGGCTGTGCGGGCGTGCGGGCCCTCTTGCGGCGGTCGGCGCGGTTGAGCGGGGCCTCCGGCTCCTCCGGCGTCTCGACGCCGTCGGTGTTCTCGGGCTCGGACGTACTGGGCTTCTCGGACATGACGACCTCCGGTGGAGTGGGCGACGGCAGCGGTGGCGGATCAGGAGATCATCGGGTCAGCCTAGTGGCGGGAGGCGGAGCACCTCAGCCGGTTTCAGGCCAGCAACGGCACGAGCCGTTCCGCGTGCTCGCGCAGCAGCCGCACGAGCTCGTCGTTGGGCTCCGCCACACGCGCCGCGGGCCCGCACAGGGCCAGCCCAGCGACGAGCTCACCGGTCGCCGGGTCCCGGATCGGCACGGCCAGGCAGCCCCTGTCGGCGTTGAGCTCGCCGCACTGCCGGGCCAGGTCCGACGCCCGCACCTCGCCCAGCCGGGCGTCGAGGTCGGACCCGCCGGTGACGGTGTGCGCGGTGAGCGGGCGCAGGTCCCGGGCCAGTGCGCGCCAGTCGGCCTGGTCGGCGAGCAGCAACCGCCCCAGCGCCGACGCGTGCGGGTATCGCGCGAGCACCGCCGACTCCGTCGGGGGGTGGTCCGGGTCGGGATCGACGAGCGTCAGCGTGGCGCCACGGAACGACGCGAGGTGCACCCCCCAGCGGACCATCCCGCGCAGGTGCTCGACGACCGCGCGCGCGGCCGCGGGCGGCTGCGCCACCACCGGCAGCGCGAGGCGGGCGGCGCGGCGGCCGAGCGCGAACCCGCGCAGGTCGGGCAGCCGCACCAGGTACTCCTCCCCCACCAGCAGGTTGAGCAGCCGGTAGGTCGTCGCCTGGGGCAGTTTGAGCGCCGCGGAGATCTCCTTCGCCGTGACCCCCGGCCCCGCGGCCACGACCTCCTCCAGCACCGCCAGCGCGCTGCGCACCGCGCGCGGCTGGCGTCCGGAGAGCGGGAGGGGATCGGTCACCGTTGCGCCAGCACGTCGTCGGCGACGGTCTCGTCGTACGCCCCGATGGCGGCCAGCTGCGCGGGCCTGCGCCACCGCAGCCAGCCCAGCCAGAACAGTCCCGCGAGCACGAGCAGCCCGATGACCAGCGGGATCGCCCCGCCCCACGCCGACACCACGAACGCGACGAGCACCGCGAGCAGCACCGGCACCGCCACCGCCGTGACGACGACGGGGGGGAGCGTCAGCTCGCCGATCCGGCGCAGGAACAGCGGCGCGGCCAGGCAGACGAGCAGGTACGCGACGAGGTACCCGGCGGTGGCGACGGTGAGCAGCCCGGCCAGCACCTGCGACCCCGGCATCCCCGACGCGAGCAGCCCGGCCGGTACGGCCGCGACCACCGGCAGCGCCACCGCGATCGCGACGTGCGGCGTGCGGAACCGGGGATGGGTGGCACCGAGGCGGGCGGGCACGATCTCGTCGCGGGCCATCGAGAACACGACCCGGACCAGCGCGCCCAGCGTCGCGAGCGTGCACGCGGCGAACGACATCGCGATGCCGACGTCGAGGAGCACGGCGATCCAGGCCTCACCCCGCGCCATGACGAGCGTCAGGACGGGCTCGGGCGCGGTCGTCAGCCCACCGGCGGCGAAGCCGGTGACCTGCGTGTACGCGGCGAACAGGTAGAGGACCCCGGCCGCACCCGCCGTCCACGTGACGACCCGCGGCACCGTCCGGAACGGGCGGCGCGCCTCGACGCCCATCGCCGTGGCGGCCTCGAACCCGATGAACGCGCCGAGCGCGGGCAGGACACCGGCCGCGATCCCGCCGATGCCGGGATCGGGCGGCGGCGGGCCGGCGGGGGCGTCGGCGCCGAGCAGCGCGAGGAACACGATCGTCATCACGGTGATCGACACCGCCTCGACGAGCAGCACCACCCGCGCGGAGAGCCGAACCTGCACGAGCACCCCGCCCGTCGCGAGCACCGCGAGCACGCAGACGGCGAGCACCAGCACCGGCCGTGACCCCCCGGTGCCGCCGACCCGGGCGACCAGCGCGTCGAGGTAGATCGCCGAGCCGGTCATCGCCGCCATCGCGAGCACGCCGTAGCCGACGAGCAGCGCCACGCCCGAGCTGAACGCCGCGGCGGGGCCGAGGCCCTGCGCGGTCAGGCTGTAGAGCGACCCCGCCGCGGCCATCCGGCGAGTGAACTGGCCGATGCAGCTGCCGATGAGCAGCGCCACGATCGTCGCGACGGCGAACGACCACAGCGTCCCGGGCCCGGCGGTCGCCGCGACGATCGCGGGCACGGTAGCCATCGCGGCCGCGGGTGCGGCCCCGGCCACGGACTGCGCCAGCACCTCGGCGGGGCCGAGGTTGCGGCGGTCCAGGCCGTGCACCGGGGAGCGGTGACGCAGGTGGAGCACGCGACGGTCCTTCACGAGTAGAGCCTTCCGCCGCAGGTCGGCGCAGCGTAGGACGCTAGACCCCGCGTGCTGCGGAGGGCGACCGTCCGAATGAGAAAACCGCCGATCGCGTTCCCGGGCGGTGGGAACGGGCGGCGCGCGATTCGCGCGAGCGGCCCCCGGACGTTGCCGGGCGGCGGGACGCAGGCGGACGGTGCTGCGCAACCCGTCCCCGGAGGTCCCGCATGACCGACCGCACGCACACCCTGACCGGCTCACTCGGAGTCGGCTCCATCGTCTTCATGGTCGTGGCGGCCGCCGCGCCGCTGACCGTCATCGCCGGAACGGTGCCCCTGGGCATCGCGATCGGCAACGGCGCCGCGTTCCCCGCCACGTTCGCGCTGTGCTCGGTGGTGCTGCTGCTGTTCGCAGTCGGCTTCTGCGCGATGACCAAGCACGTCCCCGACGCCGGCGCGTTCTACTCCTACGTCGAGCGCGGGCTCGGGCGTGCACCCGGCTGGGGCGCCGCGTTCCTGGCCCTGGCGACCTACACCGCCGTGCAGCTCGCGGTGTACGGCTACATCGGCGCGATCCTCGACGGACTCGTCCAGAACTACGGCGGCCCCGCGCTGCCGTGGTGGCTGTACTCGGTGGCCGCGCTGGTCGTCACCGCGGTGCTCGGCTACCGGCGGATCGAGCTGTCCAGCCGGGTGCTCGGGGTGCTTCTCGTGTCCGAGGTGGCGATCGTGCTGGTGTTCGACGCCGTCGTCGCGACCACCGGGTCGACGCCGTCGGCCGCGCTGTTCGTGCCCGCGCAGATCGGTTCCGGCTCGGTCGGCGTCGCGATCATGTTCGCGATCGCCAGCTTCATCGGGTTCGAGGCCACCGCGGTGTTCCGCGACGAGGCCGTCGACCCGGAGCGCACCATCCCCCGCGCCACCTACCTCGCGCTCGTCCTGATCGGCGCGTTCTACACGCTCTCGGCGTGGGCCGTCGTGTCCGCGTGGGGCGACACCGAGGCCGTCGCGCAGGCCGGGGCCGACCCGGGCAACATGCTGCTGACGACGATCACCGACACGCTCGGCACCGTCGGCGGCGACATCGCGCAGGTGTTGCTCGTGACCAGCCTGTTCGCCGCGATCCTGTCGTTCCACAACGTCCTGGCGCGGTACATCTTCGCGCTCGGCGGCACCGGTGCGCTGCCCACGGCCTGCGGGCGCAGCCACGCCGTCCACGGCTCGCCGCACATCGCGTCGTTCACCCAGTCCGGCACCGCGCTCGTGTTCGTCGCCGTGTTCGCGCTCGCCGGGATGGACCCGGTGACCCAGGTGTTCGCCTGGATGGCCGGCACGGCCACGCTCGGCGTACTGGCGCTGATGGCGCTGACCTGCCTGGCCGTCCTCGTGTTCTTCCGGCGCACCCGGATCGACCACAGGCCGTGGCAGACCGTCGTCGCGCCCGGGCTCGGGCTGGCCGGACTTCTCGTCTGCCTCTGGCTGACGATCTCCAACTTCTCCACTCTGATCGGTGGGTCCGCCGGACTCGCCACCGCGATCGGCTCCGTGCTGGTCGTGTTCTTCGTCGCCGGAGCCGTCTGGTCGGCCCGTCCCGTCCCGACCGTCGCACCCGTTTCACCTGGGAGGCACTGACCCATGACCCTCGCCGAGACCCGTACCACCCATCCGCTGGAGCTGACGACCGCCGCCGAGGTCGACGCCGTCCGCACCGCGCTCGTCGACGCCGGACTGCTGGGCGAGACCGTCCGGTTCGCGTTCTTCGCCCCCGAGGAGCCCGCCAAGTCGGCCGTGCTCGACGGCACCGCGTCCGAACGCCGCTTCCGCGCGGTCCTGCTCGACATCGCCACGGGTCGCTCGTTCGACACCGTCGTGTCCGCCACCAGCGGCGACGTCGTCTTCTCGCGCGAGCTCGACCCGCCCGTCGACGGCCAGCCGCCGATCATCGACACCGAGTTCGAGATGATCGAGGAGATCCTCAACGCCGGGCCCGCCTGGCTCGCCGCGCTGGAGGCCCGGGGCATCGCGCCGGAGTCGGTGCGCGCCGTGCCGCTCTCGGCCGGGGCCTACGACATCCCCGGGGAGGTCGGGCGCCGGATCGTGCGCGCGTTCGGGTTCCAGCAGGACCACGAGAAGGACCATCCCTGGGCGCACCCGATCGACGGGCTCGTCGCCTACGTCGACCTCACCGGCCGCTCCGTCGACCGCGTGATCGACACCGGGCCCGTGCCGGTGCCCGCGACGTCGGGCAACTTCGACGACCCCGCGTTCGTCGGCGAGCCCCGCACCACGCTCAAGCCGATCGAGATCACCCAGCCCGAGGGCCCGTCGTTCTCCGTCGAGGGCAACCGGGTGCGCTGGGAGAAGTGGGACCTGCGCATCGGGTTCAACGAGCGCGAGGGCCTGACCCTGCACCAGATCAGCTTCGACGGGCGACCGGTCGTCTACCGGGCGTCGGTCGCGGAGATGGTGGTGCCCTACGCCGACCCGGCTCCGGTGCGCTTCTGGCAGAACTACTTCGACTGCGGCGAGTACATGTTCGCCCGCTACGCCGACTCGCTGCAGCTCGGCTGCGACTGCCTCGGCGAGATCCACTACCTCGACGCCGTGATCGCCGACGACCTCGGCCGCCCGAAGACGATCACCAACGCGATCTGCATGCACGAGGAGGACACCGGCGTCCTCTGGAAGCACTCCGACCTGTTCACCGGCAGCGCGGAGACCCGCCGCCAGCGCCGCATGGTGTTCTCGTTCTTCACCCCGATCGGCAACTACGACTACGGCTTCTACTGGTACCTCTACCTCGACGGCACCATCCAGCTCGAGGTCAAGGCCACCGGCATCGTGTTCACCGCGGCCGCGCCGTCGGAGTACGCCACGGAGGTCGCGCCCGGTCTGATGGCGCCGTTCCACCAGCACCTGTTCTCCGCACGTCTGGACATGACCGTCGACGGGGTGGCGAACGCCGTCGACGAGGTGCAGGCGCAGCGCGTCCCGATGGGCCCGGACAACCCGTACGGCAACGCGTTCCGCAAGGCCCGGACGCGGCTGACCTCGGAGTCGGACGCCCAGCGCCTCGCCGACACCTCCGTCGGGCGGACCTGGCACATCGTCAACCCGGACGTCCAGAACGCGCTCGGCCAGGACGTCGGGTACGCGCTGATCCCGGAGGGCCGCCCGGCGATGCTGGCCGACGAGGCGTCGTCGATCCACTCGCGCGCGACGTTCGCGACGAAGCACCTGTGGGTCACGCAGTACGACCCGGCGCAGCGCTACCCGGCCGGCGACTTCGTGAACCAGAACCCCGGCGGTGCGGGCCTGCCGGCGTGGGTGGCGGCCGACCGCCCGGTCGACGGCGAGGACATCGTCGTGTGGCACACGTTCGGCACCACCCACTTCCCCCGCCCGGAGGACTGGCCGGTGATGCCCGTCGACCACACCGGCTTCACGCTCAAGCCGGTGGGCTTCTTCGACCGCAACCCCACCCTCGACGTCCCGAGCAGCGGGGGGAAGCACTGCAGCTAGGACGCCCCACAGGGAGCCCGATCCGCCGGAACCGACGGATCGGGCTCCCCGGCCCCACCTCCCCCGCGAGTCGCTGTTTCCCAGCCCGCGAGTCGCTGTTCCCGAGCCCGTGAGTCCCCCGAGTCGCGCCCGTGAGTCCTGCGGAATGTCCCCCGCCGCGGCCGCGTTCACGCAGCGTGTCGCCCACGTCCGTCCGGCTCTCGCTCCTCGACCGCTCCCGTACTCGCGCCGGTGAGCCGGACGGGGCCGCGCTGCGGCACACCGTCGAGCGGGCGGAGCAGGCGGAGGCGCTGGGATACCACCGGTTCTGGGTCGCCGAGCACCACGCCGTGCCGGGCGTCGCGAGCGGCAGCCCGCCCGTCCTGATGGCCGCGGTCGCCGCGCGCACCGGGCGGATCCGCGTCGGCTCGGGCGGGGTGATGCTGCCCAACCACCAGCCCCTCGTCGTCGCCGAGCAGTTCGCGATGCTGGAAGCGCTGTTCCCCGGCCGCATCGACCTGGGCGTCGGGCGATCGCTCGGGTTCACCGCGCCGGTGCGGGAAGCGCTGCGCAGCGACGGTGCCGACACCTTCGCCGACGACCTCGCCGAGCTGCGCTCCTACCTCGACGGCCGCGCCCCCGTCACCGCCCGGCCCCGGCTCGACCACCCGCCACCGGTGTTCGTGCTGGCCACCGGACGCGGCCTCGCCGTGGCCGGGGACGCCGGACTGCCGGTCGTGCTGGGCGGGCCCGTCCTCGACGACTCCGCCGCCGGTGAGCGCATCACCGACTACCGGTCCCGGGCACGTGCGGCCGGCGCGGAGCCGTACGTCGTCGTCTCGCTCGACGTGCTGGTGGCCGACTCCGTCGGCGCCGCTCACGAGCTCGCGATCCCCGAGGCGTGGGCGCTGGCCGCGGCCCGCACGACGGGCGCGTTCCCGGCGCTGGAGCCCGTCGATGTCGAGCGGCCGGTGACGGCGCGGCAGCGCGAGGTCGTCGACGCGGCGGTGGGACGCACCATCGCCGGTGACGAGACGACGGTGTCGGCCCGGCTCGACGAACTGCTCGCCCACACCGGAGCCGACGAACTGCTCGCCTCCACCTCGACGTTCGACCGCGATGCCCTGCGCGAGTCCGACACCCGCCTCGCCCGGCTCTGGGCCCGACGCCCCTGACCCGCGCCCCCTGGCCACCGGGTCCGCCGTTCCGTCTCGGGAGTCGGCGGTCCGCGTACGCCGGGCCGGCCTGTGGTGCGAACGGACGTGCCACACGGCTGCCGAGGCGGCGTCTCGGCGCGGGTGGGCGCGACAGCTGCGAACGCGCGACTCGCAGGCGCGGAACCAGCGACTCGCAGGCGGGGAACCAGCGACTCGCGGGGTGGGATCGGGGGACTCTCGGGCGGGGACCGGGGGACTCGCGGGGTGGGTCAGGGGGTCGGGCGGGGGTAGCGGATCAGGAGACTGGCGTGGACGTCGGCGTCGGGGCCGGCCCGGTAGCCGTGGGGGACGTCCGACGCCCATTCCAGGTGGTCTCCCGGGCCGGCTCTCCGGGGGGCGCTCTCCGGGCCCGCCTCCAGGACACCCGCGAACACGGTGACGTGCTCGGTGACTCCCGCGTGGTGGGCCGGGGAGGTCTGGGCGGCGCCGGCGGGCAGGTGCATGCGGTAGAGCTCGTAGGTGACCGGGCCGTCGTCGAACACGCGGAGCAGAGCCATCTCCGCCGCCGATCCGCGGACCGGTCCCGGGGCCGCGACCAGCGCCGTGAGCGGGAGGCCGAGGGCGCTCGTCACCGCGTAGAGGGTCTCCAGCGTGGGGTTGCGGGTGCCGGACTCCAGGCCCGACAGCGTCGCCTTCCCGATCCCCGCGCGCCGGGCCAGCTCCGAGAGCGACAGTCCCCGGTCGGTGCGCAGGGCGGTCACGCGCGCGCCGATGCCGGTGCTCTCCGTCAGAGCGGGTCGATCGTCCTCGGCGCCCGGCATCGGGTTATCGTCGCATCGTTCCGTAAACGGAACGACTCTGGAGGTGGCATGTGCAACCGTTCCTGGCCGGAATCGTCGCGGCACTGGTCGGGTTCGCGGGTGCGTTCACCGTCGTGCTGTCGGGGCTGCGCGCGGCGGGGGCCGACGAGGCGCAGGCGGCGTCCGGACTCCTGGCGGTGTGCATCGCGTCCGGGATCGTCGCCGTCGTGCTCGGGTTGCGGTACCGGATGCCGATCAGCATCGCCTGGTCGACGCCCGGTGCGGCGCTGCTGATCTCGGCGGACACACCGGCGGGGGGCTTCCCGGCAGCCGTCGGTGCGTTCCTGCTGTGCGGCGGGCTGATCGTCGTCGCCGGGTTGGTGCCCCCGCTGGCCCGCCTGGTGGCCGCGATCCCGCCGCACGTGGCCGGCGCGATGCTCGCCGGGGTGCTGCTGCCGCTGTGCCTGGCCCCGGTGCGGGCGATCGCGGAGGTACCGCTGCTGGCGGCGCCGGTGGTCGTGGTGTGGGTGCTGGTCGGCCGGTTCGCCCGGGCGTGGGCGGTGCCGGCGGCTCTCGTCGTGGCCGTCGGGCTGATCGTCGCGACCGGGCCCGCGGTCGTCGGAGGGGCGCCGTCGATCGTGTGGACGCCCCCGACCTTCGACGTGCCGACGCTCGTCGGGATCGGGCTGCCGCTGTTCCTCGTCACGATGGCCTCGCAGAACGTGCCGGGGATGGCGGTGCTCGCGCAGTTCGGCTACCGGCCGCCGCTGCGGCCGATCCTGGCCGCCACGGGGATCGCGACGGTCGCGGGAGCCCCGTTCGGCGGGCACGCCGTCAACCTGGCCGCGATCAGCGCTGCGCTGGCAGCGGGCCCGGAGGCCGGGGTGCCGGAGCGGCGGTGGATCGCGTCCGTCGTCAACGGGGTGGGGCTGGCGGTGCTCGGGCTGGGGGCCGGGCTCGCGACGGCGGTGGTCGTGGCGTCGCCGCCGGTGCTGATCGAGGCCGTCGCCGGGCTCGCGCTGCTCGGGGCGCTGGCGTCGTCGCTGGCCGCGACCGTGGCCGACGTCGAGGGCCGCGAGGCCGCGGCCGTCACGTTCGTGGTGACGGCCGCCGGAGTCGCGTTCCTCGGGCTGGGATCGGCGTTCTGGGGCCTGCTGGCCGGGGCGGCGATGACGCTGCTGCGCCGGCGCCGGGCAGTGCAGTAAAGCCACCTTGCTGCCGTCTCGTGGCGGCAAGGTGGCTTTACTGCCATTCGGGGCCGGGGCCGGGGCCGGGGCCGGGGCCGGGGCCGGGGCCGGGGCCCGAGCTACGGCGTCCGCCCGATGAACGCGAGCAGCTTCGTCTGCTCGTCGACGTCGTCCGGGACGGGCACCCGCGGGCCGTAGTGGCCGCTCGTGCGCAGCATCTCGTCGAGCGGGAGCATGCCCTCGTAGAGCCGGTGCACCTCGTCGGGATCGAGGCGCTCGTCGCCGCCGGTCGCGCGGGCGAGGTCCCAGGTGTGCAGGAAGACGTCGGTGGTGCCGATCATGTCCAGCGTCGCGGCGAAGGAGTTCCGGCCCATCGGGGTGTCTCGCTCGGCGTCGGCGACGGCGGGGTCGGCCAGCGCCGTGCGGAGCAGGGCGTCGAGCGCCGCCCAGGCGGCCGCGGGGTCGTCGTCGACGGACGGGATGGGGGCCGCGTCGAGCCCCCACCTCTCCACGAAGAACCCCGGGAGCCACTCGACGAGGTGGCGCACCACGTCGCGGGCGACCCAGCCCTCGCACGGCGCCGGGGCGTCCCACGCCTGCGCGGGCACGGCCTCCACCCTCCTGGTGAACCCTGCCGCGATCCGGCGGTAGCGGTCGGCCTGGTCGCTCATCTGCACTCCTCGGTTCGGGGACGTCAGCGGTGGGACGACGGCCGCGACCCCGACTCATCGGTCATCCGGCGGCCAGGCCCCGCCGCTCCAGCAGCGGGGCGAGCACGGGGTCGCGGCCCCGGAAGGCACGGTAGGCCTCCATCGGATCGACGGCCCCGCCGCGGGAAAGCAGCTCACGGCGGAACGTGTCGCCGTTCTTCCTGGTCAGGCCCCCGTTCTCGGCGAACCACTCGACGGTGTCGGCGTCGAGCACCTCGCTCCAGATGTAGGAGTAGTACCCGGCGCTGTAGCCGCCGCCGAACACGTGGTTGAAGTAGGTCGACCGGTACCGCGGGGGCGCGCTCGGGACGTCGACCCCGGCGTCGCGCAGGGCGTCGGCCTCGAAGGCGAGCACGTCGTCGACGTGGGCGTCCGGGCCGAGGCGGTGCCAGGCCAGGTCGAGCAGGGTGGCGGCCAGGTACTCGGTGGTCGCCGTTCCCTCGCCGAACCGCCGCGCCTCCCGCAGTCGCTCCACCAGCCCGACGGGCAGCGGCTCGCCCGTGACGTGGTGGCGGGCGTAGTTCGCGAGGACCTCCGGGTCCTCCAGCCACATCTCGTTGACCTGCGACGGGTACTCGACGAAGTCGCGCGGCACGCCGGTCCCGGAGAACGTCGGGTACCGCACGTCGGAGAGCAGGCCGTGCAGCGCGTGCCCGAACTCGTGGAACAGGGTGCGGACCTCGTCGATCGTCAGCAGCGTCGGCTCACCCCGGACGATGTTGAGCGTGTTGAGGACCACCGGTCGCGTGCCGAGCAGCTGCGACTGCGTCACGAAGCTGTTCATCCACGCGCCACCGCGCTTGGAATCGCGGGCGTAGAGGTCGGCGACGAACAGCCCGAGCGGTCCGTCCTCGTCGGCGACGTCGAAGACCCGCACGTCGGGGTGGTGCAGCGGGAGGTCCCACCGCTCGGTGAACGTCAGGCCGTAGAGCTTCCCCGCGGCGAAGAACACGCCGGCGTGCAGGACGCGCTCCAGCTCGAGGTACGGGCGCAGCGCCGCGGAGTCGAGGTCGAAGCGCTCCTTGCGCAGGCGCTCGGCGTGGAACGCGCGGTCCCACGGCTCGATCGCGTGACCCGCGGCGGCGGCCAGTTCCGCGGCCTCGGCCCGGGCGTTGGCGGCGGCCACCGGCACCAGCTTCGCCAGCATCTCGTCGATGGCCTCGACGGACCCCGCGGTGCCCACCTCCACGACCCAGCTCGCGTGGTGCGGGTGCCCGAGCAGCGCGGCCCGCTCGGCCCTCAGCGCGACCGTGCGCAGCACGATCTCGCGGGTGTCGTGCTCGTCGCCGTGCGCCCCCCGGGTGATCGACGCCGTGTACAGCTGCTCGCGCAGCTCCCGGTCGGCGAGCGAGGCCAGCGCGGGCTGCGCGGTCGGGAGGACGAGCGCGATCCGGTCGCCCCGTGCCGCGACGGCGGCCACCGTGTCGGCGGAGAGGCCGTCGAGGCGGGCCGGGTCGTCGATCGCGACGGCCGCCGCGTTGGCGCCCGCGAGCAGGCGTGCCCCGAACTCCGTCGACAGGGCGGAGAGCTCCGCGTTCAGCTCGCGCAGCCGTCGCTGCTCGTCGGGGCCGAGGCGGGCGCCGGCGCGCACGGCGTCGCGGTGGCGGCGTTCGAGCAGGCGCAACGACTCGCCGTCGAGGCCGTCCGGGGAGATCGCCTCGATCCGCGCGAACAGCGCCGGGTCGAGCGTGATCGCGTCGGCGTGCGCGGCGAGCTGCGGCGCCACCTCGGCCTCGATCGCCCGGATCCCCGGTGTGCTGTTCGAGCTGACCAACGTGAAGAACACCGCGGAGACCCGGCGCAGCGTGGCCCCCGCGCGCTCCAGCGCCTCGATGGTGTTCGCGAACGTCGCCGGTTCGGGGTTCGCCGTGATCGCGTCGACCTCGGCCCGGTGCTCGGCCATCCCCGCGGCGAACCCGGGCCCGAAATGCTCCTCGCGGACCGCGTCGAGATCGGGGTAGCCGAGCGGGAGCGGGCTGGGGGCGAGGAACGGATCGGCCGACATGTCCTCCACGTTAGGCGGGCGCGTGGGCAGCGAGCTCGTCGAGCACCTGACCGGCCGCGATCGGGCCGATCCCGAGGTACCAGAGGTCGTCGTCGATCTCGTGCGCCCGGCCCTGCGCGACGGCGGGGAGCGTCGACCACAGCGGGCCCGCGGTGGCTGCGGTGAGGTCCTCGGCGCCCTCCGCGCCGTATGCGCCGTAGAAGAGCAGGTCGCCGTCGGCTAGGGAGAGCTGCTCGGCGGAGACCTCCACGAACACCTCGTCCGCCTGCTGCTCCACCGGCCGCGCGAACCCGGAGTCGGCGAGGAGGGTGCCGATGAACGAGCCCGTGCCGTAGAGCCGCACGGTGCCGTCGGTGAAACGGATCATGCTCACCGCGACGGCGGACGGATCGCCGAACGCGCTGCCGGTCGCGGCGGCCTTGGCGGAATACCCGGCGAGCAGCCGGTCGGCCTCATCCGGCACCCCGAGCGCGTCGGCGGCCAGGCGCAGGTTCTCTTTCCAGACGACGCCGACGGTCTCCGCGAAGACCGTCGGCGCGATGGCCGAGAGCTGGTCGTAGAGGTCGGCGTGGCGGACCTCGCTGGACAGGATCAGGTCGGGTGCGAGAGCCGCGATCGCCTCGAGGTTGGGCTCCCCGATGGTGCCGACGATCTCGATGCCCGCGGTGCGTTCGCCCAGGTAGGGCATCAGTCCGGCTCCGGCCAGGGGCTCGACCGCCCCCACCGGCGTGACGCCCAGCGCGAGGACGGAGTCGAGCTCACCGGTGTCGAGCACGACCACGCGCTCGGGCGTGCCGACGATCTCGGCCGTGCCCCGGGCGTGGACGACGCTGCGGGTCTCCCCCGCCGGTTCGGACTCCGTCGTCGGGCCGCTGCAGGCACTCACCGCGAGAGCAACCACCAGTGCGGCCACTGCCGCCGTTCGCTGACGCATTCCCACTCCTCTGATGAACTAAGGGCAACCTACCTATACTTCGGCCATGACGCAGGTGCGGGTCGGAGTGGCAGCGGTCGTGGCCGACGGGGAGCGGTGGCTGGTGCTGTGCCGTCGCGGCGCGCACGGAGCCGGGACGTGGGGGCTGCCGGGCGGGCACCAGGAGTTCGGGGAGTCGCCCGAGGCCACCGCGGTGCGGGAGGTGGCCGAGGAGACCGGGCTGACGGTCGTCGCCGACGCCCGGCTGGGGTTCACCGACGACCCGATGCCCGAGATCGGCCGGCACTACGTGACGTTGTTCGTCGGCTGCACGGTGACCGGCGGGCGGGCGCGGGTGGCGGAGCCGGACAAGGCCTCGGAGCTGGCGTGGTGGACCCCCGACGAGCTCCGCGCCCGCGACGACCTGTTCGCCCCGCTGCGCCGGTTCCTGGATCGCTGAGGAACGACTCGGGGGGGGAGGAGAACAGCGACTCGGGGGCGGAGAAGCAGCGACTCGCGGGGTGGGGGCGGCGACCCCTACGCGAGTCGCGACATCTCCGCCCGCGAGTCGCGACATCTCCGCCCGCGAGTCGTGCGTTTCCCGCCCGTGACTCGCTGCTTTCCCGCCCCCGAGTCGCTGATCGTCCCGCAGGCGTCCGGCCGCACGATGTCCTCGCCCCTACCGGCCGATCAGCTCCGCCGCCCGCTCCCCGATCGCGACGGCCGTGGCCGACGGCCCCCGCCGCGGCACCGTCGGAAGCACCGACGTGTCGGCCACCCGCAACCCCTCGACGCCGAGCACCCGCAGCTCGGGATCCACGACCCGCCCGATCGCGGCGGTGCCGCACAGGTGCACCGATGTCGTCAGGTGGTCGGCGATCCATGCGTCGAGGGTGCGGTCGTTGCCCAGCACCCCACCTTCGGGCTCCACCCGGGTGCCGACCCCGGCACGCAGCAGCTCGGCCGCGGTGCGGATCGCGTGGCGCAGGCGGCGGCGGTCGTGCTCGGTGCGCAGGTAGCGGTACTCGATCCGGTCCAGCGTCAGGAGACCGCGGCTGTCCGGGTGCTGCAGCGCGCACATCAGGTGCAGCGGACCGCCCGGGGAGAACGGGCGGACGAACGCGAGCACCTCGACGTCGCCCGCGGGGTCGGCGCCCGCATCCCAGTTCAGCGCCACCTGGCTGCCCGGTGCGTGCGGGTGCGCGGGCGGGTCGGCGTCGACGAAGGGGAGGAAGACGGCGGGGTGGTCGGTGAAGTCGACGCCGACGGGGAGGTCGACGCGCAGCCCCGGCCCGATCCCGGAGCGCAGCAGCAGCCGCGGCGTCCCGACGGCCCCGGCCGCCAGCACGACCTCCCCCGCCTCGACGACCTCGCCGCTGGTCAGGAGCACCCCGCGCGCCCGGTCGCCGTCGAACAGGATCCGGTCGACGGGGGCCTCGCCGCGCACCGACGGTCCGCCGACGGCCGAGCCCGCGTTCGACGGCCGGAGGACCGAACCGTCGGCCCGCAGCAGCACCGCGTCCCGCAGGTATGCCATGGCCGCGCTGATCCGCACGCCGTCGACGCTGTTGCTCGGCACGAGCCCGACCCCCGGCGCCGCACCCGCGTTCTTGTCCGGCTCGGCCGGGAAGCCCAGCCGCAGCGCCGCGCCGCAGAATCGGGAGGCGGCGGGGTGCAGGAGATCCCCCGCCGGGCGCTGCACCGGCACCGGGCCGGTCGTGCCGTGCCGGTCGTCGCGCTCGGAGCGCTCGTAGAACGGGAGCAGGTCATCCCACGTCCAACCGGGGCCCCAGGCCTCGGCACGGGTGGCGCGCACCCAGTTGGCCCCGTTGATCGCGCTCGACCCGCCGAGACCCAGCCCCCGCGGCACGACGGCCGACTGCCCGGGGCGCAGCAGCACGTCGTGCGCCCAGTTCCGCGGGTGGTCGGGGGCGGTGGCGGCGAGCGAGGTCGCGTCGAGCAGTTCCGGGAGCAAGGAGACCGGACCGGCCTCCAGCAGCGTCGCCCGCGCACCGAGCCGCCCGGCCAGCGCGCAGCCGGCCGACCCGCCCCCCACCACCACGACGTCCCGCACCCCGGCAGGATGCACCGGGTGGACGACCTCGCGCAGGATCTCGCCGACTTCATCGTCGCGTCGCCGACGCCGTACCACGCGGTCGCGGAGGCGGTCCGGCGTCTGGCGGCGGCCGGTTTCGTCGAGCAGCCCGAGGCGGGACCGTGGACCGACGGACCGGGCGGGCGCTACCTCGTCCGCGACGGCACGGTGCTGGCCTGGTCGGTGCCGGAGGGCGCGACGCCCGGCACCCCGATGCGGATCTTCGCCGCCCACACCGACTCGCCGACGTTGAAGGTCAAGCCGAACCCGGACGTCGGCGCGGGCGGGTGGCGCCAGGTCGCCGTCGAGGTCTACGGCGGGGCGCTGTGGAACTCGTGGCTCGACCGCGACCTCGGCCTCGCCGGGCGCCTCGCCCTCTACGACGGGTCGACGGTCCTCGTCGACGTCCACCGCCCCCTGCTGCGCGTCCCGCAGCTGGCGATCCACCTCGACCGCGGTGTCAACTCCGAGGGCCTGCATCTCGACGCCCAGCACCATCTGCTGCCGGTCTGGGGCCTCGGCGCGCCCGCCGAGGGCGACCTGCTGGAGTTCCTGGCCGGGGAGGCGGGCGTCGACGCGGACGAGATCGCGGCGCACGACCTCGTCGTCCACGACGTCGTGCCGCCCGCACGCCTGGGTGAGGAGGAGGAACTGCTCGCCGCCCCGCGGCTGGACAACCTCGCCTCCGTGCACGCCGGGATCGGCGCGCTGCTCGCCGCAGCCGGCACGCCGGGCGTCATCCCGGTGTTCGTCGGCTTCGACCACGAGGAGATCGGCAGCGGCTCGGCCACCGGCGCGTCGGGCCCGTTGCTGGAGACCGTGCTGACCCGCCTCGCCGGCGGCTTCGACGCCCGCGGCGCGGCGTTCGCGGCGTCGCGCTGCCTCTCCGTCGACGTCACGCATGCGGCGCACCCCAACTACCTCGGCCACCACGACCCCGGCCACCGCAGCGTGCCGAACCAGGGCCCGGCGCTGAAGGTCAACGCCAACCAGCGCTACGCGACCGACGCCCCGGGTGCGGCGGCGTGGCGGCGCGCATGCCGCGACGTGGGAGTGCCGACGCAGGTGTTCGTCGGGAAGAACACGGTGCCGTGCGGCACGACCGTCGGCCCGCTGCTGGCGACGCGGCTGGGGATCCGGACCGTCGACGTCGGGATCCCGGTGCTGTCGATGCACTCCGCGCGTGAGCTGTGCGGGGTGCGCGACCCGGCGTTCCTCGCGGCCGCGGCCACCGCGTTCCTCACAGATCTGCAACCCTGAGGCTGCTCCAGGAGCGGGCACGTGCAACTCTCGGGTGGCAGATCAGTCCCGGGAGGAGGCCGTACGTCGACCTGCCGGCGTACGGGCGCTTCTCCGTGCTGCCGGTGTCGTCCGACGCCGCTCGGCACGTCACGTTCCGGGGCGGCGGCCCCGGACAGGAACCGGTCGACGGCCCGCTCGTCGAGTTCTTCCTCAGCGAGCGCGACGGCGGCACGCTGCTGCGGGTCGTCGAGGGCGAATCGGTCGCCGGCATCGACGTCGAGGGCAACGGGAAGGGCTGGGAGCCGGAGCTCGCCGCGGCGAAGCAGCGCGCCCAGGAGCAGTGAGCACCGACGTCGTCGGCGCCGTCCTGGCGGCACTGGCCGACCCCACCCGGCGCGATCTGCTCGACGCCCTCGCCGACGCCGGGCACGCCACCGCGACGACGCTGGCGGGTCGACTGCCGGTGTCGCGCCAGGCCGTCGTCAAGCACCTGCAGGTGCTGGAGGCGGCGGGGCTGGTGACGGGGGCGCGCGCCGGCCGCGAGGTCCGCTACCGCGTCGAGCGGGCACCGCTCGACGCATCGGCCCGCTGGCTCACCGCGCTGGCCACCACCTGGGACCACAGACTGCAGTCGATCAAGGAGGCCGCGGAGTCCCCGACTGAACCCCGCGAGTCGCTACATCTCCGCCCGCGAGTCGCTCCTTCTGCCCCGTCATGGGGTGGCGGCGGGATTCGGCGCGCTGATTCCGGCGCACCGACGCATCATGGAGTGCATGACCACAGCACTCGTCGAGGAGGACCTCGGACTCTTCGGACCGGGATCCGTCACGTGGCGGGTGCACATCGAGCCGGTGATGTGGGTGGCCGGGTTCCGGGCACTGCTGCTGCAGTCACTGGAACCACGGGTGATGCGCGGGACGTACCAGAACTCGGCACTGTTCGACCCGGCGAAGGCGTGGGCGCGGTTCCAGCGCACCGTCGAGTTCGTCGGGACGCGCACGTTCGGCTCGACCGCCGACGTGGAGCGGGTGGCCGCGCGCGTGCGGAAGCTGCACGCCGGCCTGCGCGGGTTCGATCCCGACACCGGTGAGATCTTCCGCCTCGACGAGCCCGCGAACCTGCTGTGGGTACACGCCACGGAGGTCGAGTCCTACGCGCACATCGCGCTGCGGGCAGGGCTCGTCGACACGATCGACGCCGACCGGTACCTCGCCGAGAGCGTGCGGGCGGCCCGGGTCGTCGGCCTCATCGACGCCCCGTCGTCGCTGGAGGAGATGCACGCCTACTACGAGATCCGCCGCCCCGACATGCGGATGACCGACGAGGCCCGCCGCGCCACCATGAACCTGTTCGCCCCCAAGGGCCGGGCGCCCCGGGCCGTGAAGATCGCGATGCCGACGATCGCGACGCTCGCGGTCGCCACCCTCCCCCGCTGGGCGCGGCGCTGCTACGGCCTGCCGGGGCTGCCCACCACCGACATCGGTGCGACGATCGCGCTGCGCGCCCTGCGCACGGCCACCGGTGTCCTGCCCGACGTCCCGGCGCCGCCGGACATCGAACGTGCTCGTCGCCTGGTCCGCGGCCTTCCCTCCTGACCCACCGCCCCGCGAGTCGCTGTTTCCGCGCCCGCGGGTCGCCTGATTTCCGCCCCCGAGTCGCTGCGCTCATGCCGATCCTGACGCGGGCTCCAGGTCAGGAACCGCAACTCGATGGCCGGAGAACAGCGACTCGCGGGCCTGAAGACAGCGACTCGCGGGCTGGAGAACGGCGACTCGCGGGCTGGAGAACGGCGACTCGCGGGGTTTCGAGGGTCAGGGGCGGGCTCGCAGCAGGAGCGGCAGCAGCACCGCGAGCACCAGACCGAACGCCGCCACCCCCGCGATCCCACCGCCCGCCCACAGGGCGTAGAGCCCGATCGTCGCGACGTCGGCCCCCATCCCCGCCACCGACGTGACGGTCGCGCGCGACGACGAGTCGATGCGGTCCTGCATCCGGGCGTCGGTGACGGCGAGCACCGCGCGGTAGCCCCCGTAGAACAGCACGACGCCGACGATCCCGACCGGCTTCGCGACGAGCCCCGCCCCGGCGAACACCAGCATCGACACGGCAAGCAGCGCCGCGAGCCACCCCGCCCGCAGCCCGGTGGCCCGCCCGGCGAGCGCGGCCCCGACGATCCCGCCCAGCACGATCGGCAGGTCGGCCACCGGCACGAGCGCCACCGGCACCCCCCACGCCGCGACGATCAGCGGGAAGTACTCCTCGACGCCGTCGATGCTGGTGGCCAGCGCGGCCGCGGCGACGACGCCCGGCACGCCGGGCCGGGACGCGGCGATCCGCAGCCCGCCACGCAGGGTGGCGAGGTAGCCGGGTTCGTCCCCGTCGGTCCCGCCGGTCCGTGGCGCCTCCGGGATCGTCGACGCCACGAGCGCCGCAGCCAGGCAGGTCGCCACGCTCACCCACCCGACCAGCGCGTACCCGCCCGGCGGGAACAGCAGGGTCGCGAGCCCGGCGGCGGGGACCTGCCCGGCGAGCTCCGCCGCGGAGATGCGGCCGTTGACGCCGGCGTAGTGCTGCTCGGCGCCCGCCGCGGCGAGCCCGTCGTAGAGCAGGGCCTCCTGCGCCCCGGACGCGAGCACACCCCCGAGCCCCCACAGGACGAACCCCGCGGCGAACGCGCCGAAGCCGGGCGCGGCGGTCCACAGCGCGAACCCCGCCGCCTGCAGCACGCCGGACGCGACGAGGCTGGTCCGCCGCGAGAAGCGGTCGGCGAGTGCCCCGGTGGGCACCTCGGCGACGATCCCGACGACCGACCAGGTCGCGAACAGCAGAGAGATCTCGGCGTCGGACAGGCCGGTGTCGGAGAAGAGCAGCGCGTACAGCGGGTACAGCGCGACGGCGTCGGACAGCAGCGCCCAGCCGAGCATGCGGCGGGCGAGCGTTCGGGCGCGGGGCGGTAGGGAACGTCAACCGGGCATGCGCAGAAGGTTAGGACCGGCCGCAACCTGTTTCATCTCGGTCAGGAACCGGCCGCTGAACGGAGCACGGTCAGCGGCGTGATCCGAGCAGCCGAGTTCTTCCTCCTCGTTCATGGACGAGGTCGCCGCGACCGCTTCGACGACACCGGTGACGACCCCCACGTGGCACCACCTGTGGCAGCTCGTCATCGCCCGCGCCCCCGTCTCGACCTGCCCGACCCGCTCGGCGAGGAACCGGCCCGCAGGCTCCACGAGGGCACGGCGGACATGGCGGGGTGGCGCGAGCTCGGCATCTACCGCGCGGCACGACCGGTGCCCGACGGCGCGTCGTGCACGACCGCCACCTCGCGCTGACCGGGCGCGGCACACTGCCCGGATGAGGTTCCGCGCCACCATCGAGATGGGCGGGAAGCGTCCGGCCGTGCACGTGAGCGTCGCCGGGTACCGCTACCGCAGCACGATCGGTCCGATGGGCGGGCGGTCGTTCGTCCCGCTGTCCGCCGAGCACCGCACGGCGGCGGGCGTCGCGGCCGGGGACGAGGTGGACGTCGAGCTCGAGCTCGATACCGAACCGCGCACCGTCGAGGTGCCCGCCGCGTGACGAAGGTGACCGAGGAGCTGCGGGGCTGAAGGGCGACGGGGGTTCGACGGGGGCCGGCTCGCGACGGCCCCCGTGTCCCAACCCCTCCGGATTCGAAGACCACCCGCCGCCGGCCCGGGCACGGGCCGCCCGCGGGCGATGCCGTCGTCGGACCCGTTGATCCTGCGCTCAACCAGGCCGCCCGGTGGAGAGGGGAACTGGGCGGACCATCGCCGGTTCCGCGTCCTTCTTGCCCGTACCGCCGGTACGTGTGCAAGATCTTGCATCGTGGACGAGGCCCTGCGGATCCTGGTGGCGTCGCCGCTCGCGTTGATCATCCAACCGGCGCTCGCGGCGCGGTTCCCGGCGGGCACGGTGACCGTCGCGCAGGACCGCGAGCAGGTCTCCGCAGCCGTCCGCGGACGGCTCCGCCACGACATCGTCGTCTCCGATCTTCTGTGGAACTCGGCCGACGAGTTCTCCTTCGACGGCCTCGACGTGCTGGCGATCCTCCGCGACGCCGACCGGCCCGCGCCCGTCGTCATGGCGACGCAGGGCCACGGCGCCGAGCAGGACCACCTGGAGGAGGTGCTCGCGCATGAGGAGGTCCGCGGGATCTACCGGAAGTCGGCCGGGCCGCAGCCGCTGTTCGAGATCATCCGCGAGGTGGCGGGCGGAGCGGGCACCGGCGGCCCCCCGATCGCGCGCCCACCGCTGGAGGCGCCACCGGGACCGCACATCCACGACTGGTTCTCCCGCGGCCGCGGGAGAACCGCCGCGCGGATGGCGGGGGCGATCGCGTCCGGCCGGGCCGTCAGCCACGCGACGCTGGCGGAGGCCGCGAACGTCCGCTACGACACGGCGGCGAAGATCGGCCGCGAGTACCTCGGCGAGCTGATCTGGAAGCGCGGCGAGCACGTCGAGCCGACGGTCCCCGCGTCGGTGGTCTACCGCTGGTGCGGCGAGCACGCCCGCTACATCCTGAGCTGGTGCCGCCGCAACGGGCACGCGGACGTTGCCACGCGAGTGATCCGGAGGCGATGATGTCCGGCGTGGCGCCGACGACGACCCGCAGTCCCGATCTGTCCCTGGTGACAGACCTGTTCGTGATGGCCGAGCGCATGCTCGTCGAGGTGCTGGGACGCATCAAGCCCGGTGAGGGCAAGATCGTCCTGCCCCCGATGCGGGTCGGCGACGAGCCGCGGACGATTCGAGAGTCGGTCGCCCGACACGCCCGCGACGAGGCCCGCCTCGCCGGCCTCCCGGAGGTCGAGCTGGGCTCGGAGCCGCACCCCGTCCTCTCCCGGCTCGCCGACGAGGCGGTCGAGGCCGCCCGCGCCGGGCGGATCGACGCCGACGAGCTGCTGCTCGCCACGATCACCCGCTGCTTCCTCGCCCACGACATCGCGTTCTACCTGGGCTCCACGGCCTGCCCCCTGCCCGAGGAGCTGGCGCGCCCGCTGTGGGAGATCACCGACCCGCAGGCCGCGGAGTGGCGGGAGCGCCGCGTGTTCGGCGAGCCGCTGCTACCCATGCCCCCGCACGTGTCGTGGCGCGACCGCTTCCTGCGCACCGCAGGGCGCGACCCGCACCCGCACTTCGACTGAGTGCTCGTCCACCGCACCGCGCGGGAGATGGCGCGGGCACTGCGGGCCCGGGAGGTCTCCGCGCGCGAACTCGTCACGGCGCACCTCGAGCAGATCGAGGAGGTCGACGGCCGCGTCAACGCCGTCGTCACGCGCGTCCCGGAGCGGGCGCTGGCCGAGGCCGACGCCGCCGACGCGCGGCTGGCCGCCGGGGACCCGGTCGGCCCGCTGCACGGGCTGCCGATCGCGCACAAGGACACCCATCTGACGGCCGGGATCCGCACGACGTTCGGCTCGCCGCTGCTCGTCGACTTCATCCCCGACGCCGACGAGCTGGTGATCGAGCGGATCCGCGGCGCCGGGGCGATCACGATCGGCAAGACCAACGTGCCGGAGTTCGCGGCCGGCTCGCACACGTTCAACCCGGTGTTCGGCACGACCGCCAACCCCTACGACCACTCCCGGAGCGCCGGTGGGAGCAGCGGCGGCGCGGCGGCCGCACTGGCGGCCGGCATGCACCCGCTGGCCGACGGCTCCGACATGGGCGGCTCGCTGCGCAACCCCGCGTCGTTCTGCAACGTCGTCGGCCTGCGCCCCTCCCCCGGCCGCGTGCCGTCGTACCCGTCGGCACTGCCCTGGGCGACGATGGGCGTGCAGGGGCCGATGGCCCGGACCGTCGCCGACGCGGCACTGCTGCTCTCGGTCCTGGCCGGGCCGGACCCGCGCTCCCCGGTCTCCCTCGACGTGCCCGGCTCGACGTTCGCCGCCCCGCTCGACCGCGACCTCACCGGCCTGCGCGTCGCCTGGGCCCCCACGCTCGGCGGCGCGGTCACCGTCGACCCGGTGGTGACGGCCGCGCTCGCCCCGGCCGCCGCCGTGTTCGCCGACCTGGGGGCGCACATCGAACCGGCCTGCCCCGACCTCACCGGCGCCGACGAGGTCTTCCGCACCCTGCGGGCCTGGCAGTTCGCGGCGACAATGGGCCCGCGACGCGACCGGGTGAAGGCCGCGCTCGCCGCCAACATCGACGACGGCCGCCGCCTCACCGGCGACGACCTGGCCCGCGCCGAGCTCGCCCGCGCCGCTCTCTTCCACCGCGTCCGCGCGTTCTTCGGCCGCTACGACGTGCTGCTGGCGCCGGTGTCGCAGGTGCCCCCGTTCGACGCCGCGCTCGAACACCCCGTCGAGGTCGACGGCGTGCCGCACCCGCACTACCTGGACTGGATGGCCTCGGCGTACCTGATCTCGGCGGCCGGGCTGCCCGCGCTGTCGGTGCCCGCCGGCTTCACCCCGGACGGGCTGCCGGTCGGGCTGCAGGTCGTCGGACCGCCCCGCGGTGACCTGTTGGCCCTGCAGGTGGGGCACGCGTTCGAGCAGGCCACGCAGGTGGGGCTACGCCGTCCCGACCTCTGACCGGCGCCGGGCGTGCACCACGATGTCGCGGACGGTCAACTCCGTGCCCTCGTGGGTCCGGGCGGCCCGCGGGCGGGCCTCGGCGACGAGCACCTCCCACCGCTGCGGGTCGAGTATCGCCGTCACTTCGTCGGCGGTGAAGAACATGCCGGGGACGTGCGGGCGGTGGTGCCCGGCGTCGTCGGTGGGGTCGTGGCCGACGATCAGCAGCGACCCGCCCGGCGCGACACCGGTGGCCAGCCGCGCGTAGAGGTCCAGCAGCCCGGGCAGGTGGACGAACTGCGCGGAGACCAGGTCGTGGGCCCCCTCGTCCGGCGTCCAGACGGTCAGGTCCTCATGGCGCCACTCGACGTCGGCGCTGCGGGCCTGCGCCCGGTCGAGCGCGGTACGGGAGAAGTCCACGCCCGTGACGCGCCAACCCTGCTGCGCGAGCCACATCGCGTCGGCCCCCTCGCCGCACCCTGCGTCGAGGGCCCGACCGGTGGGCAGGTCGACGACCTGCGCCACGAGCTGGGCGTTCGGCTGCCCGCTCCAGATGCCGTGCCGGTGCTCGTCGCGGGCGCCGTAGCGCTCCTCCCAGGCCGCCTGGGTGAACATGTTCGGGTCCGTCATGTCCCCGTGCGTCTTCGTCATGCCGCCGACGCTCCTCTTCCCCGACGATCCGGGCAACCGTTGTTGCCGTTCCGGCAAGGAGAGCCGGCCCACGGTGGAGGAATGTCGTCGATCCGACCGATCGTGCACGACGACGACCCGGAGGCGGACCGCACGTTCCTGGTCGACATCGTGGGGTGTGGCGAGGACGTGCGCGTGGACGACGTCGTACACGCTGAGCTGCGCCGGCCCGGTGGCGGCGGGCTGCTGTTCGGGGAACCGTGCACGTCGCGGGATGCACGCCGGACTGCGCGCGGGCGCTGCACCTCGTCACCGACGACGTCGACCGTTCAGCGTCCGCGACCCCGAAAGCAACCTGCTGACCCTCGGCACGCACCGCGGATCGGGGCCTGACCGCGGCCGACCGGGTGGGTGGAACCCTCAGGCCGCGACGGCGGCACCGCAGATGCCGCACGACTCGAACTGCCGCCGGCCCCATCGGGCGAGCGGGACGAAGAACACCGTGAACTGCCGGAACTCCCGCATCCGCACCCACTGGCTGGTGTTGTGGCACCGGGGACAGGTCCGTGTCTCCCCCGGGCCGAGGCGCTTCTGCTTGGTGCCGAGGCCGAAGAGGAAGAACACGGCACCCACTGTAGGCAACGACCGGCCTGGCGGAAGCGGAGGGATTTGAACCCCCGAGTGGTTGCCCACTGCTCGCTTTCAAGGCGAGTGCATTCGGCCGCTCTGCCACGCTTCCCTGCCCGCAGCGTAGCGGCCCGCGGTTCCCGACCCGGTGCGTCCGGTGTCGCGCACCCGGGCGGGTGTGGTGGGATTCGGCCGATCACCGGAGGAGACAGCGATGCGGTTCAACGAGAACGCCGATCTCGACACCTCGAGCATCGACGACCTGCGCGGGGGCGGCCGCGGTGGCGGCGGCGGGGGTGCGCTCGGCGGCCGGGTCGCGGCGGGCGGTGGTGGCCTCGGCATCATCGGCCTGATCCTGTACTTCCTGATCTCCCAGCTCGGCGGGGGAAGCCTCGGCGGGGGCGGCGGTGGGTTCGACCTGCCCAGCGGGCTGTCCGGCCTCTCCTCGGGCCAGACCGCTGACACCTCCCAGGTCGCGCAGGCCTGCCGCACCGGTGCCGACGCCAACAACCAGCTCGACTGCGAGGTCGTCGCCGTCGTCAACTCCCTCGACGGCTACTGGTCCGATGCGTTCGCCCGCTCCGGCCAGACCTACCAGGCCCCGCGCACCAACTTCTTCTCCGGTGGGGTCAACACCGCGTGCGGCAGCGCCAGCTCCGCGACCGGTCCGTTCTACTGCCCCGGCGACAACGAGGTCTACATCGACCTCTCCTTCTTCCAGGAGCTGGAGACGACGTTCGGCGCGCAGGGCGGCACGTTCGCCCGCGCCTACGTCATCGCCCACGAGTACGGCCACCACATCCAGGCGCTGCTCGGCACCAACTCCCGGGTGCAGGCCGGCGACGTCGGGCCGACGTCCGGCTCGGTGCGCCTGGAGCTGCAGGCCGACTGCTACGCCGGGGTGTGGGCCAACCACGCCACGACGGTGCCGACGTCCTCGGGCGAGCCGCTGATCGTCGACGTCACGCAGGACGACGTGGCCGCCGCGCTCGACACCGCCGCCCGGATCGGCGACGACTACATCCAGACGCAGCTCGGCGGTGGCCAGGTCGACGAGAGCCAGTTCAGCCACGGTAACTCGAGGCAGCGCGAGGGCTGGTACACCACCGGCTACGAGACCGGTGACCCCTCGCAGTGCGACACGTTCGCCCGCGGCGTCGACCTCGGCTGAGCCCCCGCCCGAACCCCCGCGAGTCGCCGGATGCCCGCCCGCGAGTCGCCGGAACTCCGCCCGCGAGTCGCTGCGTCGCCGACCCGATCCTCGCGGCGCGGGACCGGTGATCATCCGGCGCCGAGCAACCCCAGGCAGCCGTCGACGCCATCGGTCCCGAGCTCCCAGTCCGGACGCCGGAACTCCGTCGCGTCGAGGACCAGCCGCACGTCCTCGGTGGGTCCGCCGCGCCGCACCGCGGTGACGGTGCCGTCGCTGCGGTAGCCGAGCTTCTCCGACACCCGGTGCGAGGCGTGGTTGTCGGCGAACGCCTGCGAACGCGCGCGGACCGCGCGGAGGTGGTCGAACGCGAACAGCAGCACCGCCGCCCGCATCTCCGTGCCCAGCCCGCGGCCCTGGTGCGCCATCCCCGTCCACGACCCGCTGGACACCTCGCGGGTGATCGCGAAATCGGTGCCGTCGAGACTCTGCATCCCGATCACGCGGCCCTCGTGCCGAACGACGAAGTTGACCGACCAGCGCTCCGGGGCCAGCGCCGCGCGCTGCGTCCAGAAGTGCTGCAGGATGCCCCGGCCCAGGTAGCGCGGGTCGGCATCGGTCCACGGCATCAGGAACGGCATCTCCTCGGGCGGGTGCACTCCCCCGTAGGCGGTCTCGACCAGGCCGTCGAGACCGGCGTCGTCGTCGGGGCGCAGCTCCAGGCGCGGTGTGCGCAGGACGAGGTGTCGCAGCGGCCATTGCTCCATGACGGGCCACGGTCCCCGATCGCCGGGGCGGGCGCGAGGGAATACGGTCCGACCCATGTATGCGATCACCGTCAGCGAACCGGGTGGACCCGAGGCGATGCAGTGGGCGGAGGTCCCCGACCCCGTCGCGAAGCCGGGGGAGGTCGTCCTCGACGTCGTCGCGAGCGCGGTGAACCGGGCCGACCTCATGCAGCGCGAGGGGAAGTACCCACCGCCGCCCGGGGCCTCGGAGATCATCGGTCTGGAGTGCTCGGGGCGGATCGCGGCACTCGGCGAGGGTGTCGACGGGTGGGCGGTCGGGGACGAGGTCTGCGCGCTGCTCGCCGGCGGCGGGTACGCCGAGAAGGTCGCGGTTCCCGCGGCGCAGCTCCTCCCGATCCCGGTGGGCGTCGACCTCGTGACGGCGGCGGGACTGCCGGAGGTGGCGTGCACGGTGTGGTCGAACATCGTGATGGCCGGGCGGCTCAGTTCCGGCGAGACGTTCCTCGTGCAGGGCGGCAGCAGCGGCATCGGCACGCATGCGATCCAGGTGGCCAAGGCGCTCGGGGCGCGCGTCGCGGCCACCGCGGGCGCCCCCGACCGGCTGGAGCGCTGCCGCGAGCTGGGTGCCGACATCGTCATCGACTACCACGACGACATCGCCGAGGAGCTGAAGAAGGCCACCGACGGCCACGGCGCCGACGTCATCCTCGACAACATGGGCGCGAAGGGCCTCGCCGGCAACATCGCCGCCCTCGCCCCCGACGGCCGTCTGGTGATCATCGGGATGCAGGGCGGTGTGAAGGGCGAGCTGGACATCGGCGCGCTGCTGCGCAAGCGCGGCTCCGTCACGGCGATGGGGCTGCGTGGGCGCCCGGTCGACGGCCCGAACGGGAAGGGCGCGGTCGTCGCCGAGGTCACGGCGAACGTCTGGCCGATGATCGGCGACGGCACGGTCAAACCGATCGTGCACGGCACCGTGCCGATGGCCCGGGCTGCGGAGGCGCACCGGACGCTGGAGGGCGGCGGGGTCGTCGGCAAGCTCCTGCTGACGACCTGAGCCGACGACCCGCGGGCGCAAGAACAGCGACTCGGGGGCGCAAGAACGGCGACTCGGGGGCGGGGGAACAGCGACTCGCGGGCGGGGTGTCAGAGGAGGGCGGGCAGGGTGGTCAGGGCTTCTACCAGGGCCCGGGTCTCCGTGCGCGTCGTGTAATGACCCAGGCCGACCCGCACGACCCCGCCGATCTCGGCGGTGCCCAGGTGCGCGAGCACTCCCCGCTCCCCCGTGTCGGGCAGGACGCAGATGCCGTGGCGGGCCAGGTGGTCGGCCACGTCGACCGCCGGCAGCGCGTGGGTGAAGGCGACGGCCGGGATGCGGTGGCGCGGCGGGCCGAGGACCGTGACGCCCGAGCCGATCAGGTCGAGCAGCAGGTCGTCGACCAGGCGCTCCTGGTGGAACTGCAGCTCGTCCAACGAGGTGAGCAGGCGCTCCCGCCGGGTGCCGGTGGCCGTGTCGTCGAGTGCGGCGAGGTGGTCGACGGACGCGACGAGACCTGCCAGCTGGGGGAAGGACTGCGGGCCGATCTCGAGGCGCTGCGGGCCGCGGGCGCCGGGGTCGAGCGAGCAGGCGGTGAGGCGGTCGAGCAGCGCCGGGGTCCGGAACGCGAGCGCCCCGACGTGCGGGCCGCCCCAGGCCGCGGCGTCCAGGGCGATGACGTCGGCGCCGAGCGGGTCCATCCGCACCGGGCCGTACGCGGCCGCCGCGCAGGCGTCGACGACGAGGAGGGCGCCGGTCCCGCGGGTGCGCTCGGCGACCGCCGCGACGTCGACACGGGTGCCCACCTGTCCCGACGCCGCGGTGATCGCGACGACCCGCGTGGCGTCGGTCAGCAGGTCGTCGAACTGCCAGGTGGGCAACTCGCACGTCTCGATGTCGATCTCGGCCCAGCGCACCCCGACGTCGCGCCGCCCGGCCGCCCACAGCCAGGGCGCGACGTTCGCGGCGTCGTCGAGGCGGGAGACCACGATCTCGTCGCCCGCGGCCCACGTGTCGCCGACGGCGTCGGCGAGCCGGCGCAGGAGCTCCGCCGGGCCGCCCGGGCCGAGAACCACGCCGCGGGGGTCGGCTCCGACGAGGTCGGCGATCGCGAGCCGGGCCTCGGCGTCGACGTCGACGTCGGCCGACTGCCGCGACGCGGGGAACGGCGCACCGACCGCCGACCGCGACCGCCGGAACGCCCCCGACACCGCGGACACGACACCCTCGGGAGGCTGCATCCCCGCCGTCGCGTCGAGCCGGATCCAGCCGTCACCGAGAGCGGGGATCAGCCCGCGCACCCGAGCGACGTCGTACGGCATCCGGATACGGTAGCGAGGGCACCTAATCGATCAGTCACACAGCGAGCACGGAGCGTGGTTTCATGACTCAGCCCGAGAACGGCGCCGAACAGCAGGTCATGGTCATCGGCCCCGACGGGCAGCCCGTCGGGATGACCCAGATGCCGCACTCCGACGGCGAGGGCGGCGGCATCGGAGCGATGGTCGAGCAGCCCGCGAAGGTCATGCGCATCGGCACGATGATCAAGCAGCTGCTCGAGGAGGTTCGCGCGGCGCCGCTGGACGAGGCGTCCCGCGCCCGGCTCCGCGAGATCCACGAGAACTCGATCAAGGAGCTGGAGGACGGGCTGGCCCCGGAGCTGCGCGACGAGCTCAGCCGCCTGTCGCTGCCGTTCACCGACGACACCGTCCCGTCGGAGTCGGAGCTGCGGATCGCGCAGGCCCAGCTCGTCGGCTGGTTGGAGGGCCTGTTCCACGGAATCCAGACCGCGCTGTTCGCCCAGCAGATGGCGGCCCGCGCGCAGCTCGAGCAGATGCGTCGCGGCCTGCCGCCGGGTGCGGCGCCGGGCCAGCCGGGCGAGAGCGGCCTGGGTCGCGGCACGGGGCAGTACCTGTAGACCCGTTCCCGTTGCAGCATGGCCGCCTTCACGCAGCGGCGTTGCGTGAAGGTGGCCATGCGTGAAATCCGGGGGGGCCCGTCCGGAGCCAGCCGGGGCCACCGCCCCGGGGCGTCACCCGGCGACGCCGGTAGGCTCGATCCGTGGCACAGACGGTGACTGCCGGCGACGACCGGACGGAGGGCTCCATGACGCCTCCGCTCCCGGACGAGCCCGGCCCGCGCAGCTGGTCGCGCGCGTTCGGGGATCTGGGCCAGGGCTGGAAGCAGCGGCCGCTGTGGGGCTACCTCGGCTGGCAGGACATCAAGCAGCGCTACCGCCGCTCGGTGCTCGGCCCGCTGTGGATCAGCGTCACGATGGCCGTGGTCGCCACCGCGATGGGCATCCTCTACGGCGCGCTGTTCGGCGAGAACATCGCGACGTTCCTGCCCTACGTCGCCACCGGCCTGCTGATCTGGTACTTCATCAACGGCTGCATCCTCGAGGGCAGCGAGGTCTTCATCGCCAACGAGGGGCTGATCCGGTTCCTGCCGGCGCCGCTGAGCCTGCACATCTACCGGCTCGTATGGCGACAGTCGCTGTTCTTCGCGCACAACCTCGTGGTGTGGGTCGCGCTGATCCTGATCTTCCCGCAGCCGCTGAGCTGGTCGCTGCTGCTCGCGATACCGGCCTTCCTGCTGCTCGTGCTCAACGGCGCGTGGATCTCGATGCTCACCGGCATCATCGCCACCCGCTTCCGCGACATCCCGCCCATCATCGGGAGCCTCGCGCAGCTGCTGTTCTTCATGACGCCGATCGTGTGGCAGTACGACACGCTGCTGAAGAACCCGGCCGTCGCCGAGCGCGCGCGGATCGCGGAGCTCAACCCGGTCATGCACTTCGTGGAGATCCTGCGTCAGCCCATGCTCGGCCAGGAGATCGTGTGGCGGCACTGGTACATCGCCGGCGCGATCACCGTGGTCGGGATCGTCGCCGCGCTGCTCTGCCTGCGGAACTACCGGTCCCGCGTCGCGTACTGGGTCTGAGGAGCACGCCGTGGTCAGCATCGACATCCAGAAGGCCTCCGTCGACTTCCCCATCTTCGACGCCAAGACCCGCTCGCTGAAGAAGGCCGTCCTCGGCCGCGCGGGCGGGCGGATCGGCACCGACAGCAAGGTCCCGATCATCGAGGCCCTGCGCGACATCACGCTGTCCCTGCGCAAGGGCGACCGCGTCGCGCTGGTCGGGCACAACGGAGCGGGCAAGTCGACGCTGCTGCGCCTCATGTCCGGCATCTATGAGCCCACCCGCGGCCGCGCGCGGATCATCGGCAAGGTGGCGCCGGTGTTCGACCTCGCCGTCGGCATGGACCCGGAGATCTCCGGCCTGGAGAACATCCTCATCCGCGGCCTGTTCCTCGGGATGACGCGCAAGGAGATGGACGCCCGCGTCGACGACATCGCGGCGTTCACCGAGCTCGGCGACTACCTCGACATGCCGCTGCGCACCTACTCCACCGGCATGCGGGTGCGGCTCGCGCTGGGCGTGGTCACCAGCGTCGACCCGGAGATCCTGCTGCTCGACGAGGGCATCGGCGCGGTCGACTCCGAGTTCCTGGCCAAGGCCCGCGACCGGCTCAAGGAGCTGGTGGAGCGCTCCGGGATGCTCGTGTTCGCGAGCCACTCCGACGAGTTCCTCGCCGACCTGTGCAGTACGGCGATCTGGATGGAGCACGGCACCATCAAGGAGCACGGCCCGCTGCGCGACGTCCTGCACCACTACAAGGGTCGTGACGTCCTCGCGGAGATCGAAGCCCGGTGAGTTCCCACCCCCCTGCCGGTTCCGAGCCGCCGATCACGCGGGGGGCGGAGCCCGGGACGACCATCCCCGTCGCGACTCCGGGCGAAGATCGACGCGTCGGAATGCACAGCAGGCCCCGGCCCGCAGACGGTTCCCCAACGGTGATCATGGGCGGTGACCGGTGCCGGCCCAGGGCGATGATCGGCGGTTCGGAACGCGCAGCAGGCCCGGCCCCGCTCCCGGTTCCCGAACGGTGATCATGCCGATGCCCTCCCGGCCCGGACCCGCTGCCGGCCCCACTCCCGCCCCTGCGCAGCCCGCCACCGGCACCACGCCCGCCACCGGCCCCTTCGGCCCCGACTCCGTCGTCGCCGTCGTCGTCACGCGGCACCGGGCGGAACTCCTCACCGAGGCGCTGGCGGTGCTCGCGAAGCAGACCCGTCCCGTCGACCACCTGATCGTCGTCGACAACGGCCCCGACCGGCCGGCGCAGGCCGTCGTCGAGGCCTGCGGCATCCCGGCCACCTACCTGCCGTCCTGGAACAACCTCGGCGGCGCGGGCGGGTTCGCGCTCGGCATGCTGCGCGCGCTCGCGCTCGGGGCCGGCTGGATCTGGCTCGCCGACGACGACGGGCGCGCGGCCGACGACACCGTCCTCGCCACCCTGCTCGACCTGGCGCAGCGCCGCGGGCTGGCCGCCGTCTCCCCCACCGTCGCCGACCTCGACGACCCGGACCGGCTCGCCTTCCCCGTCCGCCGCGGCCTCACGTGGCACAGCTCCCGCGCGGCCCTCGCCACCGCAGAGGGGGCCGATCCCGAGCTGCTCACCGGCATCGCGGCGCTGTTCAACGGAGCGCTGTTCCGGGCGTCGACGCTCGACGTCGTCGGGGTGCCCGACCTGCGGCTGTTCGTGCGCGGCGACGAGGTGGAGATGCACCGGCGGCTGGTGCGCTCGGGGCTGCCGTTCGGCACCGCGCTGCACGCCGCGTACCTGCACCCGGCGGGCCGGCACGAGGACAAGCCGATGCTCGGGGGCCGCCTGCACGCCCGCGACCCCGAGGACGAGGTCAAGCGGTACTACACCTACCGCAACCGCGGCTACCTGATCTCCCAGCCCGGCATGCGCCGCGTGGGACTGCTGGAGCTGCCCCGCTTCGCCTGGTACTTCCTGGTCACCCGACGCAGCCCGCGCGAGTTCGCGACGTGGCTGCGGCTGATCCGTCAGGGCCGCGCGGAGCACTTCGAGCGCATCTGAGCGTCACCTCCCTGCAAGGTGGTCGTAACACAACCTAGCTACTCCAGGTAGTCGAATGCCGGGCAGGCACACGGTGGAGTGGCAGTTCGAATCCTGTCGTACCCCGATCGAGTTGACCATTTCGTGACACTCGTACTCGCCGGACACTGACGTCGCGGCGGATCCAGGACCGAACGCAGGGCATTCCCCATGACCTTCCTGGCCGGCGCATCCGAGCACTGGCAGCTCTTCCTCCCGATCGGCATCATCGGTGCGATCTCGTGGACCGTCTGGCTGGTCCGCAAGGTCATGTCGGCCCGGTACAGCCCGCTGGTCAACGACTTCCGGACGACCACATCTGTGGTGGTCCCGTCGTTCCACGAGGATCCCGACGTACTGGAGCGCTGCCTGGACACCTGGCTCGACCAGGGTCCGAACGAGGTCATCGTCGTGCTCGACGTGGCCGACGTCGAGGCTCGGGACCGGCTGATGGCCCGCCGCGACCGGCGGATCCACGTGATGATGTTCCGGCACGAGGGCAAGCGCTCGGCCCTCGGTGTGGGCATCCGGGCCGCGAAGCACGACGTGCTGGTGCTCACCGACTCCGACACGGCATGGGAGCCCGGCCTGCTCGACGCGGTGCAGATGCCGTTCGTGGACCCGGCCGTCGGCGCCGTCGGCACCCGGCAGAACGTGTTCGAGCCGCACAGCTCGATCTGGCGCCGCGTCGCCGACTGGATCATCGACCTGCGCTACCTGGACTACGTGCCCGCGACGGCGCGCCGGGGCGGGGTCGTGTGCCTGTCCGGGCGCACCGCGGCCTACCGGCGCTCGGCGGTCATGCCGGTGCTGGCCAACGTCGAGCACGAGTACTTCCTCGGCCGGCGCTGCGTCGCCGGTGACGACGGCCGCCTCACCTGGCTGGTACTCGCCCAGGGCTACCGCACCGAGCACCAGGACTCCGCGCGGGCGCTGTCGATGTTCCCCGCGACGTTCAAGGCGTTCTGCAAGCAGCGCGTGCGTTGGAGCCGCAACTCCTACCGCTGCTACCTGACCGCCGTGTACCAGGGCTGGCTGTGGCGCCAGCCGCTGATCAGCCAGCTCACCGTGTTCCAGATCCTGTTCACGCCGGTGACGATGTTCGCCGCCGTCTACTACGTGGCCGCCGCGTTCACGAGCCCGCAGCGCAACCTGGCCGTCGCGCTCGGGATCCTGTGGCTGTTCGTCGGCCGCGCCATCCGCTCGTACTCCCACCTGCGCCGCAAGCCGGCCGATCTGCTGATCCTCCCGCTGGTCACGCTCGTGATCATGATGGTGGCGCTGCCGATCAAGACGTGGGCGTTCGTGACCATGAACAAGCAGGGCTGGCTGACCCGGCACGCCGACCAGATCGGTGGCGAGGGCCAGGACGAGGCCAGCCTGACGACGGGGGACGCCCATGGCCGCGCCTGATCCATCCGACGCCGACAGACCCGGGGCCGACCCGACGCGCGGCAGACGCAGGTTGCTCACCGTGCTGACGGTGGGCGTGACGCTCGCGGGAATCGTGGGCACCGTGGTGCTCGACCGCCCGCCGGCCGCCCCGACGGCCTCGGTCGTCGCGGCCCCCGACGTCGTCCCCGACGTCGACGCCTCCCCGGACGCCACCTCGCTCGCGGTCGACGCCGCGGGTGACGCCCAGGCCCGCGTCGTCACCGCGGAGGACGACCGCGTCTACGCGATCGTCAGCGAGTCCCCCGGCACCGCGACGCCGTACGAGTTCCCCGCCGTGGCGCCCTCCATCGTGCCGACGGTCGTCCTCACCCCCCGCGACCGTCCGTACGACCTGCCCGCGCTGGAGCGCCTCGGCGCCGCGCAGCGCCTCGACGACGGCGACTGGATGATCACCCGGTCGGTCCTCGTCGGCCGCGACGCCGTGCTGCGGATCGAGGCCCCGGGCGGCACGCTGCGGATGGCCAGCGGCACCGCCGGGTTCGCGTCGCTGATCGCGTTCAAGGGCACGCTGACGATCGGCGGGGCGCCCGGCGCACCCCTGACGGTCACGAGCTGGGACCCGGCCGCCGGCGCCGTCGACACCGCTCTCGACGACGGGCGGTCCTACCTGCGCAGCGTCGGCGGCCGCCTGGACCTGGCCCACGTCCAGGCCTCCGAACTCGGGTTCTGGAGCGGCCGCACCGGCGGCGTCGCGTGGACCGGCGGCGCGGGCGAGCCCGGGCGCGGCTCGGCCACCGCCACCACGGTCGACCGCAGCCACTACGGCATGTTCACCAGCCGGGTCGACGACCTGACGATCAACGGCGGCGCCGTGCGCGACAACGCGGCGGACGGCCTGCTGGTGCACCGCGAGTCGGCCGGGGTCACCGTCCGCGAGCTGGAGGCCACCGGGAACGCCCGGCACGGCGTCGCGGTCTCGGCCGGCACGGAGCGGATCCTGCTCTCCGGCGTCACCGCGAACGGCAACCGCGGCACCGGTATCCGCCTGGACGGCGCGGCACTGGCCGCGAGCGCGTCGGCGGGCGGCGCGAGCACGGCCCCGGGCCGCGGGTTCACCGTGGAGCGCTCGACCGTCACCGGCAACGGCGACGTCGGCATCCTGGCCGCCGGGAACGCGGGGCTGGTCCTGCGCGACAACACCGTCTCCGGCAGCCCCGACGGCATCGTCGTACGCGGCACCGCGGCCGCCCCGGAGCTGACCGGCAACACCGTCTCCGCCGACGGGTTCGGCATCGCGCTGCGCGACGGCGTCGGGGACGCACAGCTCACCGGCAACACCGTGGGCGCCTCGACGGTCGCCGTCCAGGTCGCCGACGCCGCCGCGACGCTCCGCGGCAACACCGTCGACGGGGCCGCGCGGTACGCGGTGTCGCTGGTCGGCGCCGTCGACGGGTCCGTCGTGGAGACCAACCGGCTCGCCGGGCGCGGACCGGCGGCGATCGACGTCAACCGGGTCGGGCTCGGCTCGAACGTGGCCATCAACGGCAACGACGAGTCGGCCTGGACCCTCGACCGCGACGACGTCGCCTACTGGACCGCCTACGTCGTCGACCACCCGCTGATCCTGCTCTGGCTGCTCATCCTGCTGCTGCCGGTCATCGCGCAGCTGCGGGCGCGGCGCCGGAACCGGGCCGGGGAGCGGATCCACCCGTACGCGCACGTGCCGCCGGGCCCGGCCACGGCCTCGCTCACCCCCGTCGACCGGATCGCCCTGGCCCGGGCCGTCGCCGCGGCCGGGCGCACGACCTCGCGCCCCGGGCACCCGCCGGTGCCGCCGCACCGCGTCGCCCCGCCCGCCGACCTGACCGAGACGACCACCCTGATGCCGGTCACGCGCGTCACGATCGTCTCCGGCGACGGGTCGACGCCGTGAGACGGATCCTCCTGGCCGGGGCCCTGCTCGTCCTCGCGGCCTGCAGTGCCCCGGCCCCGCTCCCGGTGGCCCCCGCGCCGATCACCGCCACCGGGGACTGCGCGGGCGGCGTGCCCGTGGCCGACGGCGACGAGCTCATCGAGGCGCTCGCCGGTGCCCACCCGGGAACGGTGATCGCGCTCGCGCCGGGGACCTACCGCGGCAACTTCGTCGCCCGCACCACCGGCACCCCCGACGCCCCGATCACGCTGTGCGGCCCGCGCGAGGCGGTGCTCGACGGCGGCCCGGTCGACGGCGACTACACGCTGCACCTCGACGGCGTCGCCCACTGGCAGCTGCGCGGGTTCACCGTGCGCGGCGGTCAGAAGGGTGTGATGGTCGACGGGGGTCAGCGCGTTCTCCTCGACGGGCTGCTCGTCGAGGGCACGGGCGACGAGGCGGTGCACCTGCGCAGGCACAGCAGCGACAACGTGGTGCGCGGCCTGACGATCCGCGACACCGGCCTGCGCCGCGACAAGTTCGGCGAGGGCATCTACGTGGGCAGCGCCGAGAGCAACTGGTGCGAGCTGACCGGCTGCGAGCCCGACCGCAGCGACCGCAACACCATCGAGGACAACACCATCTCCGGCACGACGTCGGAGTCGGTGGACATCAAGGAGGGCACCACCGGTGGTCTCCTGCGCGGCAACCGTTTCGACGGTGCCGGGATGACGGCAGCTGACGCCTGGGTGAACGTCAAGGGCAACGGCTGGACCATCGCCGGCAACACGGGTATCGACAGTCCCGAGGACGGCTTCCAGGTGTTCGAGATCCTCGACGGATGGGGTCTGGACAACACGTTCACGGGGAACACCGCCACCGTCAACGCCGACGGGTACGCCTTCAACATCACACGCAACGACGAACGCAACCGCGTCTCGTGCGACAACACCGCCACGGGTGCCGGCAAGGGCCTGACGCGCGCCGCCTGTACCTGACAACCCTGGGGAGACACCGTGTTCGCACGACGGATCGCAGTGATCGGCACCGGCTACGTCGGCCTGACGACGGGAGCGTGCCTCGCGTCGCTCGGGCACCACGTCGTCTGCGCCGACATCGACGAGGCCAAGGTCGCCCGGCTGCGCGCCGGCGAGGTCGGCATCCTCGAGCCGGGGCTCCCCGAGCTCGTGGCGGAGGGCATGGCGGCGGGCCGGCTCAGCTTCGTGCTCGGCGCGACCACCGCCGTCACGCAGGAGGCGGGCGCGGAGATCGTGTTCCTCTGCGTCCCGACGCCGATGGGCGAGGGCGGGGCGGCGGACCTCGCGGCCGTGCAGGCCGTCACCGACGAGGTGCGCGACCTGCTGGCCCCCGGCTGCGTCGTGGTGAACAAGTCGACTGTGCCCGTGGGCACCGCGACCACGACGCTGCGGATGCTCGGGCGCTCCGACGTCGCCGTCGTGTCCAACCCGGAGTTCCTGCGCGAGGGCAGCGCGGTGCACGACTTCCTCAACCCCGACCGGATCGTCGTCGGCAGCGACTCGCAGGAGGCGGCCGAGCGCGTCGCCGCGCTGTACTCCCGGCTGGGCGCGCCGACGCAGCTCACCGACGCGGCGAGCGCGGAGATGGTCAAGTACGCGGCCAACTGCTTCCTCGCGATGAAGCTGTCCTACGTCAACTCCCTCGCCGACCTGTGCGAGCGCCTCGGGGCCGACGTCCTCGAGGTCACCGAGGGCATGGGCTACGACAAGCGGATCGGGCAGACGTTCCTCTCACCCGGGCCGGGCTGGGGCGGCTCGTGCTTCCCCAAGGACACCAACGCGCTGCTGCAGATCGCCGACGCGGCCGGCATGGACTTCGAGCTGGTGCGCGCGAGCCTCAACGTCAACGCCGCGACGCGTGCGCTCGTCGTCGACAAGGTGCGGGTCGCGGTCGGCGGGTCACTGGCGGGCGCGCGGATCGGGCTGCTCGGGCTGACGTTCAAGGCCGGCACCGACGACCTGCGCGACTCCCCCGCGCTCGCCGTGGCGGACCTGCTCGCCGCCGAGGGCGCGATCCTCACCGGCTACGACCCGGCCCACGCCGTCGGCGTGCCCGGGATGACCGATGCCGTCGAGGTCGTCGACGACCCGCTGGCCGCCGCCAAGGACGCCGCCGCACTCGTCGTGCTCACCGACTGGCCGCAGTTCCGGACGCTGGACTGGGCCGCGCTGGGCGGGGTCGCGGCGGTGTCGATGGTCGTCGACGCCCGCAACCTGCTCGACGCCGACATCCTGCGCCGGGCCGGCTTCACCTGGATCGGCCTCGGTCGGGGCTGATCTTCACGGACGGTGCACATCCCACCCCCGATCGGGGGCGGGATGTCCCGTTCCGACCCACCCCCGGGGGCACCTGGGGCACCATCCGTCACATGCGAACCGGATCGATGTCCCGGACGGCCACGACCTGCCTGGCGGCGGTGGGGGCGGCCGTCGTGCTGACGGTCGCCGCCGCGCAGCTCGCGTCGGCGGCGCCCGGCCCGGTGCCGGTCGCCCACCAGCAGGAGGACGCCGGTCCCGGGTCGGCGCACCGGGCACGGTCCCAGCCGACCCCCACGTCCCAGCCCACTCCCACGTCCCAGCCCACTCCCACGTCCCAGCCCACTCCCACGTCCCAGCCCACTCCCACGTCCCAGCCCACGACCCGGCCCGCTCCCGATCCGGAACCGGAACCGGAACCGGCCGAGCCGGTCCCCGCGGGCACCGAGCTCGCCGACCTGGTCGACGGCACCCGCACCGTCGAGGTCACCGACGCCGGGGAGCTGGAGTCGGCCCTGGAGGACGCCGCGCCGGGCGACGTCATCCGGCTCGCGGCGGGCTCCTACGAGCCGATCGAGATCTCCGCGTCCGGCACGCCCGACGCCCCGATCACGCTCACCGGCCCGTCCGAGGCCGTGATCGACGCGGGCGACGACTCCGGCTACGCCGTGCACCTGCAGGAGGCGAGCCACTGGCAGCTCGTCGGGTTCGCCGTGGTCGGCGGGGGCAAAGGGGTCGTCGTCGACGGTGGCGGTTCCAACGTGCTCGACTCGCTGTCGGTCGGGGAGACCGGTGACGAGGCCGTGCACTTCCGCTCGTCGTCGTCGGACAACGTCATCCAGCGCTCCCGCATCCACGACACCGGGCTGGAGCAGCCGCAGTACGGCGAGGGTGTCTACGTCGGCAGCGCGAAGAGCAACTGGGGCCGGTACGGGCTCGACGGCGGTCCGGACCTGTCGATGGACAACCGCATCCTGGAGAACACGTTCGAGCGGATCACCGCGGAGAACATCGACATCAAGGAGGAGACCGGCGGCACCATCGTGGCCCGCAACAACTTCGACGGCTCGGCGATCAGCGGCGAGAACTACGCCGACTCGGTCGTGGACGTGAAGGGCTTCGACGCGCAGGTCCTCGACAACATCACCACCGGCCGGAGCGACCAGCTGGGCAACATCATCGAGACCCATGTGATCACCGAGCCGGAGACGTCGGGCTGCGGCAACGTCATCGAGGGCAACCGGGTCGAGGGCTTCGAGCCGACCGGCGAGCTGGTGGCGGTGGACAAGAAGTGCGACTGAGAGGGGGCGACTAGCGGAAGACCACGGTCCGCAGCATGACGAAGTTGACGACCGTGGCGACGCCCTGGGCCAGCACCCACGCCGCGCTCGTGCGCAGCGGCATCGCCGGCAGGACGGCCAGGGCCAGGGTGTTGACGCCGACGTTGAGCGCGAACGTCGTGCCGTAGAGCAGCACGAACCCGGCGAAGCGGCTCTTCCCGCCGCCGGACGCGGTGAACGTGAAACGGCGGTTGAGCAGGTACGCGGTGGTGGTGCCGAGGATGAACGAGACGCCCTTGGCCACCGGCGGGACCACCCCGAGCTGCAGCAGCAGGTGGTAGACCCCGAAGTCGACGAGAGCCGACACCACCCCCACGGCCACGAAGCGGGCGAGCTGCCCGCGCAGGCCGATGGGGGTGGTGCCGGTCGCCGTCACGTCGCGAAGGGTACCGACCCGGCCAGGCGCGACGATCGGAAGCCTGCCTCAGCCACCTCAGGTTGGCAGAGCATCACTGGCTGCTCTGATAGCCCGGAAGCGGGCAGCCCGATCGCCCCACCTACCCACGTGTTCGCTGTCGGCACTTGACGCGGCGGTGGCGTCGTCGCAGCCGGACAAGACCGAGGCATCGAACTCCCCGGCTCGCCTCACCCGGCGAAGCCATTCTCCTGCAGCCAGGACTCGGCGATCTCGTCGGGCAGCTCGCCGCCGACGTCGGCGCGCTCGTTGAGCCCGCGCATCACCTCGTCGGTGAGGAGGGCGGCGATCGGGTTGAACACCTCGGCCAGCTGCGGGTTGGCCGCGGCGACGTCCGAGCGCACCGTCATCGCGACGTTGTACTGGACGAACGCGGCCTGGTCGTCGTCGAGCACCCGCAGGTTGTTGGCCGAGACGGCGCCGTCGGTGGCGGTGACCTCGCCGAACGTGCAGTCCGCGCCGGCCTTGACCAGCGGCGGGATCAGCGAGAGCTCGACCTCGGCGATGGCGCTGTCGGGCAGGTCGAAGCCGTAGGCCGCCTCCAGGCCCGGGAAGCCGTCGTCGCGGCTGAGGAACTCCGCGGCCGCGCAGGTCCGGGCCTGCTGCGGGTCGCTGTTGATCAGCGCCGCGTACTGGGTCAGGTTGGTGATCCCCAGCTCCGCCGCCCTGGATTCCTCGACAGCCATCGCATAGGTGTTGTTCAGCGGTGCCGCGTCCAGCCAGGTCACCTGGTTCGCCTCGTCCGCCGTCCGTACCGCCGCCAGGAGCTCGGCGGGGTCCGTGGGCGCCTCGGCCGCCTCGCGCTGGAGGTGGGTGGTCCATCCGGTGCCCGTGTACTCCCAGTACATATCGAGCTCTCCGGCCAGCAGCGCCCCACGGACGTTCGTGGATCCGGTGATGCTGACCAGCTCCGCCGCGGCGCCGCGCGCCTCGAGCGCCTGCTTGGCGATCTCTCCGAGAATCAGCTGCTCGGTGAACTCCTTCGACCCGACGGTGAACGTGGCGCCCGAGAGATCGACCCCTTCGATCGCGCCGCCGCCCGCTCCGCCGCCGGTCCCGCCGCCACCGCACGCGGTGACGGCCATCGCCGTGACCGCGACAGCGGCCAGTAGTCTCATCGTCCTGCGCATGGCTTCTCCTCGTCCGATACCTATAGGCCCTTGGGCCGGAGCACGTCCTCGGCGACGCGCCCGAGGTAGTCGATGAACAGCGCCAGCACAGCGGTGAGCACGCTGCCGACCACCGTGACGATCGGCCGGTTGGCCACCAACCCGGCGATGATGATGCCGCCGAGTCCGCCGGCGTTCGTGAGCGCGACCAGCGACGCCGTGCCGACGTTGATCACCAGTGCGGTGCGCAGGCCGGTGAGGATGACGGGCACGGCGAGTGGGAGCTCGATGCGGGTGAGGACGCCGAACCTGCTCATCCCCATCCCCCGGCCGGACTCGATCACGGCTGTGTCGACCTGCGTCAGCCCGATCATCGTGTTGCGCAGCACCGGGAGCGCGGAGTACGCCACCAGCGCGACCACCGCGGGCCAGAAGCCGATGCCCCACACGATCGCGAACAGCACCAGCAGGCCGATCGACGGGATGGCCTGCCCGATGTTGAACACAGCGACGGCCGGGCCGGTGATCCGGCGCGCGAACGGGCGGGTCAGCAGGACGCCGACAGGAACGGCGATGAGCAGCACGATCAACGTGGACACCGCCGTCAGCACGATGTGCTCGAGCGTGGCCTGGATGATGAACGGCGCATTGACACGCCGCTCGGAGATGCTGTCGAGGGTCTGGCTGCTGACGTAGGCGTAGAGCACGGCCAGCACCGCGAGCAGGATCGCGGGCGTCACCAGGTAGCCCGGTAGCGAGCGGCGGCCCGGTGCGGCGAGCTGCTCGGGTACGGGGACGGTCATGGCGAGTCGGTCCCGGCCGCCTCGTCCCGCAGGCGGTCGTGTTCGGCGGACCGCATCCCGCGGATGGCTTCATTGATCGTGTCGATATCGACGATCCCGGCGAACGCACCGGACTCGTCGGTCACGACCGCGGTGCTGTAGCGGGCCGTCAGCATCTCGTTGAGGGTGTCGCTGAGCGTGGCCCGCGGCTCGACGACGGCCAGCGGGAGACCGCGCTCGGCGAGCCCGCGCCCATCGGCATGCGCCAGGTGCTCAGCGGTGACCCAGCTCCGGGGCCGGTCGCCGTCGCCGAGCACCAGAAGCGAGCCCTTGTCGCTGGCCCGCAGAACGGCACGGGCCTCGTCGAGGTCGACGCCCTCGTGCACGGTGGGCCAGGTACTCAACGCGATATCACGCACCCGGCTCAGGCTCAGCCGCTTGAGCGATGCGCCGCGGCCGATGAAGTCGGCCACGAACTCATCGGCCGGGTTCACCAGGATCCGCTCGGGGGTGTCGAACTGGGCGATCCGGGAGCGGTCGCGCAGGATTGCGATCCGGTCCCCCATCTTGATCGCCTCGTCGATGTCGTGGGTGACGAACACGATCGTCTTCTTGATCTCGGCCTGGAGTCGGAGGAACTCGTTCTGCAGGCGGTCGCGGGTGATCGGGTCGATCGCGCCGAACGGCTCGTCCATGAGCATGACGTCGGGGTCGGCGCTCATCGCCCGCGCGACGCCGATGCGCTGGCGCTGGCCGCCGGAGAGCTGCTTGGGGAAGCGGTCGCGGTAGTCGTCCGGATCCATCCCGACCGTCCGGATCAGCTCGTCGACACGGTCGGCGATGCGCTTCTTGTCCCACCCCAGCAGCTTGGGCACGGTGGCGATGTTCTGCGCGATCGTCTGGTGCGGGAACAGGCCGATCTGCTGGATGACGTAGCCGATGCGGCGGCGCAGCCGGTCGGGGTCGACCTTCGTGACGTCCTCGTCGTCGAGGAAGATCCGTCCCGATGTCGGCTCGATCAGCCGGTTGATCAGCTTCATGGTGGTGGTCTTGCCGCAGCCGGACGGACCCACGAAGATCACGATCTCGCCCTCGGGGATCTCCATCGAGAGCTCCTCGACGGCGGCCTGCGTCTGCCCGGGGAACCTCTTGGTCAATCCGTCGAGCCGGATCTTGATCCGCTTCCCGTCCGTCATCGGACCCCCCGTGATGTCGTCAGCCGGTTGAGGAGCACGAACAGCAGGTCTGCGAGTACCGCGAGGACCACCACCCCGAGCGTGCCGCCGAGCACCTGGTTCAGCGCGTTCGGGCTGCTGATCCGCGACAGCCCGGAGAAGATCTCGTTGCCCAGCCCCGGACCCTGGATGTAGGCCCCGATCGCCGCGATGCCCAGCGCCAGCAGGGTGGACACCCGCATCCCCGTGAGGATCACCGGCCAGGCCAGCGGCAGCTCGATGTGCAACAGCCGCTGCAGCCGGCTCAGGCCCATCCCCTGCGCGGACTCCACGACCGCCGGGTCGACCTCGCGCAGGCCGACGATCGTGTTGGCGACGATCGGGAGCAGCGAGTACATGACCAGCGCGACGACCACGGGCGTGGTGCCAATGCCGAGGACGTTGATGAACAGGCCGAACAACGCCAGGGACGGGATCGTCAGGAACACCGAGACGACGGCGATGACGACCTGCCCGGACCGCTTCCTGTCGTAGGTGGCCAACCCCAGACCGACCCCGATGACCGTGGCGATCAGCACGGAGACGCCCACGACCAGCGCATGCTCGATACCGAGCTCGAGCAGGTTGTCCAGGCGCGAGGCCAGGAAGTCGGCGAAGCTCACGCGGTGGCGCCTTCGACGGACAGGCAACACATCGTGGCAGCCCCCCTGCCTCGCATGACGCCCCCTCTGATCAAGAGGGTCGGGGCGACCATGACACGTTCGGAGCGGCCCTCACAACCGGTGGAGCGCAGCGCAACGAAGTCGAGACCCGGGTGACGGTCGCTCGGCGAGCGCAGCCCGCTGCCCGGCACCGTTCCGATTCGACCACCGCCGCCCAGGACGGCTGCACCCGGGATGACTCGGGTCGGTGACCACGGCCGACCCCGGATCGTCGAACTCACCCGTGGGTACGCACAGGCGTGACTGCTCAACGTCGTCGCCGACCACTCACGACGGCACCGAGGACGTCAGCATCGAGCCCGGACCAGCCACCTCCATCGCTGCGGTAGCTCCTGGATCGACGAGGTCGAGCACGAGGTACGGGGCCCGACCCGAGTCACCCGCAATTGGGTGAACCGTGACATCCGCGCGGCGATCCAGGACAGCCGGCGATCCCTGTGCGACCGGTATCCGCGAGCGGTTCACACCTGCATCCGCGCCTCCGCGCGAACCCACTGACACTCAGAACTTCAGACCGCCCACCTGGTAGCGCCGGCGCACCGTCACCGAACCCATCCCCGTGCGCCCGTGCACCACGAAGTGCACCGACCCGGGACGCGGCCGCGAGGGGACCTTGCTCTTGACCGTGCCCATTCCGGAGGCCACGTCGTCGACGTTCGCGGTGGCGTCGTCGGGCACCAGCAGGCGGATCGTGCCCGCGCCGACGTCGACCTCGATCTCGACGACCGCGTGGTGGATCGTGGTGTCGCAGAAGTCGAGCACGATCGTGCCCATCGCCGACTGCAGCCGCAGGCGGGCGGGCACGTCCCAGTCACCCGTCCGCTTGATCGTCGACATGCCCGCGCGCAGCACCACCGGCGGGCCGGACGGGGTCGACGGCAGCGCGACCGCCGCCGTGACCGCGGCCCCGGGGAGGTCGGCCAGCGGGGGCACCAGCTCGGCCTCGTAGCGGGCGCCGTAGACGACGGAGAGCCGTTCCTCCAGCTCGGAGACGGTGATCCGGCCCTCGGCGAGCGCCTGGTTGAGGCGTGTGGCCGCGCGTTCCCGGTCGGCGTCGGAGATCCGGATTCCCGGCGGATCGGGCGGCTGGACGGTCACGCCGTCGAGGATAGTGCCGCCGCGGCCGGTGCTCCGTGCGCGCGTAACCTGACCACGATGCCGAACACGAGCCTGCGCGGGTGGGGACGCACCGCGCCCACCCGCGCGAACGTCGTCCCGGTGCGCTCCGCGGCCGACGTCACCGCGGCCCTCGCCGCCGCCGGGCCGCGCGGGGTGATCGCCCGCGGTCTGGGCCGGTCCTACGGCGACCCGGCGCAGAACGCGGGCGGCACCGTCCTGGACATGACCGGGCTCGACCGCATCCACTCCGTCGACGCCGACTCCGGCCGCGTCGTCGTCGACGCCGGGGTGAGCCTCGACGCGCTGATGCGTGCCGCGCTCCCGTTCGGGCTGTGGCTACCGGTGCTCCCGGGCACCCGCCAGGTCACCGTCGGCGGGGCGATCGGCGCCGACATCCACGGCAAGGCCCACCACGTCGTCGGCAGCTTCGGCAACCACGTCGAGTCGCTCGACCTGGTCACCGCCGACGGCCGCGCGCACACCCTCACCCCGTCCGACGACCTGTTCTGGGCCACCGTCGGCGGGATGGGCCTCACCGGCGTCGTCGTGCGGGCCGTGCTGGTGCTGCACCACGTCGAGACGGCGTACTTCAAGGTCGACACCGAGCAGATCGACAACCTCGACGAGCTGATGGCGCGCCAGTCCGTCGACGACGAGAAGTACGCGGAGACGGTGTCCTGGTTCGACGCGGTCAGCACCGGGGCGCAGTTCGGGCGCGGGCTGCTCATGCGCGCCAACCACGCCACCCTCGACGAGCTGCCGCCGAAGCTGCGCGCCCGCCCGCTGCGCTTCGACGCCCCGCAGCTGCTGACCGTGCCCGACGTGTTCCCGCCCGGGCTGCTCAACCGGCTCACGGGCAAGCTGTTCAGCGAGGTCTGGTACCGCAAGTCGCCCACGAAGCTCGGCGCGATCCAGAACATCACGCAGTTCCTGCACCCGCTCGACATCGTCGGCGAGTGGAACCGCGGCTACGGGCCGCGCGGGTTCCTGCAGTACCAGTTCGTGGTGCCGCTCGAGCGCGGCGACGTCGTGCGGGGCGTGCTGGACCGCATGCACGCCGCGGGCCAGGTCTCCGCGCTCAACGTGCTCAAGCGCTTCGGTGAGGGCAACCGGGCGCCGCTGTCGTTCCCGCGGCCGGGCTGGACGCTGTGCGTCGACATCCCCGTCAACGACGGGCTCGGGCCGCTGTGCGACGAGCTCGACGAGCTGGTCCTCGACGCGGGCGGCCGGCACTACCTGGCCAAGGAGTCCCGCACCACGCCCGAGGCGATCCGGCGCGGCTACCCGCGTCTCGACGAGTGGCGCAAGGTCCGCGACGCCGCCGATCCCACGGGCGTGTTCACGTCCGACATGTCCCGACGCCTGGAGCTCACCTCATGATCGATGCCGTCGGCAACCCGCAGTCCGTCCTCGTGATGGGCGGGACCAGCGAGATCGGGCTCGCCGTCGTCGAGGCGTTCGCCTCCGACCGGCCGCTGCGCGTCGTGCTGGCCGCCCGCAAGTCCGACCGGCTCGGCGCGGCACAGGCCCGGCTGGAGAAGCTCGGCTGCGCGGTGGAGACGATCGAGTTCGACGCCACCGCCCCGGAGACCCACTCCGAGGTCGTCCGTGCGGCGTTCGCGGGCGGTGACATCGACGTCGCGCTCGTCGCGTTCGGGTTGCTCGGCGACAACGAGGTCGCCTGGACCGACGTCGACGCCGCGGTGGAGCTCGCGCAGGTCAACTACACCGCCGCGGTGTCCGTCGGGGTCGCGCTCGGCAAGCGGATGACCGAGCAGGGCCACGGCGCGATCGTCGCGTTCTCCTCGGTGGCCGGGGAGCGCGCGCGGCGCTCCAACTTCGTCTACGGCTCCACCAAGGCCGGGATGGACGCGTTCTACTCGGGCCTGACCGAGGCGCTGCGGCCCGCGGGCGTGCACGTCACCGTGGTGCGGCCGGGCTTCGTGCACACCCGGATGACCGAGGGCCTCTCGCCCGCGCCGCTCTCGACGACCCCCGAGGCCGTCGCGGCGATCACCGTCGACGCGGTGCGCCACCGCCGGGAGCTGGTCTGGGCACCGGGCCCGCTGCGGTTCGTCATGAGCGCGCTGCGGCACGTGCCGCGCCCGCTGTTCCGCCGACTGCCGGTCTGAGACACGTCCGCCCCTCCCGCCGTGTGGTGAAGGGGGCCACCGGCGGGAGGGACGGGCAGGTCTCCCTACTCGCTCCCCGCGTGCAGGATCGTGGCGCGCACCTGTCCGGCGCGCTCGAACGCGCCCCAGGTGTCGGCGCGGTGGGTGGGCTTGCGGCGCTGCACGGAGATCAGTGCGGCGGCGAGCGTGGGCTGGCGGGTCGGCGAGGCCGCGTGCCGCGGGGCGGGTGGGAGGTAGGTCGTCGTCTCCGGCAGCGCGGCGGCCTCGCGGGCCGCGAGGAACGTCGACACCGTCGTGGGTGCGGCGACGCGCGGTGCGCCGACCCGGCGCAGCCGCCGCCGGGCGGGCTCCTCGACCCAGCGGAACGCCGCGGCCGCCACCGGGTAGGTCGCGCCGATCACGGCGAGGGCCGCCAGGTGCCCGACCACCCCGCCGCGCAGCTCCGGCACGTAGGCCTGGGCCAGCCAGAAGACCTCGAACATCGGGATGTGGACCAGGTAGAGGCTGTAGGACACCTTCCCGCCCTGGACGAGCGCGGGGCGGCTGAGCACCATCGCGGGGCCGCGGTCGGCCAGCGCCAGCGCCCCGACCAGCACCGGGAACCCGACGATCACGACGCCGCCGAACCCGGGGGCGACGAACTGCCCGGCCCACAGGCCGACCGCCATCGTCAGGGGCAGCGCCCAGGCGGTCGTCGACGCGATGCGACGGACCAGCTCGGTGCGCGGCAGCCGCGTCACCACCAGGTGGACGAGCACGCCCGCGCCGAAGCCGCAGAGGATGCGGGTGACCCAGCTCCACGCGTAGTACGGGCTGCCGATCGTGGCGTAGGACGACGCGATCGGGAGCATCAGCGCCACCGCGGCGACCGCGAGCACGACCAGCGGGAGGTTGCGCATCCGGTAGAACAGCAGCGCGGCCACCGGGAACAGCATGTAGGCGAGCCACTCGGCGCTGATCGACCAGGTGGAGCCCACCCAGGACGCGCCGTCGAGGAACTCGTTGTTCCACATCTGCACCATCAGCAGCTGCTGCACCCACTGCCCGAGGCTCATGACCGGCTGCACGCCCTGGAAGGCGATGTTCTCGTCGGATCCGAGCACGAGCCGGGCCAGCAGCCACAGGCCGAAGAGGTTGAAGACCAGCGCGTACACCGGCCACATGCGGCAGAAGCGCGCCCACACGAACCGCACGGTGGCGCCGACGTGCAGTGCCGGCCCCATCGACGCGAGGTAGGTGTGGGCGATCACGAAACCGCTCAGCACGAAGAAGAGGTCGACGCCGAGGGCACCGGAGGTGATCAGCGGTCCCAGCACACCGACCACCTCCGTGACCCCGCTCATGGCGGTGAAGTGGAAGTGGAACGCCACCACCCAGACCGCCGCGACGATGCGCAGACCCGTCAGACCCCGGATCTCACCGGAGGAGGCGGCTTGAGTGCCGGATGGGGTGGTCCGCGGGGCTGCGATCGTCACGTTGGAGGTAACGGTGGCGTTCGGACCAGCGGTGCGGGTGACACCCAGGACGTACCTGGATGCCGAACCCCGTCACTGTCCGCTCACGGAAGGTGCGACGACCGGGTGACCACCCTCCGGACGTGGACGGACCCACACACCGCCCGACGGTGACGTTGGGCTACCAGCGATCGAGGTGCACTACCCGGTCGAGGGGCTCGCGCTTCGCGGGACGGAACGTCTCGCCCGTGAAGTAGGCCGTAGGGAGCAGCACGCCCTGGCGAACGTCGGACGGGATGCCGAGCAGCTCGGCGATCTCCTTCTCGTAGCGCAGGTGCAGCGTGGTCCAGGCACTGCCGAGCCCCCGCGCACGCGCCGCGATCTGGAAGCTCCACGCCGCGGGCAGCAGGGATCCCCACAACCCGGCCTGGTTGCCCCTCGGCAGCTCCTCCCCCGCGGTGATGCAGGCGATGACGTGGACGGGCACGCGGCCCATCACCTCCGCGAGGTACTCCGCGGACGAGGTGACCCGATCCTGGACGGCCTTGCGCTCCTCGGTGTGGTCGGTCCCGGCCCGCCCGGCGTAGAGGGGCGAGTTGCGGTAGGCGTCGAAGGCCTGTGCGTAGTACCCGCCGATCCCCGCCCGCAGCTCCGGATCGGTGACGACCATCCAGTGCCAGCCCTGGGCGTTGCTGCCGGTCGGGGCCTGCAGCGCGACCTCCAGGCTCTCCCGGACCAGCTCCATCGGGACGGGGCGGTCGAGGTCGAGGCGCTTGCGGACCGAGCGGGTGGTGCAGAGCAGTTCGTCGGGGGCGAGGTCGAGGGTCATGCACCCGATCATGCACGTCAGTCGGCGGGGAGGCACTCCGCTGCGACGCGGGGGTCGCGGTCGTAGCGGTAGGACGTGCGCTCCAGTGCTCCGGTGACGTTGCGCACGAACCGGTCCAGCGTCAGCGGGTCCCGGTAGGAGGCCAGGAGCTCCTGCGTGGCCGGGCACGCGAGGGCCGCCCGTGCGGCCGCGATGCCCGCCGGGTCGGCGAAGCCGGTCTCCGTCGTACCGGAGTCGGCGACGAACCATTCGGGCGGCAGGTCCTTGTCGTGCCCGATCCGCCCGTCGGGCACCGACGTCGCGTGAGTGGCGAGCGGGTTGGTCAGGCCGACCCCGTCGAGGACGCGGGTGTCGAGCGGCGCCAACTCCCCGGTGACGCCCAGGTTGAGCCAGGTGATGGTGCTCGGCCGGTCCGGAGTGGGGAACAGCCACCAGCGCAGGCCGTCCGGGCCGGGGCCGGGCAGGGCCAGCGAGGGCCCGGGCGCCCCGGCGAGCTCGGCCACGCCTTCCGGGGCGACCGGGTGGTCGATGAAGTCCTCGGCCACGATCGGGTTCGGCCGGTCGACGATCACGACGTAGTAGAGGCGCTCGTTCGCGATCCAGTTGGGCCCCAGGGTGTCGTACGCGGGACGCAGGGCGAGGAAGGACACCGCAGCCCACGCCGTCATCGCGAACACCGGCACCGCGGTGCGCCGGGTGAACGGCACCGCGGCCAGCGGCAGCGTCAGACAGAACAGGGCGGGCAGCAGCATCCGGCCGTGCATGAAGTCGCCCCCCACCCTCGTCACGTACGTGGCGAGCAGCGCGGACGACACCCACGGCACCGCGACGACGACGGCCGTTGCCACCGTGGCCGTGCGGCGCAGCCGGACCAGCAGCAGCACCGCTGCGACGAGACCGATCAGCACGGGGATCGCGAGCCAGTAGGTATCGGTCAGGTCGCGCATGTAGTAGTAGCCCTGACGCCAGCGTGACGTGCCGGCCTCCTTGGCCAGCGCCGTGCCCGGCAGGAGGAGCCCGTAGTAGCCCGCCCGGAAGACTTCGTAGGCCAGCGGCAGCGCCGCGGCGACGGCCGCCAGCCCGGCGATCTCCCGCCACCCGCGCCTGCGCTCCAGGACGACGAGCGCGGCCGCCGCGGCGAACCCGAACAACGCGAGGTCGGGACGCACGAGCGGGGCCAGACCGAGCACGAACGCGACGGGCCAGGCCCGCCCACCGCCGCCCGAGCGGTGCGCCTCCAGCCGGCCGACCAGCAGCCACCAGGTGAACCCCAACCAGCCGATGATCAGGCCGGTCTCGAGCCCGGAGGTGCCGAAGTCCCAGAACGGTGGGAGCGCGACGACCACGAGCGCCCCGAACGGCGCCATCCACCGCGTGCCCCCGAACAGCCGCCGCGCGGCGTCGAGGGCGAACCCGACCCCCGCCACCGAACACACGAGACCGAGCACCACGGCCGCCCAGTTCAGCGACACCCCGGCGAGGCCGGGCAGCGCGAGCAGGTAGGTCCACAGCGTGGAGGTGTTGGCCTCGACGCGTTCGCCCTGGTTGAAGACGGGCCCGGCCCCGGCCAGGAGCTGGCGGACCGTGCGCAGCACGATCAGCCCGTCGTCGCTCATCCAGCGGCGGTGCCAGATCAGCACGGCGAAGCCGACCAGCACCACCGCGAACCCGACGGTGGTGGCGGTGGCCGTCCGCGGTCGCGGCGAGGTGGGCGGGGGCGGGCCCGCGGGCTCCGCCTCGACGGTCGCGCTGATGGTCGCCACCTCACTGACTTGGGGCCGGTCCGGGTCCGGACCATCGTCCCCGGCGGGTCTCGCACGCCCGGCGATGGGTCACCCGGGCGCTCGAGGGGGCACGGTCGGGCCCGCCTAGGGTGACGCCGTGCTCTCGCCCGCGCGGTCGGCGGCCCCGCAGGCGCCGCACACCCCCGCCTCCTCCCGAGCGAGATCGGTACTGGTGCTGGGCCTGGTCGCCCTGCTCGCCGCGGTCGCGTTCCCGCTCGCGCCGGTGCAGCAGTCGCGCGCGGCGTACTCCTGGACCGCGAGCGACGGCCCCGCGGCGATCCCGCTGATGCCCTACGAGCCGGTCGCCCTCACCGTCACGACGGGCTGCGACGCGGCCCGACGCGGCGGCGTGCTGCTCTCGACCGTGCCGCTGCGCCCCGACCCGGCCGCCGAACCCCTCCACGGTCTGCGCCTGGACTCGGCGGACGGGCAGCTGTCCGTCACGAGCGCCGGCCTGGACCTCGGTGCGGTGGTGGTCCCCGACCGACCCTGCGCGATCGTGCTCGCGTCCGACCCCGGACGCACCGAGGTGCGCGTCGACGGGGAGGTGGTCCTCACCCGCGAGGGTGACGTGCGCCCGTCCGTCGCGGGGGCGTTCACCGACGCCGACAGCGGCGTCGCCCTCGCGCTGACCGCCGACACCCGCTTCGAGACCACGGTCTCCCCGCTCAAGGCCGGGATCGCCGTGGTGGGGGTGCTGGCGCTGCTCGGGATGCTCGCCGCGCTGACCCGCGCCGACGGGCCCACCCGCGTCCGGCTGCTCCCCCGCCGCTGGTGGCTCCCCCGCCCCGTCGACGCGGCCGTGACGGCACTGCTCGGCGTGTGGTGGGTGGTCGGCGCCGTCACCGTGGACGACGGCTACATCAGCGGGATCGTGCGCAGCCGCGGCAGCAACGGGTTCGTGGGCAACGTCTACCGCTGGCTCAACGCGCCCGAGGCCCCGTTCAGCTGGTTCTACGACCTGACCCACCTCTGGTCGCTCGTCTCCGCCTCGACGCTGTGGATGCGCCTGCCCGCCACCCTGCTCGGACTGGTCACCTGGCTCCTTCTGTCCCGGGCCCTGCTCCCCCGGCTGGGCCGCGCGGCGCAGCTGCCCTGGCTCGCCGCGCTCGCGTTCGGGACCTGGTGGGTGCCGTACCAGCTGGGGCTGCGACCGGAGCCGTGGGTGGCACTGGGTCTGATGGGTGTACTGCTCACCGTGGAGCGGGCTGTGGCGACGCGGCGGCTCCTCCCGACCGCCGTGGGGCTCGCCCTCGCCGGGGCCACCACGGCGCTGACGCCGGGCGGGATCGTCGCGTTCACCCCGTTCCTGGCCGCGGCCGTCCCGCTGATCCGCCTGGTGCGTGCGCGCTCCGACCTGCACCGGTGGCCCCTGCTCGTCGCCGCGCTGGCCGCCCCGGCGTCGGCGGTGCTGCTGATGCTCTCCGACCAGAGCCTCGCCGCGGTGCTGGAGGCCACGCGGGTGCGGCAGCTGATCGGCGGCGGAGTGGAGTGGTACCAGGAGTACGAGCGTTACGCGCTGCTGCTCGAACCAGGCGGGTTCCAGGGCGGGATCGGGCGGCGCGCGGCGCTGTTGGTGACCGTGCTGGCCGCCGTGGGGGTCCTGGTGGCGCTGCGCCGCGGCCGCAGCGGGCTCGCCGGCGGCCCGGCGTTCCGGCTCGCCGCGTCGGTGCTGCTGTCGCTCGCCGTCATGACCGCGACCCCGACGAAGTGGACGCAGCACTTCGGCGACCTCGGCGGGATCGGTGCGGCGGTGCTGGTGGCGGGCGCGGTGGCGTGGCGGTCGACCCCGCTGCGCAGCCGGCCGCGCGCGTTCACCGCCGCGCTGTCCGCCTGCGTGGCCGTCGGGTCCGTGGTGCTCGCCGGGTACAACGCCTGGCCCTACGCCTCCGGCTGGTTCGCCCCGACGTTCTCGACGCTCCCGCCGCAGGTGGCGGGCGTGGCGGTGGCCACGATCCTGGTGCTGGTCGGGCTGGCCGTGGTGGCGGTGCTCGCGGCCCGCCGCGCCGGGGCGCGGGCGGTGGCCCGGCCCGAGCCGGGCGTACCGCAGCGGGTGCCCGGCCCGGTGCCGGTGCTCGCCGTGGTGCTGGTGGCCGTCCTCGCCCTGCAGGTGCTGAGCCTGGCGCGCACGGCCGTCGGCCACCGCGACAGCTACACCCTCGCCTCCGACGCCGTGTCGACGCTGCGCGGTGCACCCTGCGGGCTGCAGGAGCGCCTGTCGGTGGAGACCGACCCGGCCGTGGGGCTGCTCCCAGCGCGGACCGTCCCGGCCGCCCGCGGGGAGCGCACGGTCGACGTCGGCGGTGCGCTGGTCCGCGGCATCGCGGTGACCGGCTCGTCCACGACCGCCTGGTTCACCCTCGACCCGGAGCAGCGCGACGGGACGCTGCCCGTCGTCGTCACCACGACCGGCACCTTGCGCCCCGGCGACGTGCTCCGCATGGAGTTCGGCGACGCCGCGGGCTCGGTTCTGGCGGTGCGTCCGCTCGGCACCGGTGACGCCCGGCACGTCGCTCCCGCGGGGGCCGAGTCGGTGCGGCTCGTCGTGGCAGGAGCGACCACGGCCGGCCCACACGCGCTGGTGACGCTGCCACGCGCGCCCCGGCTGACCCGGATGACCGACCTCCTGCCGCCGGGGAGCACCGCGATCCTCGACTGGCCGGTCGCGTTCCTGTTCCCCTGCCTCGAGCCCGAGCCGATCCGGGACGGGGTCGCGGGCCTCGCAGCATGGCGGGTCGCCCCGCCCGCCGAGGACGATGCAGCGGCAATCACCTACGCACCGGAGTTCGGCGGTCCCTTCGCCGGGCCCCGGCTACTCGTCACCGAACGCACCATGGCCACCTACCTCGACGGCGACCCGACGCGCGACGCGGCCCGGGTCGTCCGCTGGGACCCGCTGGAACCGCTGGTCAGAGCAACGCCGGTCGTCACGTCCGAGACCGTGCCCGGATGGGGACGAACCGGACAGGCGCGGGTGCCCGGGCTCGATCCGGTCGGCTGACACAATGAACCGAGACACCGAGCCCGACCGGAGGACGACCCTTCCCCATGCTCACCACCCCGGACCGCACCGACAGCGCCGTCGCGGCCGCCCCTGAACCGACCGCGCCGGTCACCGGACGGATCCTCGCGCAGCGGGGACTGTTCTTCGGCCCGTCGGGCCTCGTCCCGGAGGACCTCTACTCCGTCGTCGAGGCGGGCGCCGCCCGCCGCGAGCGCGACCGCGTGCACCTGGCCCCGGCCACCCGGGTCAGCACCAACACCTACTTCGGCCGCGTGCACGCCACCTACTGGCAGCGCTGGACGGCCGTCTCCGAGATCGAGGTCGCCCTCACGATCTCGGGCACCGGCCGCGTCCGCATCCTCGCCTCCGACACCAACAAGGTGTGGCGGATCGTCGCGGTGCAGGACGTCGAGGACGCGCGCGAGCAGGTCGTCACGCTCACCGCGAAGATCGACCGCTTCCTCGACGGCGGCGGGCTCTACCTGCAGCTGTCCACCGAGACCGGTGAGATGACGGTGTCGGGCGTCGAGTGGAGCGTCCCGCGGCCCGAGCGGATGCCGCGCACCGACGTCACCATCTGCACGTTCAACCGCGTCGAGGACTGCCTCAACACTCTGCAGGCCCTCGCCGACGACCCCCGCGCGCTCGGATGCGTCGGGGTCGTCCAGGTCGTCGACCAGGGCACCGACCCGCTGGAGTCGCGCGAGCGGTTCGCCACCGTGTCGGCCGCGCTCGGCGCGCAGCTGCGCTACGTCCGCCAGCCCAACCTGGGCGGCGCGGGCGGGTTCACGCGAGGCCTGTTCGACGCCACCGCGGGCGCGCCGGAGGAGCACGCCGACGTCCTGCTGATGGACGACGACGTGCTGCTGGAGCCGGAGATCCTGGTGCGGCTCACGTCGTTCGCGGCGTCCACCACGCACCCGACGATCGTCGGCGGGCAGATGCTCAACCTGCTGCACCCGACGCACCTGCACATCGCCGCCGAGTACGCCGACCCGGAGATCCTCACCGTCGGCATTCCCGTCACCGGCTCGCTGCAGGAGGCCAACCTGCTCGGCCTCGACGAGCGCGACCTGCCGATCAACCAGGAGCGGCGCGTCGACACCGAGTACAACGGCTGGTGGTCGTGCCTGATCCCCGCGGCGATCGTCCGCGAGATCGGCTACCCGCTGCCGCTGTTCTTCCAGTGGGACGACATCGAGTTCGGCTACCGCGCCCGCGCCCACGGGTTCCCGACGGTCGCGCTGCCCGGTGCCGGCGTGTGGCACGCCGACTTCGGGTGGAAGGACTGGGACGAGTGGCACCGGTACTTCAACCTGCGCAACGGCCTCATCACCGCCGCGCTGCACACCCCGTTCTCGACGAAGCGGATCGTCCGGCGGCTCGGCCAGATCCTGGCGCAGAACCTCGTGGCGATGCACTACGGCCTCGCCGTCACGCTGCTGACGGCCGTCGAGGACTTCCTGGACGGACCCGACATCCTGCGCGACGGGTCCGCCGCGGCCGCCGCGGAGATCCGGCGGATCCGGTCGGCGTACCCGGAGACGGTGGTGCACCCGATCACCGACCTGCCGCGCGACGCCCCTGACTTCCGCGACGCCCAGGTCGTGCGCAACCCCGGCATCCCGTCGAAGGAGCGGCTCACCTGGCTCAAGCGCGCGGTGTACCTGGCCGCGAACCGGGCCCCGCACCGCACCGGGTTCGTCCCGGCGGGTGACGCACACTGGTGGCACGTCTCGAACTTCGAGCGCGCGATCGTCGCCGACATGGGTGAGACGGGCTACCGGATCCGCACCCGCGACCGCGCGAAGGTCCTGGAGCTGACCAAGCACGGGGCCCGCCTGCTGCGCCGGGTGCTGGCCGAGGGCCCGGCCGCGGCCCAGCGGTACCGCGACGCGATGCCGCAGCTCACCAGCCGTGCGAACTGGGCCCGGCTCTACGGCATCGACGAGTAGGACGGTGCGGGCGCCGCGCGGCGCCCGCACCTCCCGTCACTTCTCGAAGACGTTCCGACCCCACGCCTCACGGCTGGTGAGCTCGGGCAGGGCGTCGCGGTAGCGCTGCCGCAGCTCCGGCCAGACCCGTGCGACCTCGCGCACCTGCGCCACCGACTGCTTCATCATCGCCTTGAACAGCGCGGGGTCGCGGCGGCGGAAGGTGACGCCGCGGCCGTCGGGGGTGGAGACGGTGGCGGAGTCGAGCCGGGACAGCACGAACCACTGCGCCTGCTTCGACGGCACGTTGCGCTGCGGCACGACCTGGTGCGCCGGGTCCACGGGCCTCAGGTTGTGCAGCACGCTCTTCGCGAGGCCCTTGACGATCGCGAGCTTCTTCGTCGGCGGCTCCGGGAACGCCTGGGCGGCCAGGGCGTCGAGCTCGGAGAGGGGCACCTGCGTGGCCGAGTCGAGCGGGCGCCCGTCGTCGAACTCGGCGCGCTTGGCCCGGATCTCCCCGAGCACGACCGGCAGCTTCGGGAACAGCTGCTCCGGGCCGGCGAGGAAGTCGCGCAGCGCCATCTCCTGCAGCGCCATCGCCGAGTACTCCATGAGCATCAGGTGCCGCAGCGACCGCTTGACGGTGTCGACGAGCAGCGCGCGCGGGTTGTCGGGCCCGTGCAGCGCGGCCGCGACGTACCGGTTGCGGTAGTGGAAGTAGGCCTGCCAGTCGCTGGTGTCGTCCTTCTCCAGGAACGACATGTGCCAGATCGCGATGCCCGGCACGGTGGCGGTGCGGTAGCCCTTCGATCGGGCGCGCAGGCCGTACTCGGCGTCGTCCCACTTGATGAACAGCGGCAGCGGCAGCCCGAGGTCCTCCGCGACGGCGCGCGGGATCAGGCACATCCACCACGCGTTGTAGTCGACGTCGGTGCGCCGGTGCAGCCACGGCGTCTGCCGCAGCGTCTTCTCGGCGAGGTCGTGGTGCGGCTCGGTGCCGGGGGCGTTGCGCCACAGGAAGGCGTTGCGGTCGACGACCTCGCCCATCGTGGAGAGCTGCGAGCGCGCCTGCAGCGACAGCATCTGCCCGCCGACGAGCATCGGCTCGCGGCTGTACCGGGAGAACGCGACCGCGCGGAGCACCGAGTCGGGCTCGAGCAGGATGTCGTCGTCCATGTAGAGGATCTGCTCGCAGTCGGTGCTGCCGAGCGCCTCGTACATGATCCGCGCGTAGCCGCCGGATCCGCCGAGGTTGGGCTGGTCGATGATCCGCAACTTGTCGCCGAGCTTCGCCGCGACGGCGGCGAACCCGGCCTCGTCGCGGACCTTCTTCGTGCCCTGGTCCGGGATGATCACGGCGACGACCGCGTCGAGCACCGTCGGGTCCTCGGCGATCGCGGTCAGCGTGGCGACGCAGTCGGCGGGCCGGTTGAACGTCGGCATCCCGATCGTGACGGCCGCGGGCGTCGCGGACTCCTCGGCGGCGTACCAGCCGCCCTCGGTCAGCGTCAGCTCGCCGGAGTCGGTGGTGAGGTCGAACCAGTACCAGCCGCCGTCCTCGAAGGGGCGCAGGTCCAGGGGCATGTCGAGGTCGAGCCGGCCGTCGACGACCTGGCCGCCCACGAAGATCTGCGAGCCGTCGGCCTTGGTGCGGTAGACGTCGACGCGGCCGGAGCCGGACAGCGACAGGCGCAGGTGCACCTCGGTGAGGCTCGACCAGTGGCGCCAGTAGCCCGCGGCGAACGCGTTGAAGTACGCCCCGAAGGACACCTCGCTCTGCTCCGGGATCAGCGCGGAGGTCCGCGAGACGACCCGCAGGCGCCGGGCCGTGGCCGCGGTGCCGACGAGGGTGACCTCGCGCAGCGGGGAGCCCGGGAGCGGGGGCGGGGTCGTCAGGCGGAGGCCGGTGCGCTCGTCGAGGTAGAGCGAGCGGACGGCGATCGGGTCACCGGAACGCGGCAGGATCACTCGCTGCAGCAGCCCGTCGGAGGTCGTCGCCCCCGATGCTGCGGCGGTGGTGGTCGTGGCGGCGGTGGTCGTCAAAGCGTCGTCCTCGCGGTTGCTCGGGGGTGTGCGCGTGCTGCCACCGAGGGTAGCGACGTGAGCGGGGCCACCCGCCGGGGCGTGGGACGCCGTGGCGCGACGCCCCGGCTCAGTCCTCGGACTCGGTGCCGGACAGGGCCTTGCCCTCGGTGAAGTACGGGGCGAGGCGGTTGTCGAACATGCTCAGCGCCGAGCCGATGGCCATGTGCATGTCGAGGTACTGGTAGGTGCCCAGGCGTCCGCCGAACAGCACGTTGGCGTTGGCGGTCTCCTTGCGGGCGAGCTCGCGGTAGCGCAGCAGCTTGGCGCGGTCGTCGGGGGTGTTGACCGGGTAGTACGGCTCGTCACCGGGCTCGGCGAAGCGGGAGAACTCGCGGACGATGACGGTCTTGTCGCTCGCGTACTGCCGCTCGGGGTGGAAGTGCTTGAACTCGAGGATCCGGGTGTAGGGCACCTCCTCGTCGTTGTAGTTGATCACCGGCGCACCCTGGAAGTCGGGGGTGTCCACGATCTCCTGCTCGAAGTCCAGCGTGCGCCACGACAGGGCGCCCTCGGAGTTGCCGAAGTAGGCGTCGAGCGGACCGGTGTAGACCGTGGGCGTGCCTGCCGGGATCTGGTCGCGGACGTCGAAGTAGTCGACGTCGGTGCGCACCTCGATGTTCGGGTGGTCGGCCATCCTCGTCAGCCACGCGGTGTACCCGTCGACGGGCAGGCCCTCGAAGGTGTCGTTGAAGTAGCGGTTGTCGAAGGTGTAGCGCACCGGGAGCCGGGAGATGATCGACGCGTCGAGCTTGGTCGGGTCGGTCTGCCACTGCTTGGCGGTGTAGCCCTTCACGAACGCCTCGTAGAGCGGGCGCCCGACCAGCGAGATCCCCTTCTCCTCGAGGTTCTTCGCGTCCTTCGTGTCGATCTCGCCGGCCTGCTCGGCGATCAGCGCGCGGGCCTCGGTGGGGGTGTGCGACTTCCCGAAGAACTGGTTGATCAGCGCCAGGTTCATCGGGAACGCGTAGACCTGGTCGGCGACCTTCGCGAACACGCGGTGCTGGTAGCCGGTGAACGAGGTGAACCGGTTGCAGTACTCCCACACCCGCACGTTGGAGGTGTGGAACAGGTGCGCGCCGTAGCGGTGGACCTCGATCCCGGTCTCCGGCTCGCGCTCGGAGTAGGCGTTGCCACCCAGGTGGGAGCGCCGCTCCAGCACCAGCACCCGCTTGTCCAGCTCCTCGGCCACCCGCTCCGCGATGGTGAGGCCGAAGAAGCCCGAGCCGACGATCACGAGGTCGTAGTCCGTGTAGCTCACGGTGACCACCGTAGCGGCGACCCCGTCGCAGGTCGGCTCCACCCAGGCGAACGCGACACAGACGCCCTCCACAGTCCCGGCATGGCCGGCGCGCCACGACGACGACGTACACACAGGGACCGGACCGGGACCGGACCCATGGCGGGAGACTCATCGAACGTGTCCGGATGACTCTCGACATCGCCGTCGCTCTAGTGTCGTCCCGTGCTCGCGACGTCCCCTGTTCACCGTGTCCGAGCGCTTCGCATCCATAGGACGTGGTGTCGGAATGGCTGAGCTCCCCTCCTGGGTCACAGCCGCACCGCTACTGATGGCGGCAATCGGTTGGTTCCTTTTGCCCGGACTGTTGGTCGCCTACGCAGCGGGCTTGCGTGGCGTCGCCGCGTGGGGAACAGCGCCGGTGATATCAGTCGGATCTGCAGCCGTCGGTGCGATCGCAGCCGGCTGGCTGGGAATCCAATGGGGCGGGTGGCCCGCCCTCGCACCGGCGCTGGCCCTCGCCGTGATCGCAGGGGTGACTCGTCGGGCTCTGCGCAAGCGCTACGCACGCGCTTCGGGCGATCCGTGGCCTGTCGCCACCGCAGCAGCCGCAGGAATGGCGGTCGCGCTGGGCATCGGCGTCATCACAGCCGCGGGCGGCATGGGCTCGGTCGGTACCGTCTCGCAGACCTACGACGCGACGTTCCACTACAACACGATCGCCCGGATCTTGATGATTGGAGACGCGTCGTCGCTCGTTGTCGGTACGCTGAATGTGCCAGCGTCCGCCCTGTCCTTCTATCCCGCAGCGTGGCACAGCCTGGTTTCGCTGGTTGTCATCACCACGGGGGCGACGATCCCGGTCGCCTCAAACATCGTCGCGGTGACTGTCGGCTCAGTAGTCTGGCCGTTGGCCTGCCTCGTCTTGGTTCGCCAGATGGTCGGTCCGTCATGGCTCGCTGCTTTCGCCACACCGATCGTTGCGGTCGGCTTCATCGCCTATCCATGGTCCCTCATGACGTTCGGGGTGCTCTGGCCGAATCTGCTGGGGCTGAGCCTCGTCCCGATCGGGCTGGCCGCGGTGATCTCGATAGCCGGCCTGCCCCAACATGGACCACTCACTCGACTCAAGGCGGCGATCCTGGTCCCGGTGGTAGCAGTGACCCTGGGCCTCGCACATCCGAACACTCTGATCAGTCTCGCTGTTCTCTCGATGCCCGCTGCGGCGTGGTGGTTCGGGCACTGGGTGCGATCCCGACTACTCAACGGGCAGGCTCTGCTCGCTGCCGTTGCCTCGATGACCGTCGCGGCGACGGCTGCGGCGGTCGGAGTCGGGTTGCTCACGTCCCCGCTGTTCGACAGCGTTCGCGCATTCGACTGGCCGGCATTCGTCTCCCCGGCCGGCGCAGTGGGTGAAGTCATGCTGTGGGCCACCAACGGGAAGTCGGCCGCATGGGCGATGGCAGGGGTGGTCCTCGTGGGCCTCACCGCTGCCTGGCGGCGTCCCGACCTGCGCTGGATCGTCCCCGCACATGCCATCAGCGGAGCGTTGTACGTACTCGCAGCGTCTCTGGAGACTCCGATCGCCGCTGCAGTCACCGGCTTCTGGTACAACGACTCGTACCGACTTGCGGCCATGCTACCGATCACTGGCGTGCCGCTGGCCGTGCTCGGGCTCACGGCTATCGGCACGGCCGTCCATGGACAGTGGAGTCGATTGACCACATCTCCTCCAGAACCGGCGGTGGTCGGGGCGCTGGCGACTGCAGTGCTGGTGATCGCGTCGAGCGGCATGTACGCCCGCGACCATGCCGAGTTCCTCGATGACGCGTACCGAGTCACCGAACCTCCGTTCGAACTCCTGTCCCCGGATGAGGCGGCCTTCTTCGAGATCGTGCGAGCCGACTCGGACCCGACTGCGGTCGTCGCGCAGAACCCGTGGAGCGGCAGCCCCTTGCTGTGGGCACTCACCGGGCAACAGGTGCTCTTCCCGCACCTGGACGGTGAATGGACTTCCGATCAACGCTTCCTGGCAGATCACTTACGTGATGCCGCAACAGATGGACGCGTCTGTCCGGTGGCCGACAAGCTCGGTGTTCGCTACCTGCTCGTTGGCAACCTGGATTTTTGGCCCTGGGACAGCCGGATCAATCAGTACCCCGGCTTGACGCGCCCCGAGAACGGTTTTCGTATGGTCGCAAGTGATACCTCGGGAAACTTCCTCTATGAGCTCACCGCCTGCGGGGGCGATGCCGCAGGATCTCCACCGAACAACGACTGACTACGGAGTTGACCACGCTGTGACGGATTCCCTCCCCGAGTACGAGAAGACTCTGCGGATGGTCGAGCGAGCGAGCCTCGCCGAAGGGTTCGTCCGCCAGGTCGAGCTGACCGCGGGCCCTTTCCTGGACCGCCCGCTCGCGGAGTGCCGGGCCGTCGACATCGGCTGCGGGTACGGCCACGGCGTGGTCGAGTTGGCTCGGCGGTGCGCGTCAGTCGTGGGGGTCGAGCCGAACCCGGTCCTGGCCCGGCACGCCCGCGAGAACGCCGCGGCACAGGGCCTGGACAACGTCGAGATCGTGGAGGGCACGATCGACGCGGTCACCGGCATCGAGGAGTTCGACCTGGTCGTGCTGGACAACGTCCTCGAGCACATCGACGACCAGCCCGGAGCGGTGCGCGTGATCAGCCGCTGCCTGCGCCCCGGCGGCGTGGCGTTCGTGCTCGTGCCGAACCGGACGTGGCCGATCGAGGTGCACTACGGGCTGCCGTTCCTGAGCTGGCTGCCGCTGCCGCTCGCCTCGGCCTACCTGCGGGCCTCGGGTCGGGGCACCGACTACCGCGACGCCAGCTACGCCCCCACCCTCGGGCGGCTGCGGCGGCTGTTCACCCCGCACCCGGAGCTGCGGGCGTCGCTCACCCTGCCCGCCGACCTCTCCCTGGCCGAGGGGGGCGGCAGCCCGGTCTACCGGCTGGGGGTGGCCGCCCTGCGCCGGTTCCCGCAGCTGTGGGCGATCTCGAAGGCGTTCCTGCTGGTCGTGCAGAAGGCCGGCTAGACGCGCCGCACCGCGCGGCGCAGGACCTGCCCGGCGCGGGCGACGTCGCGCGCGGCGAGCAGATCGACACCCACCTTCGCCGCGTGCAGGCGCGAGAAGAGGTGCAACCGGGCGGCCCGCTCGGCCCGGGTCCAGCCCCGCGCGCGCAGCTCCTCGGCGACCTCGCCGAAGTAGCGCTGCTCCTGCTCGAAGCGGATGCCGTCGCGGGCCCGCTGCGACGAGTCGCTGGAGCGGTGGCGGCGGTAGCGGAACGCCGGCGTCGGGTCGACGGCGAGGACACCCCCGTCGAGCAGCAGGTCCAGCACGAACGCGAGGTCGTGGATCGCGTCGATCCCGGGGTGGAAGGGGACCTTCTCGACTGCGGAGGCCCGGTAGGTCAGCGACGGCGTGTAGAGCCAGTTGCCGGCCAGCAGGCTGCGCGCGGCCGTCTCCCCGTCCAACGTGACCGGCGCCTTCGCCCCAGGCGCGATCGCCGCCTTCACCCGGTCGGCCAACCCGCCGCGCACCGCACCGTCCTCGTCGATCACGGTGACGCCCGGCTGCACCACCACGACGGCCGGGTCGGCCTCCATGCGCGCCACGACGAGCTCGGCGTACCCGGGTTCGAGCAGGTCGTCGTGACCCATCATGCAGAGGTACTCGCCCTGGACCAGGCGCGAGGCGCGGTAGGTGTTGCCGTTGGGGCCGAGCCGCTCGGGGTTGCGCGTGTAATCGATACGGGGGTCGGCGAGCGCGCCGACGTGCTCGGCCGCCGCGGTGCCCGGATACCCGTCGTCGACGATCGTGAGCAACCAGTCCGAGGTGCTCTGCGCACGCACGCTGGCCACGGCCCCGAAGAGGTGCCCGGGATCGCCCCAGTACGGGACGACGACGTGCAGCGTCACGCGCCGGGCTCGTCCGGGACGCCGGGCACGACCGGCACAGCCCTCGCGTCGGGTCCGACGAGCAGGCCCCGGTCGCGGTTGACGATCTCCGCCTCCCGCACGGCGAGCGTGCGGGCCAGCTCGGTGACGCGGGCGTCGACCCCCTGGAAGCGCAGGTACTGGTTGAGCGTTACCGACAGGAATCCGACAACCAGGGCATAGAGCACCAGATCGGTGCCTCGGCCGACGCCGATTGCCTGAGCGAGTGCGGTCAGGTCGTCCGGCCGGATCACGGCGTATACGTTGACCAGCGCGAACAAGACAAGCGCCACCCGCTTGCCTGCCGCCACACGGACGCCGTGCCGGTTGCGGACGAAGAGCACGAGTAGAGCCGCGACGGCCACGAGAAGCAGGAGTTGGACAATCATGGGATCAGGCACCCCTCTGCCGCACTCCGAGATCGAACAGGATGTTGACGCCGTTCACCAGTGACTGGCCCTTGCTACGGGAGTAGTCGGTATAGCGGATGGTCACCGGGTGTTCGGCGACCCGCCAGTCCGACCGCGCCAGATAACTGACGATCTGCGACGCATGGGCCATGCCGTTCATCGTGATTCGCAGATCGTCGGCCACCGGACGAGTGAGCACGCGCAGGCCGTTGTGTGCATCGGTCAGCTTCAGCCGCCGCGCTGCCGGGCTCAACGCCGCCACAACCCTGAGTACGATCCGCTTCACCCACGGGACCGAAGATGTGTCCTCGTCGAGGAACCGCGAACCGAGCACCACGTCGGCGGCGCCGGTCCGGGCCAGCTCGACCATCTCTGCGGCGTCCTCCACGCGGTGCTGGCCGTCGGCGTCGAAGGTGACGAAGTAGCGCGCGCCGGCCCGGGCGCGGGCGTAAGCGATCCCGGTCTGCAGCGCTGCGCCCTGGCCGAGGTTGATCGGGTGCCGCACCAGGTGCGCCTCGCTCGCTGCGATAGCGGAAGCGGAGCCGTCGGGGCTGCCATCGTCGACGCAGACCACATGGGGGAAGACAGTCATCGCGTCCTTGACGACCGCTTGAATCACGGTCTCCTCGTTGTAGACGGGGATGACGAGCCACACATCGTCGTACTGGCGGGCGAGCGGTTCCATGCTGATCTCCGAGGACGGTGGTGTCACGGGCCAGGGTACTGGCGCCTGTGCAATGAACGGCGGACCCCGGCGGTGGCGAGTCCCACCACGATGAGCGGGCCGGCGAGCTGGGCGGCCAGCGCCGCCTCGACGGGTGGCAGGGGCAGGAACAGCAGCGGCACGAACACCACGACACCGGCCGTCCAGGCCAGGGTGACGGTGCGCTGCTCGCCGAGGGCGATCAGTGCCGACTGCAGAGTGAGTGCCACCATCATCGCGACGGTGGCCAGGCCGAGCAGTGCAAGGGTCCCTGGGCCGGGGCGCTGTGCGGCGTTGAACAACAGTTCGACCGCCGCGGGTCCGAGGGCCGCCGCTGCCGCGACCCCCACCGCGCCCACCGCGATCACAGCCCCCAGCGCTCGGCCGACGAGCCTGCGGGCGGCGTCGAGCTCGCCCGCGGTGACGGCGCGGGTCAATGCGGGCACGAGGAGCGCCTGCACCGGGGAGTAGAGGAACAGCGGGACCCGCGCCAGCACGAAGGCCAGGCCGAACACGGCGGCGGCCACGAGGTCGTCGGACGAGCGGTAGGTGACGACGACGGGACCCAGGTTGGCCACGAGCTGCATGCACAGCGCGGCCGTGACGAGCATCCCGAGCGAGCGCCCCATCCCGGACGGGGCGACGCCGACCGGCCCGGTCCGCAGCTTCAGCCCGGACATCAGGGCCAGGCCGGCCACACCCGACCCGGCCGCGAACGCGAGTCCGTAGGCCTCGGGCGACCCCACCGCCAGTGCGAACAGCACCCCGCAGGGCAGGAGCCGCGCCGCGCCCTCCAAGTAGAGGCTCGCGGCATAACGGCCGAGCCGCTGCTGACCGCTGTGCACGCCGCGGACCCAGTACATGAGCCCGAACCCGGTGCTGGCAACGACGAGAGCGAGCAGTAGACCCAGTCGTTGGTCGAGGACCCGACCGAGGCCGAGCGGCCAGGCCGCCGCGGCCAGCAACACGAGACCGATGAGCAACCCGGCGGTCAATACCGCCGCGCGGCGCGCCACCGGCCAGGCCGACAGCCCCGACGCGCCGGCCGCGCTCACCGCACGGCTCGTCTCCTGCTCCACGGCCGCGAATGCGCCCGGCCCCAGGACGTTCACCAGTAGGTACAACGAGGTCAGAGCGCCGAGGACAGCGACGTCGGGGGGAGAGTCGAACACCCTGCCCACTATCGCGATGAAGCCGTAGCCGGCAGCCCCGACCAGGCACAGGCCCAGCGCCAGGTGCAGGCCGATGCGCACCGGGCGCGCGTGGGCCACCGCGTCAGGCATACACCGCGACGGTCAGCGAAGCGATCCAAGCGAGCGCCAGCACCTGCAGCACCCGGTCACCGAGCGCGATCTCCTCGGGCTCGCCGCCGTTGCCGTTGTCGACGTCGACCGCGTACCGCAGCACCGCCACCACGAACGGGACGATCGAGATCGCCGACCAGATCGGGTTGTGCTGGGTCTCGCGGATCTCGAAGGCCCACAGGCTGTAGGTCGTGATCAGGACGGTCGCCGAGAGGCCCCAGACGAACCGCAGGTAGGACGCCGAGTAGCTCTCCAGCGACTTGCGGATCTTCGCGCCGGTGCGCTCGGCCAGCATCATCTCGGCGTAGCGCTTGCCGGCGACCATGAACAGCGAGCCGAACCCGGCGACGAGCAGGAACCACTGCGACAGGGCGATGCCGGTGGCCGCGCCGCCGGCGATGGCGCGGAGCAGGAACCCGGAGGCGACGATGCAGATGTCGAGGACGGGCTGGTGCTTGAGCCAGAAGCAGTACGACAGCTGGACGACGACGTAGACGGCCAGCACGATCACCAGCTGGTAGCCGGCGACCAGGCTGATCGCGACGGCGGCGGCCAGCAGCACCACCGCGACGGCGACGGCCAGCCGCGGCGGGACGATCCCCGCGGCGATGGGCCGATTGCGCTTCGTCGGGTGCGCGCGGTCCGCCTCGATGTCCTTCGCGTCGTTGACCAGGTAGATCCCGGACGCGGCCAGCGAGAACGCCACGAACGCGACGACGAGCTGCAGACCGATCCCGGGCTGCAGCAGGTCGCCGGCGGCGAACGGGGCCGCGAGCACGAGGACGTTCTTGACCCACTGCCGCGGGCGCATCGTCTTGAGCACCCCGCGCACCACACCGGCTGTCGTGCGGGCCGGCGGCGTGACCGGCGTGGTGGCCGGCACGTCGGTGCTGGTCATCGGGTTCTCCTCCGGGACATGCGGCATGCCCCCGCGGCGACCGCGGCGCCGAGCAAGGAGCCTGCGACCACGTCGCTGGGGTAGTGGACGCCGAGTAGGAGCCGCGACAGGGCCATCGGCGGCACCAGCACCGCCACCAGCGGACGGTGCAGCAGGCTGCCGAACAGCACAGCCGCGGCGGTCGTCGACGTGGCGTGCGCGGACGGGAAGCTCAACTTCGAGGGTGTGCCCACCCTGACCTCGACGGCCGGGTCGTCCGGGCGTGGGCGGCGCACCACGCGCTTGACGCCGATCGATGCCCCGTGGGCGAACGCCACGCCGGCGGCGGCGGCGAGCCACTCACGACGCCGGGTCCGGTCGACCAGCGCGCCTGCGGCACCGATCGCGAGCCAACCCGCGGCATGCTCACCGAACAGCGACATACCCCGGGCCACACGGACCACGGACGGTGGTCCGATGGTCCGCTGCACCGCGCTCAGCGCCCGCACCTCCAGCGCACGTACATCATCGAGCTGGGTCACTGCGGGAGCCTCCAGAGCGGCGGGCAGCACAGGACGTGTCCGCGGCCGGTAGTCAGGTTCTGAGACAGCCAGATGGTACGCGCGCCCCGCCGCGACTATCGTCCGGATCTCGAACGCCGGTTCCACTCGTGACTACGGTGAACGCCATGCGCGCCGTAGTCACCGGAGGAGCAGGCTTCATCGGATCTCATATCGTCGATGGCTTGCTGGCTTCCGGATCAGATGTCCTGGTGCTCGACGACCTCAGCCGTGGGCGTGAGTCGAATCTCGATCCGCGGGCCCGGCTTGCCAAGATCGATGTGCGCGATGGGGACGCCGTCAACAAGGAGATCCTCGAGTTCTCCCCCGAGGTGGTGTTTCACCTCGCTGCTCAGATCGACGTCCGCACATCGATGGCTCAGCCCGCCCATGACGCGCACACCAACGTCATCGGCTCGTTGAACGTCTTCGCTGCCGCCCACGCCGCAGGGGTCCGGCGCGTTGTCAACACCTCAACCGGCGGGGCGATCTACGGCGAGACCGACACCGTGCCGACCCCTGAGACCGCGCCTGCCCGCCCTCTCTCGGCCTATGGCCTCGGGAAGCATACGGCTGAGAGGTACGCCTCGTGGTTCGGCCAGACACACGGGCTGCAGGTGACGACGCTGCGCTACGGGAACGTGTACGGACCCCGTCAGGACCCGAAGGGCGATGCAGGTGTTATCGCCATCTTGTGCGACCGCGCCCTGTCCGGAACCGCACCGACCATCTTCGGCGACGGGCGCCAGACCCGGGACTACGTCTACGTCGGTGACATCGTGGCCGCCAACCTCGCCGCAGCACGCTCCACGACTCTTCCCCACCAGACCTACAACATCGGTACCGGCACAGAGATAGATCTGCTCGAACTGACTGCTGCGGTCGCCTCAGCGGCAGGCATGCCAGCTGACCGGTTTGCCCCCGACTTCCAGCCCGCCCGACCTGGTGAGGTCCGACGCAGCTGTCTCGAAGTCAGCCGCGCCCGCCGTGATCTCCGTCTTGCCGGTCCCACCCCGCTGGCGATGGGTCTCCACTCCACACTGGGCTGGATCCGCTCCGTCACGTTGTGATGCTGTCTACGACCCGATCTTGGCAGGGACGGAGCGGCCTAGCTGCTCGGGTTCGCGACAGGCCACACCACGGTGTGAAGTCCACGTCCGTCCGAGTCCGATGAACGGCTTCTCCACCCCCCTGTACAGAAGGTCTGCGAGCAGCAGGCTCGTCACCAGTACCGCGAGTGCAGTGGAACTCGACAGGACCCCGAAGCGCGGGACGACCGACGCTGCGATGACACCGGCGAGGCCTTGCACTAGATACAGTGAATAGGAGCGATCGCCGAGGAACGTCATCGGCTTGGTGGAGAGGATCCACACGGTCGGGCCGGTTCCGAGCAAGGACGTCACCAGAACGACTACGGGAACGCTGTACAGCAAGATCACCGGCCCATCGCTGCCGAACCAGGCGACGGCTTCGACCACTGCAAGGTGGATCACGATGAAGACCAGTGCGACGAACGTTGCCGTGGCCGGCCGCATCAAGACCGCGAGTGCATCGAATCCGGTCCGCGTGTGGAGAACGACCGCGAGGAGGCATCCCGCAACGATCGGTACGTAGGAGATGAACGCGTTGTGGACCGGGCACAGGGCGAGTAGCAGGACGAGCAGTGCGACGCTCACGCCGAGTCGGACCCGGGAGGCGAACACGACGGCGAAGGCGAGTAGCGGCCAGACCAGGTAGAACTTCTGCTCCACTCCGAGGGTCCACACGTGCCCGTGTGGCTGTCCCGGTCCGACGAACTCTCCGTTGAACGTGAGGTAGTAGGGCATCAGCGGTGCGAGACCGCTGGACTCCCATTCGCCTCTCAGCCACGCGACGCCGACGACGAGAGCAAGCACCACGAAGTACACCGGCAGGATCCGCAGGCTCCGACGGATGTAGAAGTTGCCGAGCGAGAGTCGACCGCGCCGCTGCTCTTCTCGCAGCGCGAGTGTCGTGATCAAGAATCCCGACAGGACGAAGAAGATGTGCACGCCGATCCACCCGGAGAGCCAGCCCCACCGCTCACCGCCGTAATGAAAGATGATCACCATCGCGGCGGCGATGCCGCGCAGCCCGTCTAGCGCCGGGAAGCGCGTGGTGGCGCGGTAATCGTCGTAGGTCATCGCGGCCTACCTCCGTCACAGGGTGGCCGCGGAATCGACCGAGCATACTTTCGCATTGCGGACCGGTCGAGGATGCACCGGCGCCCGGCACGTACGGGCGACCTGGCCCTGGCCCCTCAGAACCAGCGTTCCAGCACCAGCGCCAGACCGTCGTCGCCGTTGCTCGCGGTGATCTCGTCGGCCACCTCGTGCAGGATCGGGTGGGCGTTGCCCATCGCCACGCCGTGCCCGGCCCAGCGCAGCATCTCCAGGTCGTTGGGCATGTCCCCGAACGCGATGACGTCGCCGACGTCGATCCCGAGCCGACCGGCCACCTCGGCCAGGCCGGTGGCCTTGGTGACGCGCGGCGGGGAGATCTCGACCAGGCCGCGGGGGTGGGAGAAGGTGAGGTCGGCCGTGTCGCCGACGACGGGTGCGAGCGCGGCCACCATCGCCTCGCTGCCCAGCTCGGCGCAGCGCACCAGCATCTTGACGGCGGGCGCGGAGAGCAGGTCGGAGCGCCCGGTGACGAGGTTGTCGGAGTCGGGCCAGGCGTGCCGGTAGGCGGGCTCGGCGACGAACGGCGCGGCGTCGTGGGCGCCGGTACCGACCCGCTCGACCGCGAGGCCGCTGGTGGGCAGCACCTCCCCGACGAGCGCGGCGAGCGCGGCGAGGGCGTCCGGGTCGAGGGTCTGTGACCACAGCACCCGGTCCTCGACGGCGTCGTAGAGCACCGCCCCGTTCGCGCACACCGCGTAGCGCCCGACCCCCACCGCCTCGACGACGGGCGGGATCCACCGCGGCGGGCGGCCGGTGACCAGCACGAACCCGACCCCCGCCGCGACCGCCCGGCCGATCACCGCGGCGGTGCGGGGGGTGACCTGGTCGTGGGGATCGAGGAGGGTGCCGTCGACGTCGGACGCGACCAGTCGGGGAGCCTGCACTCCCCCAGCCTACGGAGTGGCCCCGGCCGTCTCGTCCAGACGGACGGGCATGAGCAGCGAGAACGACTCCGCGGACCGGATCGCCACCGGGGCCAGGGGCCCGTCGAGCTCGAGGCGGAGCTGCCCGGCACCGCCCGCGTCGACGGCCTCCAGCAGGAACTCGGCGTTCAGCCCTACCCCGTCGGACCCCGTGCCCACCACGAGCCGCCCCGCGGGGTCGACGGACAGCACCGTGACGTCGGCGTCCGCGACGGCGGGTCCCCGCCGCGGCGACCGCGGCCCGCAGCTCCGCCGCGTCGACGGGGATCCCGCCGCCGGAGCGCGCCGGGAGCAGCCGGCGGTGGTCGGGGAAGGACCCGTCCAGGAGGTCGTGGGGCCGGCCGTCGACCGAGACCGTGGTCCCGTCCACGCGGACCTCGACCTCGGCGTCCCGCGCGGCGACGGTCAGGTCGGCCGGCACCACGACCGCCCGCTCCGGTCCGTCGAGCGTCCGTACCGGTGCGGTGGCGACCGCGAGCCGGTAGCGGTCGGTGGCCACGACGGTCACTACGTCGGCGGTCACGTCGAGCAGGACGCCGTGCAGCACCGGGAACTCCGGGTCGGAACCGACGGCGAACCGGACGGCGCGCAGCGCGTCGGCCAGCGCGGACGCGGGCAGGGTGACGGTGGTGGGGGTCATGGGGGTCTCCTCCGGGGCGAGCAGGTCGCGGACGGTGGAGAGCTCGCGGCGGGCGGCGGCGACACCCTGCTCGAGCCGGTGCAGGTGCCCGGCCAGCAGTGCGTCGACGGCGTCCGGGTCGTGCCGGTGCTCCAGCACCTCCCGGATCCCGGCCAGCGGCATCCCGACCCGCCGCAGCGACGCCACCAGGCGCGCGACGACGAGCTGGTCGGGCGCGTAGCGCCGGTAGCCGCTGTGCGGGTCGACGTGGGCGGGCCCGAACACGCCGGCACCGTCGTAGAAGCGCAGCGCGCTCACCGTCAGTCCCGACGCCCGGGCCATCGCCCCGATGCCGCGCCAACTCCCGCCGGGCGAGCTCTCCATGCCGACGAACCTCCCGTCTCGACCTGGTCGAGGGTCAAGCGTCAGACCCGGACCACCCGTAGCCCCGCGATCCCTTCGACCGCCGCGAAGTCGTCGTCCCGCGTCACGACGGGCAGATCCCGGGACGCGGCACTCGCCGCGATCCACAGGTCGTTCACGTTCACCCGCCGGCCGGAGCCGGCGAGCTCGACGCGCATCCGGGCCCAGGTGTGCGCGGCAGCCTCGTCGATACCGATCAGCTCCACGTCGCCCACTGCCTCGAGGGTCAGCATCCGCCGCGCACGGGTCTCGACGTCCGCCGCGGCCAGAACTCCCGTCTGGAGCTCGGCGAGGGTCACGACCGAGACGGCCGATTCGTCGGGGAGCAGGTCGATCCGCAGAGGTCTCCCGCTCTCCGCCGCGATGAAGACGCTGGTGTCGAGGAGCCCCCTCACCGGATCGGGCCCAGGTCGTCGGTGGTCTCGCCGCCCAGGCGCGCGAGATCGTCACGAAGCCCGGGGTCGGCCTGGGCACGGCTCAGCCGCGCGACGAGGTCGGCCCGTCCGATCCAGGCACGTCGAGACCGCTGCACGGGCACCAGTTCGGCCACGGCACGCCCGTTCACGGTGACCGTCACCCGCTCACCGTCCTGCACCCGACGCAGTACGCCCGCGGTGTCGTTGCGCAGCTCACGGCTGGGGACGTCGGCCATGGCTACGACCGTAGCAGTCGCGTAGGCCGACTCCCGTTCATCGTCCCGATCCCGACGGCGCGGTCAGATGATCGCGAACGCCACCACGAGACCCAGGGCCAGATGAGCGGCGGAGATCAGGAAGCTCTGCGGCAGGACCCGGTCGGCGGCCAGGACGCCGCCGATGTCGATGCCCATGACCCACTCCAGCAGCCGGACGGCCCCGACCTGGGCGAGGATCCCGATGATGCCGAAGATCGCGGTCTGGATCAGGCCCTCGGTGAGGAAGCCCGAGGACGTGTAGATCGCCGTGACGACGATCAGCGCCATGCTGATCATGCCGGCGGCGGTGATCACGACGGCGTTCGGCAGGCCCTCGCGGACCATGACGTTGAGCTTGCCCGGCGTCGTCAGGTCGACGGCGTAGAAGCCGAGCAGCATCAGGATGACGCCGAGGACGGCGTAGAGCAGGATCGCGCCGATCCCGATGCCGATCACGGAGAAGAAGCCCGGGTTGATCATTCTGGGGAGCCTTTCGAACTATTCGGGGATGCGGTGGGGGACGAACGCCGCGCCGTCGTCGGTGACCAGCCCGACGGTCTCGCGGATGCCGAGGCCGGCCGCCGTGTCGCCGACGACCCACGCGCCCAGCGCGGGACGGAAGCCGTCGAACTCGGGGAGCGGGGCGAAGAGCTGGTAGACGAAGCCCTCCTCGCCGTAGACACCGCCGGTCTCGTGCTCCATGCCGGGAGCGACGATCGTGACGTTGGCGCCCTCGCGGCCCAGCCGCGGCTTGCGGACGTACTCGGTGAGCAGGCCGGGCTGGTCGAGGAAGGCCGGCAGCAGGTTGGGGTGGCCGGGGTACATCTCCCACAGCACGGCGAGCAGCGCCTTGTTCGACAGCAGCGTCTTCCACAGCGGCTCGACCCACAGCGTCTCGGGGAGGCTGCGCAGGACGTGCTTGCCGAAGTCGTCGGTGACGACCCACTCCCACGGGTAGAGCTTGAACACCGCCGCCATCGGGGCCTCTTCGAGGTCGACGAACCGGTCGAGGGCGGCGTCCCAGCCGATGTCCTCGATCGCCAGCCCCACGGTGTTGAGCCCGGCCTCGGCCGCGGTCTCCTGCAGGTAGCCGACGGTGACGTGGTCCTCGCCGCTGGCGTCCGCGCCCGACCACGTGAAGTAGATGTCGTCGCCGGGCAGCCGCGCCTTCAGCTCACCCCAGCGCTCGACGAGCTTCTCGTGCAGCGAGTTCCACTGGTCGTCGCCGGGGTGCACGTCCTTGAGCCAGTGCCACTGCAGCAGCGACGCCTCGAGCAGCGTGGTGGGGGTGTCGGCGTTGTACTCCAGCATCTGCGCGGGGCCGGAGCCGTCGTAGCGCAGGTCGAAGCGGCCGTAGACGTGCGGGTCGCTGCGCCTCCAGGACGCCGCGACGCCCTCCCACGCGTACTCGGGGAGCGCGAAGTCGCGGAACCGCTCGGCGGTGACGACGTGGTCGACGGCCTCCAGACACATCGAGTGCAGCACCTCGACGTCGGCCTCGAGGGAGAGGATCTCGTCCATCGAGAACGAGTAGTGCACGGACTCGTCCCAGTACGGCCGGGCGACGCCGCCCTGCCCGCGGCCGGGCGATCCGTAGACCATGCCCTGCTCGCGGACGGTGTCCTCCCACCCCGCCCGCGGCTCCCCCCGATGCCGTCGCACGTCCCTAGCTGCCGCTCGACGAGCTGCCGCCGGACACGCCCAGCCCACCGCGGGAGACGCTGTCGGACCCCGACGACGACGCGCGCGGGGACACGTCGCGGCCCGACGACGTCGTGACGCGGGTGCCGCCGCTCGGCACGACCGTCGTACCGCCGGACACGCGCTGCCCGACGGTGCCGGAGCCGCCGTAGTTGTAGTGGTACTGCCGGCCGCCGCCCCCGATGAAGATCGGGTAGAGGCCGCCGCCGCTGCGGTAGCCGTTGTCGGCGACGGGAGTGACGCAGTTGGAGTCGTCGACGATCTCACCGGAGTCCTCGTCGACGCACTGCGCCTGGACCTCCTCGGTCGGCCGCGCCACCGCGTACCCGACGGCGATCAGCGCGACCACCCCGACCGTGACGCCGGCGCCGACCAGGATCCGCTTGCGCTTCTTCTGCCCGCGTTCCTCGTCCTCAGCCGCCTGTCGCGCCGCGGCCTCCTGCCGGCGCTGCGCCTGCTCACGGGCTCGACGCTCGGCGAGCGTGGGCTCACGCGGCGTCGTCGATCCGTCCTGGAACCGCATGCTGCCCGGCTCCGGACGTTCCTCGTCGTCGCCCATGACCGCCCCCTCACAGATCAGTTCGCGCGCGCACCGTACCCGGACCGGCCGCCCGGGCGAACACGGACGTTCGCAGCACGCCGACGACCGATGACCGCGCGGGAGCGACCGCGACGCGGAGTGACCGAACAGGTCACGGCATGATGACGGTCGTCATGGACCGAACCCTCACCGCTCCCCGGCCCGTGCGCGACGACGACGCTCCCCCGCACACCCCGTCGTCCGCGCCCTCGCCGGGTGGACGTGCACCCAGCCCCTCCGTGCACCCCGTGCGGCGCGTCGTCACGGGCGTCGTCGTCGGGGCCCTGCTCATGCTGGGCGCGGCCTCGCTCGACACGTTCGCCGGCGCCGAGGTCCCCGTGCTGGGCACCTTCGCCTCCGTCGCAGCGCCGCCCGACGAGCCCGAGATCGTGGAGGTCCCGGCCCCGCCCGCCACCCCGGGCACGTGCCTGACCTGGACCCGCCCCGACGCCGTCGACACCGCGCTCGTCGACTGCGCCCAGCCGCACCTGTTCGAGCAGGCCGGCACGGTGCAGCTCGCCGACCAGGTCGCGCTGCCGGACGACTCCACCTGGCGCCAGCTCGTCGACGAGCGGTGCGGACCGGTCGTCATGACCTACCTGAACGACGTCTTCGACCCCGACGGCCGCTACCGCGTCGGCGCGCTCAAGCCGTCGCCGTCGAAGTGGGAGCAGGGCGACCGGGAGCTGCGCTGCGGGTTGCAGAGCGCCTCGCGCTCCGGCGCGCTGTACCCGATGAGCGGCCGCGTCGCCGAGGGTGACCAGGCCGCCGTCCAGGAGCCGGGCGTCTGCTTGGCGATCGACGGCCCCCGCGTCGGCGACCCCGTCGCCTGCTCCGGGCCGCACGCGCTGGAGACCGTCGGCATCATCGACATGGCCGCCGACTTCCCGAACGGCTTCCCCGCGGTCGCCGACCAGGACGCGTACCTGCAGCCCAAGTGCAACGAGCTCGCCGCGGCCTACGCGGGCGGCCCGACCGTCGTCACCGACAAGGGACTCACGGTCTACTGGAACAACATCAGCGAGGAGTCCTGGGCGGCCGGCACGTACCGGGCCAACTGCAACGTGGCGGCGCTGCTGCCCGACCGCAGCGGGTTCGCGCCGGTCACCGGGCCGGTCACCGGCGACGTCGTGATCGGCGATCAGCTGGCCCCGCCGGCCGAGAACACCCCCGATGCCGGCATCCCCGCGCCGTCGACGACCACGCCCGCCGCGCCGTCGAGCACCCCGCCCGCCGACGGGTCGACCACCCCGACCGACGGCGCACCCGCATCCGACGCACCGCCCGCCGAGGAGGCCCCGCCGGCGGAGGTGCCGGTCGAGGTACCGGTCCCGCTCGACGGGACGTGACCGACGCCGGGATGGAGATGACCCGGCGCCGCTTCGAGGAACTGGTCGCCGACGCACTGGACACGATCCCGGCCGAGCTGACCCGGGCGATGGACAACGTCGTGGTGCTCGTCGAGGACCGCAACACCGAGGACCCCGACCTGCTCGGGCTCTACGAGGGCATCGCACTGACCGAGCGCACCTCGTCCTACGGCGGGGTCCTGCCCGACCGGATCTCGGTCTACCAGGACGCGATCCTGTCCATCTGCTCCGACGCCGACGAGGTCGTGCACGAGGTCGCGGTCACGGTCGTGCACGAGGTGGCCCACCACTTCGGCATCGACGAGGACACCCTGCACCGCCTCGGCTGGGGCTGACCCGCCCCCACCCCCGCGAGTCGCCGGAATCCCGCCCGCGAGTCGCTGTTCCGGCGCCCGCGAGTCGCGAGATCTGGGCGCGCAGGTCACTGCAGCCGGTGGCGGCCGGGCCGGAGCCGACCGGTCTCCGATGCTGAACCACGCGACTCCAGCGACTCGCGGGCGCGAATCCAGCGACTCGCGGGCGGGGAGACAGCGACTCGCGGGCGGGGAGACAGCGACTCGCGGGGTCAGTCGGCGGGGCCGCCCGCCGTCACGTCGCCCACCACCGGGGCCGCGGTGTCCCAGTGCTCCAGGGTCCACCCCGTGGCCGGGGTGCCGGTGAGGATCACCAGGCCGGTGTTGGGGACGTAGGTGGTCTCGGCGGTGTCGCCGAGCAGTGCCGCGCTCGCGAGCCGGATGGCGGCGCCGTGGCTGGCCAGCAGCACCGTCCCGTCGACGCCGTCGGTGATCTCCTCGACGGCGGGCAGGAAGCGGGTGCGCAGGTCCAGGGCCGACTCGCCGCCGGGCAGGTGGGCCCCGAGGTCACCGGCGAGCCACGCCGCGTAGACCGCCTCGAACCGTTCGCGGGCGTGGTCGTCGGCGCGACCCTCCAGGTCACCGCAGAACACCTCGTGCACGCCCTCGACGACGCCGACGTCCAGCCCGCGCGTCGCGGCGACCGGGGTCGCGGTCTCCTGCGCCCGGGTCGCGACCGAGGCGTGCACGACGTCGATCCGCTCGCCGCGCAGCCGCTCCCCGAGCGCAGCGGCCTGGGCCAGGCCGAGTGCGTTCAGCGGAGGGCCCGGCGGAGCGGAGTCGAGGATGCGGCGGGCGTTGGAGTCGGTCTGGCCGTGCCGGGCGAGGATCAGGCGGGTCATCCGACGGTCCCGGCGCGCAGGCCGTCGAGCCACGCCTGGGCCTCGGCGAACGCGGTGTCGGTGGCGGCACCGAGCGGGGCGGCGGGATCGGTCGTGCCCGTCGGGGTCGCGCCGGTGCCCGCCCGCGGGAAGGACCCGAGGAAGCGCACCTCGTCACAGCGCCGGTGCAGCGCGGCCAGTGCCTCGCCCATCGCGGGATCGGCGACGTGGCCGGTGCAGTCGATGTGGAACCAGTACTCGGCGTGCCGGTCCTTGATCGGGCGCGACTCGATGCGTGTGAGGTCGATGCCGCGGACGGCGAGCTCGGTGAGCAGGCCGAGCAGCGACCCCGGCTCGTTGCGGGTGGTCGCGGCGAACGTCGTGCGGTCGTGCCCCGTCGGCACGGGCGGCTTCCCGGGCGGGGCGACGAGCACGAACCGCGTGACGGCGCCGGGGTTGTCGGCCACGTCGTCGACGGCGATCTCCAGCCCGTGCTGCTCCGCGGCGAGCGGAGCGGCGACCGCGGCGTCGAGGTCACCGCGGGCGACCTGCGCCGCGGCCTCCGCGGTGGACGTCGTGAGCAGCACCTCCGCGTCGGGCAGGTGCGCGGCGAGCCAGCCGCGGGTCTGCGCGACCGCGTGCGGGTGCGAGCCGACGCGCCGGATGTCGGCGGTCGAGGTGCCCGCCCGCACCATCACGGCGAACCGCACGGCGACCAGCGCCTCGCGGACGATCACCAGCGGCGGCGAGCCGACGAGCCCGTCGAGCACCGCCCCGACGGCCCCCTCGACGCTGTTCTCGATCGGGACGCAGCCGGCGTCGGCCTCACCGCTGCGGACCGCGGCGAGCACCGCGGGGCTGCCCGCGCACGGCACCAGCTCGGCACCGCGGGACTCCGGGAGCGACCGCAGCGCCTGCTCGGTGAACGTGGCGTGCGGCCCGAGGAACGCCAGTCGACCCACGCCCCGGACCCTAATGCCCGGGGCCGCGGGGACGTTCAGCGGGAGAGCAGGCCCAGGCCGGCGAGTGCGGAGCCGGGCGTGAGGTCCGCCCCGCAGTGCGACAGCAGCCCCCGCACCCCGGAGACCGCACGCTCCGACCACTCCCCGATCTCCGCCGCGAGCGCCCCGCCGTCGGTGCTGCGCAGGGCCGCGGCGACGTCGCCGCCGCCGAGCGCGCGGGCCACCGCGACCAGCAGGTTGACGATCCCGTGGCGCGTGGTCCCGCCGCCCTCGACGCGCACCGCCTCGTGCAGCCCGAGCGTCGTGAACCCGCGCCCGGTCGACGCGACGACCCGCACGAACCGCTCGATGTCGTCGGTGGACGGGGCGTCCGTCGGTCGCGGCCCACCGCAGCGCAGCTTCGGCGCGCACCCCTGGTCGGCGACGCGGCGCACGGCGTCGAGCCAGGCGTCGGTGGCCCCGGGGTCGTCGTGGGCGGGGCGCCGGGGCTCGACGACGGCGACGACGTCCTCCGGCACGAACTCCGCGACGCGGTCGAGCCACACGCCGTCGACGTCAGGGGGTGCGGCGGTCTCCACCGTGCGGGGCGCGAGCAGGGCCGGCCGGGACAGCACCGTGGACAGGGCCTTCGGGACCGACCCCAGCCCGGTGTCGACGACGATCGAGAGGTCGACCGGACGCGACAGCGCGGACCGGGCGAGCTCCTTGACCAGCTCGGGCAGCCGCGACACGGGGCACACGAGCTGGCCCACGAGACCGCTGAACGCGCCGTCGCGGGCGGCGAGGTAACGGGCGACGACGCTCTCCACCGGGCGGGCGTCGCGGGGGCCGAGGAGACCGGTGTCGTCGACGAGCTGCGCGAACAGGGGCGGGATGGACCAGGGTTCGGTTCCCGCCGTCGGCTGCGTCGTCACGGCCACAGACGCTAACGGGTCGGTCACGGCCGATCGACACGGGCTGATGGTTGCGCCGCCCGTCCCGGGAAGCTAGCTTAGGCTCACCTAATTCGGAGGTGTTCTTTGGGAACCACGCGCCTGCGGCGGCCACCCGCCCCGACCGACGCCGAACGCGCGCGCAGCCTCACCGTGCGCGGGGGCGGTGCGGCGGCGCTCGTCGGCACCGGTTCCCCGATCGCGCACCCCCGCGCGCACCACGTGCACGCCGACGGCTCGGCGATCCTGCTCCTCGCCGACGGCGAGCCGGTGCTCGCCCGACTGGGCGATGAGCCCGAGCTCGCCGTGATGCTGGAGCTCGCCGACCCCGCCCCCGTCGATCTGCGCGAACCGGTCCGCGGGCTGCTGTGGATCACCGGGCACATCACGCCGGTCGAGCCGGAACGGGCCCGGCGCATCGCCGTCGGGCTCGTCGAGCACCACCCGCACCCCGCCCTGCTCGAGCTCGGGCACGGCGCCACGATGGTGCGTCTGACGCCCGGATCCGCCGTCCTCTCCGACGCCGAGGGCACCGCCGCGCTCTCCCCCGTCGACCTCGCCGCAGCCCGGCCCGACCCGTTCTGCCGCTACGAGCACCAGTGGCTCGGGCATCTGGAGCGGGCGCACCCCGAGGTCTTCACCGCGCTGTCGCGGCACCTGCCGCCCGCGCTGCGCGACCTCAAGGACATGCGCGTGCGCCCGCTCGGCGTCGACCGCTGCGGCCTGCGCCTGCGCGTGGAGACCTCCGACCGCGACCACGACGTGCGGCTCGCCTGGGAGGCGCCGATCGAGACCGTCGCGGAGCTGCGGACGCAGTTCCAGCGGATGGTGGGGTGCCCGTTCCGGCAGCCGTGACCGGTCAGGCCGCGGGGCGCAGCGCCTGGACGCGCCGGGTCACCGCGCGCTCGGCCACGAACGACGCGATCGGGATGGTGCCCGCGAGCAGCACCACCAGCGCCTCCAACGGCTTCGCCCGCACGCGCTCGGCCAGGATCAGCGTGCAGACGATGTAGAGCATGTAGAGGAAGCCGTGCGTCACGCCGACGATCGCGACCGGTCCGGGCGTGTCGAAGAAGTACTTGAGCGGCATCGCGACGAACACCAGCACGATCAGCCCGATGCCGGTGACCCACGCGGCGATGCGGTAGTTGCGCAGAGCGGTCGGGATCGACACGGGCGGTCCTATCGGGAGTCGCGCTCGGCGAGCTGCCGGAGCATCTGGTTGTAGGCGACGAGTCGGGGGTTCTCATCGGCGTCGAGCTCGGGCACCGCGACGCGCGGGCGGGCGGTGAACGGACTGTCGACCGGGGTCTCCTCGACCACCGGCTCGGGCTCCGGTTCCGGCTCCACGACGTCCTCGGGCTCGGCGGGAGCCCCGGCGGCGAGCGTCTGCGCCTCCATGCGCAGCAACCGCCACCACATGACGCCGAAGAACAGCGCGAACACCGGCCACTGCACGCCGTAGCCGACGTTGAGTGCGCTGCCCAGCGCGGAGCCGGCCCGCTGCCACTGCCACACCGCGAGCCAACCGCAGGTGGCCATCGCGCCGAGCGTCAGCAGGTGCCACATCATCCAGCGGGGGGAGAGGGCCAGCCGCAACACGCGGTCCAGACTACGCCGCCGGTAGCGTCGCCGATCGTGTCCCCGAGCCACACACCCGTGATCACCGACCCGCGCACCCGCCGCATGCTGGGCACCGAGGTGCTGGTGGTGCTCACCGTCACGCTCGGGCTCTCGGCGGTGCGCAGCGCGCTGAGCCTCGTCGACTCCCTGCTGCAGCCCACTCCGCTGTCCGAGCAGCAGGTCGCCCTCAACGCGCCCGCCGCGCAGGCCGACCTCGTCGACCTCGCCCTGCAGCTCGTGCGCGTGCTCCAGCTCGTCGGCTGGGGGGCGCTGGGGGCGTACCTGCTGGTCCGCAGCGGGCTCGCGCTGCGAGCCGTCGGGCTGGACCGCACGCAGCCCGGCCGCGACGCACTCGGTGTCGCCGGGCTCGCCGCACTCATCGGCATCCCCGGTCTCGGGCTCTACCTCGTTGCGCGCGCGCTCGGCGTCAGCCTGACGATCGCCCCGACCACGCTGGACCAGACCTGGTGGCAGCTCCCGGTCCTGATCCTCTCCGCCGCGGCGAACAGCTGGGCGGAGGAGCTCGTGATGGTGGCCTACCTGATCACCCGGCTGCGCCAGCTCGGCTGGTCGGAGAACGGCTCGCTGCTCGCCCAGGCGCTGCTGCGCGGGGCGTACCACCTCTACCAGGGGCTCGGCGGGTTCGTCGGCAACGTGGTGATGGGGGTGGTGTTCGGGCGGGTGTGGCAGCGCACGAACCGGCTGTGGATGCTCGTCGGCGCGCACGCCCTGATCGACGTCGTCGCGTTCGCCGGCTACGCGCTGCTGGCCGGCAAGGTCGGCTGGCTGCCCTGACGCGGAACCGTGGCCGGGCCACGGTTCCGCGTACGTGAGCCCTCAGAGGGCCAGGATCTGGTACCGCATCCGGGCCATCATGTTCTCCGGCCCCGGCTGGATGCCGCTGGCGGTCCACAGGTCGTCGATGCGGCCGCCGATGTCCTCGGGGTCCCAGCGCTTCCCGTCGTTCTTGACCTCCGCGACGCTGGTGAACGGCTGGAAGATCTCGATGCTGTCGCCCTGCACACCGAAGACCTTGCCGCTGATGTGCGACGAGGCGTCGGAGCAGAGGAAGGCGACGAGCGGGGCGACGTTCTCCGGGGCGAAGAAGTCGAACTCGCCGCGGGCGATGGCGGCGTCGCGCTCGTCGCGGAACTCCTGCGGCATGAGGTCGAGCGTCATGGCGGTCAGCGCGGTCGGGGCGATCGCGTTCGAGGTGATGCCCCCGCGTGCGCCCTCCATCGCGACGATCGTGGAGAACGCGGCGATGCCGGCCTTGGCCGCGCCGTAGTTGGTCTGGCCGAAGTTGCCCAGGATCCCCGACGTCGACGCCGTGTGGACGACGTGGCCGGGCTGCTTGGCCTCCTTCCAGTGCTGCACCGCCGCGCGCGTGGGCAGGAAGTGCCCGCGCAGGTGCACCCGGATCACCGCGTCCCAGTCGTCGTCCGACAGCTTGGCGAGCGTCTTGTCGCGCAGGATCCCGGCGTTGTTGACCAGGGCGTCGAGGCGCCCGAACTCCGACAGCGCGGTGGCGACGAGCGAGTTCGCGACGTCGGCGTCGGCGACGTCACCGCTCGCGGCGACGGCCCGCCCACCTGCGGCGACGATCTCCTTGGCCACCGACTCGCCCGTGCTCGGGTCGAACTCGGCGACGACCACGGCCGCGCCCTGTGCCGCGCACTCCAGCGCCTCGCCGCGGCCGATCCCGCGACCGGCGCCCGTGACGATGACGACCTTGCCGTCCAGTAGTCCCATGCGTCGGACTATATGACCCGTCGGTAACCGCTGCAGACGTAGCATGGAGTGATGTCCGCGGAGTCGAAGTTCCCGTCGCTGCTCCGCGATCAGATCCGCAACGAGTTCACCGCGTCGCAGCAGTACACGGCGGTGGCCGTCTACCTCGACGACCAGGACCTCCCGCAGATCGCCGCGCACTTCTACGCCCAGGCGATCGAGGAACGCAACCACGCGATGGCGATGGTGCAGTACCTGCTCGACACCGATCTGCCCGTCCACATCCCGGGCGTCGACGACGTGCGCAACGACTTCTCCTCCGTGGAGGACGTCGTGCGGCTCGCGCTCGCGCAGGAGAAGGCGGTGACGGCGCAGATCACCGCGCTGGCCCGCACCGCGCGCGACGAGGGCGACTACCTCGGCGAGCAGTTCATGCAGTGGTTCCTCAAGGAGCAGGTGGAGGAGGTCGCGTCGATGTCCACCCTGCTCACGGTGGTGCAGCGGGCGGGCGACAACCTCTTCCACATCGAGGACTTCGTCAACCGCGAGCTGAAGAAGGGCGCCGGCACCGCCGACCCGACCGCACCACCGGTGGCCGGCGCCTCCGCCTAGGAGTTCCGGCCGCCGTGGGCCTGCACGGCCAGCGGCTGCCACTTCTCCCAGCTCGCGAGGCGCGACTCGTAGTCGGCCTTCGCGATGGCCAGCGGGGCCTCTCCGAAGAACGCGCGCAGCGGCGGGTCCTCGGCGTCGACGAGGGTGAGCACGGCCTCGCGGGTGGCCACCGGGTCGCCCGGGGTTCCCCGACGGCTCGGGCGGTTGTTCGCCGCCTCGCGCACGGAGTCGTAGGCCTCGATCGGGGTGGCGTGCTTCGCCGACGCGCCGCCCCAGTCGGTGGCGTAGCCGCCCGGCTCGATCAGGGTGACCTTGATGCCGAAGCCGGCCACCTCCTGCGCGAGGGACTGGCTGAAGCCCTCCACGGCCCACTTCGACGCGTGGTAGATCCCGACGGTCGGGAATGCGGAGATCCCGCCGATGGAGCTGACCTGCAGGATGTGCCCGCTGCCCTGCTCGCGCAGGAACGGCAGCGCCGCCTGGGTCACCCAGAGCGTGCCGAACAGGTTGGCCTCGATCTGCTGGCGCGACTCGGCCTCGGACAGCTCCTCGACCATGCCGAACTGGCCGTAGCCCGCGTTGTTGACGACGACGTCGAGCCGCCCGAAGTGCCCGTGCGCCTGCGCGACCGCGGCGAACGCCGCGTCGTGGTCGGTGACGTCGAGCGAGATCGGGAGGATCGCGTCGCCGTACTTCGTGACGAGGTCGTCGAGCGACGCGGTGTCGCGGGCGGTGGCGGCGACACGGTCGCCGCGCCCGAGGGCGGCGATGGCCCACTCGCGACCGAAGCCGCGGGACGTGCCGGTGATGAACCAGGTCTTCATGTGTTCAGTCCTTCCCGATGGTGTGGCGGAAACGGTCGCGCTTGCTGTGCAGGTCCCAGAGGTGCCCGGCGAGCACCGCGGGGTCCTTCTCCGGATCCCCGGCGACGATCGCGCCCGGGATGATCAGCTGCGATACCTGGATGCCCTCCTCGCCGAGCACCTCGTGCAGCAGCTGGGCGTAGGCCGCCTGGCCGGCGAACGCCACGGACGTACCGGTGACGTTGCGACCGGGCGTCACGGCGGACCCGCCGTTGACGAACAGGACGGTGCCCCGGTTCTCCCCGAGGAAGCGCATCCCCGGGATCACCTGGTGCACGGCCGCGACCGGGCCGTAGATCGAGAACTCGATCGGCCCGACGAGGTCGGCGGGGGTCGTCTCCAGCACCGGCCGCATGAAGTCCTTCTGCGGCAGCGGGCTGTACTGCAGGACCTCGATCGGCCCGAGCTCCTCGGCCACCCGCTCCAGGACGGCCGAGAGCGACGCCGGGTCCCGGACGTCGGCGGTGAACCCGCGCGCGGGGACGCCCTCGGAGTTCAGGTCATCGGCCAGGGCGTCGACCCGCACCTGGTTGCGGGAGATGAGCGCGACGGAGAAGCCCTCGGCCCCGAACCGCCGCGCGACGGCGGCCCCGAGGCCGCGTCCTGCTCCGATGATCGCGATGGTGGTCATGGCCCGTACAAGGACCAGGATCCCCACCGCTGTTCCGCACGACTAGCGGAGTGTGACCTGTTTCCCCGCGAGGGCGTCGCGGGCACGGCGCTCGTCGGAGGTGAGCGGGGCGGTGTCGGCGAGCGCCGTCTCCAGACCCGCGGCGAAGTCGGTGACCGGCTTCGACCATTCCGACGGGTGCAGCTCGCGATCGAGGTCCCAGACCGGGACGAGCAGGCCGTGCGCGCGGAAGGAGCCCGCGTACTTCGTGCCCTCGCCCATGCCGAGCTGCCCGCGGGCCTGCAGCCGGGCGAGCGCCGCGATGAGCCGCTCCTCCGGCTCCGGGCGAACCCAGCGCAGGTGCGCCTTGGTGCCGGTGTCGACCCAGTAGGCGGCGCGGACGCCGTCGCCCTCGACCGCCTCCGTCGGCATGATGACGGCGTTGGCACGCTCGACGGTGGCCAACACCTCAGCGGTGGGCTCGCTCCCGTCCTCGGGGGCCACCCACCAGGCGAAGTCGCCGTGCACGGTGAGGTCGAGCGGGGCGTCGACGTCGACGAGGTCCTGCAGCCGGTCGGTGCCGGTCAGGGCGGGGCCGACGTTCGGCAGCGCGGTGCCCGGCTCGGCCGCGAGACCCCATTCGAGGGCGCGCGCGAGGTCGGCGGACAGGTCGCCGGACCGGGTCTGGACCTGCATGCCGAGCAGGACCTCCCCGCTCGGCCGGACCAGCGCGGCCGACGCACCGGGCAGCACCGACGCGATGACGACGGGCCGGTCGGCCGGCGTCCGCAGCGTCAGGGGCGCGGTGGCCGACGGCAGGAACTCGCGGAGGGCGACGAGGTCGCACTCCACGGCCAGGCCCTCGAACGGGCGGGTGACGATGATGTCGTCACCCGCGCCGTGGCAGGCCTTGAAGCGCTTGCCGGAGCCGCAGGGGCAGGGGCGGCGCGGGTTCTCCCCCGCCGGGGCCGCAACACGTGTCTTCTTCGCCATGGTTCCGGAAACGCTATCGGGGACGCGGGGACGGGGTCGGGCGGGGTGCGAACGCATCGACCGTCGGCCGCGGCGCGACGGACGCGACCGCCGGACGGCCCGCGGCGCCGGCACCGGTCAGCGAGCGCACCTCCATCTCGGCGTAGCGGCGGTCGGCGTCGTCGTCGCGCGGGCCGAGGAACGTGCCGATCGCCCCGAGCAGGAACGACAGGGGGATCGACACGATGCCCGGGTTGGCCAGCGGGAACAGCGCGAAGTCGGCGCCGGGGATCATCGAGGTGGGCTGGCCCGACACGGCGGGCGAGACGATCACCAGGAACAGGGCCGTGCCCATCCCGCCGTACATGCTGTAGAGCGCGCCGGTGGTGTTGAACCGCTTCCAGAACAGCGAGTAGACCAGCGACGCCATGTTCGCCGACGCGGCCACCGCGAACGCGAGCGCGACGAGCACCGCGACGTTCTGCCCGTTGGCCAGGATCCCGCCGCCGACGGCCACCAGGCCGACGACGAGCGCGGTCCGCCGGGCCACACGGACCTCCTCGGCCGGCTCGGCCCGTCCCTTCTTGATGACGTTGGCGTACACGTCGTGCGCGAACGACGCGGACGCCGCGATCGTCAGCCCCGCGACGACGGCGAGGATCGTGGCGAACGCGACCGCGGCGACGATCCCGAGCAGCAGCTCCCCGCCGAGTCGGTAGGCCAGCAGCGGGGCCGCGGAGTTCGACGCGCCGGGAGACGCCGCGATGACGTCGGCGCCGACCAGCGCGGTCGCGCCGTAGCCGATCGCCAGCACGCACAGGAAGAAGCCGCCGATGAGCCAGATCGCCCAGACCACCGAACGGCGGGCCTCCTGGGCGTTGGGCACCGTGTAGAAGCGCATGAGGATGTGCGGCAGGCTCGCCGGGCCGAGGATCGCGGCCAGCGACAGCGAGATGAAGTCGATCTTCGAGAGCTCGGTGCGCCCGTACTGCAGACCCGGCGCGAGCAGCGCCTCGCCCCCCTTCGGGCTGTTGTCGACCGCCGCGCCCAGCAGGTTCGAGAAGTTGAACCCGTACCGCCCGAGCACCCACGCGGCCAGCACCAGACCGGTCAGGATGAGCAGGTTGGCCTTGAAGATCTGCACCCACGTGGTGCCCTTCATGCCGCCCACCAGCACGTAGACGATCATGACGGCGCCGACGACCGCGATCACGACGCTCTGCGCGAACCGGTTCGAGTTGGGGATGCCCAGCAGCAGCGCGATCAGGCCACCCGCCCCCGCGATCTGCGCGATCAGGTAGAGCACCGACACCAGCAGCGTCGACGTGGCCGCGGCGGAGCGCACCGGGCGCTGACGCAGCCGGAAGCTCAGGACGTCGCCCATCGTGTAGCGGCCGGTGTTGCGCAGCCACTCCGCGATCAGCAGCAGCGCCACCAGCCACCCGACGAACGAGCCGATCGCGTAGAGCAGGCCGTCGTAGCCGAAGACGGCGACGGCGCCCGCGATGCCCAGGAACGCCGCGGCGGAGAGGTAGTCCCCGGCCAGCGCGACGCCGTTCTGCGCACCGGTGAAGTTGCTGCCCCCGGTGTAGTAGTGGGCCGCGGTCCGGTTGCCCCGCCCGGAGCGGAGCACCACCACCAGGGTAAGCAGCACGAATGCGCCGAAGATCGTCACATTGACGGTGGGGTTCCCCACCGCAGCCGGTTGCGCGAGCAGCACGTCGTCGTCCCTCCAGGGCAGAATGCGGGCACCGCCCGTGACTTGTCCAACGACGCCGGATGCGTTGAGTCACTAATTGGTCACGTTGGGAGACACTCGGTGCCCCTGTTCGACCCGGCCGACCACGGCTTCCTGGCCGATCCCTACCCGGCGTTCGCCGTACTGAGGGCGCTCGGCCCGGTGCACGACCACCCCCTGCTCGGCACCCCCGTCGCCGTCTCGCACGCGGCCTGCTCGGCGCTGCTACGGGGCCGCGACCTGGGCCGGATCTGGGCCGACGCCGAACCGGCCGACGAGTTCGGCGCGTTCAACCTGCTGCACCGCAACTCGCTGCTCGAGCGCGAGGGCGAGCCCCACCACCGGCTGCGCGGGCTCGTCGCGGGCGCGTTCAACCGCGGCCACACCGCCCGGCTCGAACCGTGGGTGCGCGGCCTGGCGACCCGGCTGGTCGACGACCTCGCGGCCGGCATCGCCGCCGACGGGCGCGCCGACGTGATCGCCGGCCTCGCCGCGACCCTGCCGGTGGAGGTCATCGCGGAGCTGCTCGGCGTGCCGGAGCCGGAGCGGTCGGCGCTGCGCGGCTGGTCCAACTCGATCGTCGCGATGTACGAGCCGGGAGTCGACGGCGACCGGCGGGCCGCCGCCGAGCGGGCGAGTGCCGAGTTCGTCGACGCGCTGCGCGGTCTCGCCGACCACCGGCGCCGCCACCCCGGGGAGGACCTGGTGAGCGACCTCGTCGCCGCCGGGGTCGGGTCCGACGAGCTCGTCGGCACCGCGGCGCTGCTGCTGATGGCCGGGCACGAGGCCACGGTCAACGTCATCGGCAACGGTGTGCTCGCCCTGCTGCGTCATCCCGTGCAGTGGTCGGTCCTCGCGACGGCGCCGCTGGCCCCCGCCGTCGAGGAGCTGATCCGCTACGACCCGCCGCTGCAGCTGTTCGAGCGCACGGCCGTCGTCGACACCGAGGTGGCCGGGCACCCCGTGCCCGCGGGCACCCGGATCGCGGCGCTGCTCGGTGCGGCCGCGCGCGACGCGCAGGTGTTCGAGCGGCCCGACGAGCTCGACGTGACCCGCTCGCACAACCCGCACCTGGGCTTCGGGCTCGGCGTGCACTACTGCCTGGGCGCCCCGCTGGCCCGCCTGGAGGTCGCGGCGGCCCTCGACGCGCTGCGCACGCGGCTCCCCGACCTCGCGCTCGCCGCCGAGCCCGAGCGGCGTCCGAGCTTCGTCATGCGCGGGCTGCGGACGCTGCCCGTGCGGTAGCTCGTGCGCGGGAACGCTCGCCCGGACGGCCGTTCCCGCTCACGGCCGGACGGCGACCAGCAGTTCCCGACGGTCGGTGCGGGCCGGGGCGAGCAGGCGGGTCAGGCGGGTGATCAGCACCGCGGTGACGCCCGCGACGGCCGCGGCGAGCAGGTCGAGCAGCGCATGCAGCACCACGCCGTCGGCCCGGGACTGCACGCCGGTGCGCAGGCTCCACAGCAGCACCACCGCCGACAGCACGACGCCCGCGGCCCACAGTCCCCACCAGACGAGCACGAGCCGCGAGGGCTGCGGCCGCTCGACGGCGGGGCGGCCGAGCGCGGTGTGCTCGATCTCGGCGAACACCGCACCGGGCACGGCGAGGTTCACCCCGGGGACCACCCAGCCGACGACGACGTCGCGGGCCCGCCGCGACGGCACCACCCCGGCCGCGGTGGCCGCGGCCGCCGTGGCCCGCACCGTCCACAGCACGACGAGCGCGCCGACGAGCAGGGTCAGGATCGGGGCGATGGTGCCCGCGGAGAGCACCAGTGCGTCGGACGCGGCGACGACCGGCGCGCTCAGGGCGTCGGCGCGGCTGGCGAGCAGCAGGCCGTAACGCCAGGCCTCGGAGCCCGCGGCGACCAGCGCGACCGCCACTGTGGCCCACAGCAGCGGAACCACGGTGCCCGCGACCGAGCGCGCCGCGGCGAGCGGCCCGGGAGCAGCCGGACCGGACGACCGGACCCAGGGCAGCGCCGGGTACCCGCCCGCCGGCCGCAGGCGGTAGCGCGGCGGCCCCGCGTACGGCCGGCGAGGGACGGGTACGACGGGCGGGGTGTCGGGCGCGGGCGGGAGCGCCACCCACTCCAGTGCGGCCAGGTACCGCCCGCAGTACGGGCAGAACGGACCCGCCTCCGGCGCCGACGTGCGACGGCAGCGGGGACAGGTCTGCGGTCCTGGAGGCACCGGAGGGCTCAGACGATCGCCGGGACGGCGCCACCCTCGGCGACGACCGGGCGGCCCTGCGCGGCCCAGCCCTGCATCCCGCCCTCGACGTTGACGGCCGGGTGGCCCTGCGCCACGAGGTACTGCACGACCTGCGCCGACCGGCCACCGGAGCGGCAGACGACGTAGAGCGGGTCGTCGGAGGGGACCTCGGTCAGGCGGGCGGTGAGCTCGGACATCGGCAGGTGTCGCGCGCCGGGCGCATGGCCGGCGTCCCACTCGTTCGTCTCGCGGACGTCGAGCATCGCGGCCTCGGCGGGCACCTGCGCCGCCGGCACGGAAGGAACGGTCATGCGGCCGATCCTCCCACGCACCGGAGTCAGGCCCCGGTGAGGACGAGGATCAGTGCCGGGTCGCCTTCTCCGACCCGGCGCCGGTGAGGGAGCGGACCTCCATCTCGGCGTACTTGGCGTGGTCGAAGTGGCGCGACCCGCCGACGTAGGTGCCGATGATCCCCAGCAGGAACGACAGCGGGATCGACACGATGCCCGGGTTCTCCAGCGGGAAGAACGCGAACCCGCCGTTCGGGAGGATCACGCTCTTCGGCCCGGACACCACCGGCGAGAAGACGATCAGCAGCACGCAGCTGGCGAGGCCGCCGTAGATGCTGAACAGCGCGCCCATCGTGTTGAACCGCTTCCAGAACAGCGAGTACAGGGTCGTCGGCAGGTTCGCCGAGGCCGCGACGGCGAACGCCAGCGCCACCAGAAACGCGATGTTGATGCCGTTGACCAGGATCCCGCCGACGATCGCGACCGCACCGACGACCAGCGCCGTCATCCGGGCCACGCGCACCTCGGCGTCCGGCGACGCCTCGCCGCGCTTGATCACGTTGGCGTAGACGTCGTGCGCGAACGACGCCGACGCCGTGATCGTCAGACCGGCGACGACCGCGAGGATCGTCGCGAAGGCGACCGCGGAGATGATGCCGAGCAGGATCTCCCCGCCGAGCTGGTAGGCCAGCAGCGGCGCGGCGGAGTTCTGCCCGCCGGGGGCGGCCGCGATGGCCTCCGGACCCACGAGAGCCGCGGCGCCGTAGCCGAGGACCAGCGTGAACAGGTAGAACACGCCGATCAGCCAGATCGCCCAGACCACCGAGCGGCGGGCCTCGACGGCCGTGGGCACGGTGTAGAAGCGCATGAGGATGTGCGGCAGGCCCGCGGTGCCGAGCACGAGCGCGAGGCCGAGGGAGATGAAGTCGATCGGGTTCGTGTACTGCAGGCCCGGCGCGAGCAGGGCCTCGCCGCGCTCGGGGCTGTTGGCGACGGCCCGGCCGAGCAGCTCGGACAGGTTGAACCCGACGATGCCGAGGACCCACGTCGTCATCACCGCGGCGCCGACGATCAGCAGCCCGGCCTTGATGATCTGCACGTAGGTGGTGCCCTTCATGCCGCCCACGAGCACGTAGACGATCATGAGGACGCCGACGACCGCGATCACGACGCTCTGGCCGAGTCGGTCGGTGTTCGGGATCTGCAGCAGCAGCGCGATCAGGCCGCCCGCGCCGGCCATCTGCGCGAGCAGGTAGAAGAACGACACGACCAGCGTCGACGTGGCCGCCGCGGCGCGGACCGGCCGCTGGCGCATCCGGAACGCGAGGACGTCGCCCATCGTGAACTTGCCGGTGTTGCGCAGCAGCTCCGCCACCAGCAGCAGCGCGACGAGCCACGCGACCAGGAACCCGATCGAGTACAGGAAGCCGTCGTAACCGTTGAGCGCGATGGCGCCGGCGATGCCGAGGAACGACGCGGCGGAGAGGTAGTCACCCGCGATGGCGACGCCGTTCTGCGGGCCGGTGAACGAGCGGCCCGCCGCGTAGTAGTCCGACGCCGACCGGTTGGTGCGGCTGGCGCGGTAGACGAAGTACAGGGTGACGAGCACGAACGCGGCGAAGATGCCGACGTTCAGCCCGACGTTGCCGACCTGCGTGGGGTCGGCCGCCTGGGTTGGAACCATCAACGCCCACCCTCGACACGTTGCCGGATGCGCTCGGCCGCGGGGTCGAGGTGCTTGTTGGCGTACCGCACGTAGATCGTGGTGATCGCGAACGTGGTGACGAACTGCAGCAGGCCGATGACCAGGCCCATGGTGATGTTGCCGGACACCTTGATCGCCATGAAGTCACGCGCGTAGGACGCGAGCAGCACGTAGGCGAGGTACCAGATCAGGAACGCCGCGCTCATCGGGAACACGAACCGCCGCAGCCGCGACCGCAGTGCCGCGAACTCGTCGCTGTCCTGGACCTCTTCGTAGACGGTCCTCGTCGATCGATCGCCGACCATGCTCATGGCGGGCCTCCCTCGTCCTGGCTTCGGCCCGTGCAGGGCCCACTACCCAGTCGAACGAGGGGCCATCCACACGGGAACGCGGGAATACTCCAACGGGTACACAGCGCACGCAATACCTAACGCACTGTGCGGCGGTCCTGGTCCGTCAGGCGGTCGCGGGTGAGGCCGAGGCGCTCGGGAGCGTGCAGGCGCAGCAGGATCTGGTCGACGTCGGTCGGCCGGCGGTCGCGCGTGAACAGGCTGACGACCACCATCGTCGCGAACGCCGCGGGCACGCTGACGATCGCCGGGCGGTAGAGGAGCACGCCGAGCACGCCCGGGCCGCCGAGACCCGCGAGGCTGACCGCCACCGCCCCCGCCGACAGGACACCGCCGACCAGCAGACCGGCCACCGCCCCGCGGTCGGTGAGCCCGCGCCACCAGATGCCGAGCATCAGCAACGGGCAGAACGTCGACGCGGCCACCGCGAACACCAGCGCGACGGCCTCGGAGAAGTCGAGCCGCTGCACCCCCAGCGCGAGCCCGAGCGGCACGATCCCGGCGAGCACGGCAGCGAACCGGAAGTCGCGCACCCGCCTGCGGTGGAACACGTCCGTGGACAGCACCCCGGCGACGCTGACGATCAGGCCCGACGACGTCGACAGGAACGCGGCCCACGCACCCGCCGCGACGAGTGCCCCGATCGCGATCCCCGCCCAGCCGGTGCCCAGCACCGCGGTGGGGAGCAGCAGCACCGCCGCGTCGGTCTCGCCGCTGACCAGCAGTTGCGGCGTGTAGAGCCGCGAGAGGGCCCCCAGCACCGTGACCGTGATGTAGAAGCCGCCGAGCAGGGCGAGCACGGCGACGGCGCTGCGGCGGGCCGTGCGCCCGTCGGGGTTGGTGTAGAAGCGCACGAGCACGTGCGGCAGGCCCATCGTGCCCAGGAACGTGGCGATGATCAGCGAGTAGACCGCCAGCAGGCCGTTCTGCCTGCCCTCCGGGAACGGGGTGATCCATTCGGCGTCGTCGGCCGGGGTGCCCGCGACGACCGGCACCGTCGCGCCCGCGGCGAACCCGAGCTGGGCCCCCTCCTCAGCCGCGTGCAGGCCGGGCTCCCAGCGCAGCCCGGCGTCGCGGACGTCGATGCCGTCGATCCGGCCGGTGGCGACGAGCTCGGTCGGCACCCGCACGTCGAGCAGGACGTCGGTGCGGATGTCGACGGTGGTGGCACCGGGGAACTGCGGCGGCGCCGGGCGGTCGAACTCCTGGGCGTCGCCGAGGAAGTAGACGACCGCGACGATCGCCGGCAGCGCGACCGCGGTGAGCTTGAGCCAGTACTGGAACGCCTGCACGAACGTGATCGAGCGCATCCCGCCGAGCACGACCGTCGCGACGACGACGATCCCCGCCGCGAGGACGCCCACCCAGGACGGCAGCACCCCGCCGGTGACGATCGTGACCGTCAGCCCGGCGCCCTGGAGCTGCGGCAGCACGTAGAGCCAGCCGATGAGCAGGACCAGGCCGGTGCAGACCCGGCGCAGCACCGGCGAGGCGAGGCGGGCCTCGGCGAAATCGGGCACCGTGTACGCCCCCGAGCGGCGCAGCGGCGCGGCCACGAACAGCACCAGCGCCAGGTATCCGGCGGTGAACCCGATCGGGTACCAGAGCGCGTCGGCGCCGTCGCGCAGGATCAGACCGGCGACGCCCAGGAACGACGCCGCCGACAGGTACTCCCCCGAGATCGCCCCGGCGTTGGCCTTCGGGCCCACCGTGCGCGAGGCGACCAGGAAGTCCGAGGTACTACGCGCGACCCGCACACCGAGCGAACCGATCACCGCGGTGACGACGGCGACGAGCACCATCGCACCCAGCCCGACCAGTGCGGCCGTGCTCACGCCGTCACCCACACAGGTAACGCGGCGGGTGGCATGCCGCCACTATGGCAAGTGGACCTACGTTCGGTCACCACCCGCCCCCCGGACGGGGGTGTCACGCCGGATCGGGGTCGGGATCGTCGTCGAGCCGGTCGTGGCTCAGGCCCAGCCGCTCGGGAGCGTGCAGGCGCAGCAGGGCGCGGTCGACGTCGGCGGGCACCTCGCCGCGCGTGAGACGGCTGACGAGCAGCATCGTCAGGAACGCGGCGGGCACGGTGACCGCGGCCGGGCGGTTGAGCAGCACCCCGATCCAGCCGGGGGGCAGGACGGCGAACATGCTGACGGCGGTGCTCGCCCCGGACAGCCCGCCGCCGACCAGCACCCCGACGACGGCCCCGCGCGCGGTGAGCCCGCGCCACCAGATGCCGAGCACGAGCAACGGGCAGAACGTCGACGCGGCCACGGCGAACACCAGCGGCACGGTGAGCGAGAAGTCCAGCCGCGTCACCGACAGCGCGAGCGCGAGCGGCACGGCCGTCGACAACACCGCGGCCAGCCGGAAGTCGCGCCACCGCCCGGACAGCACGTCGGTGAACAGGACACCCGCGAGGCTCACCACGAGCCCCGACGACGTCGACAGGAACGCCGCGGCCGCCCCCGCAGCGACGAGCGCGCCGAGCAGCCACCCGAGCGGGCCCGGCCCGAGCGCCGCGACCGGGACGAGCAGCACGGCGGCGTCGGTCTGGCCGCTGACCAGCAGCTGCGGCGTGTAGAGCCGCGACAGCGCGCCGACGAGCGTGACCAGGACGTAGAAGCCGCCGATCATCGCCAGCACGATGACGGTGGTGCGGCGGGCCGCGCGGCCGTCGGGGTTGGTGTAGAAGCGCACGAGCACGTGCGGCAGGCCCATCGTGCCGAGGAACCCGGCGATGAGGATGGAGTAGATCTCCAGCAGCTGGTCGGGCCGGTCGCCGGACATCGGTTCGAGCCACTCCCGGTCGGTCGCGGGCGTGCCCAGCACGGTCGGCACCGGGGAGTCGGCGGGGAACACGAGCCGGCTCCCGGCGAGGACCTGGTGCGACCCGGGCGCCCACTCCAGCGGGCCGTCGACCGCCGACCCGTCGACGTCGCCGGTGGCGGCGACCCGGACCGGCTCGACGACCTGCAGCACGACGTCGGTGCGGATCGCCACGGTCGTCTCGGCCGGGAAGGTGGGCGCCGTCGGGCGGTCGAAGGTGTGGGTGTCGTTGAGGAAGATGCCGAGCACCACGACGGCCGGCACCAGCAGCGCCGTCAGCTTGAGCCAGTACTGGAACGCCTGCACGAACGTGATGGACCGCATCCCGCCGCCCACGACCGTCGCGAGCACCACCACCCCGGCCGCCGCGACACCGGTCCACGCCGGCAGCGTGGTGAGGGTGGTGAGCGCGAGGCCCGCCCCCTGCAGCTGCGGGAGGAGGTAGAGCCAGCCGATGACCAGCACGAACACCGTGCACACGCGACGCAGCAGCGGTGAGGCGAGCCGGACCTCGGCGAAGTCCGGGACGGTGTAGGCCCCGGAGCGGCGCAGCGGAGCCGCCACGAACAGCACCAGCGCCAGGTAGCCCGCGACGAACGCCACCGGGTACCAGAGCGCGTCGGCGCCCTCCCGCAGGATCAGCCCGGCGATGCCCAGGAACGACGCCGCCGACAGGTACTCCCCGGAGATCGCGCTCGCGTTGGCCACCGGGCCGACGGTGCGCGAGGCCACCAGGAAGTCCGATGTGCTGCGTGCGACCCGCACCCCGTACGAGCCGATGACCGCCGAGACGATCCCGACCAGCCCGATCGCGACGAGGGCGTACTGCGCGGACGGGCTCACGCGCTAGTCCTGGACGTGGTCGGCGAAGTTCTGCTCCACACGCTCCGCGGTGCGGGTGTGCCACCAACCCAGGCCGAGAAGGAACGGGTAGACGAGCACGCCGAGCAGCAGCCACGGCAGCCGCAGGCCGAGCACCTCGGTGCGGCCGATCTCGGGGAACACCGCGAACGCCAGCGGCAGCAGGCCGAGGGTGAGGGCGGCGAACAGGGCGAACCGCAGCGCGACGGTGAGCTGGGACCCGATCAGGTTGCTGCGCAGCAGTTCCCCGACCGCGCCGCCCTCCTGGATGTCGACGACGGTGCGCACCGGGTGGGCCTGGTTGCGCCGCTCGGACAGGATGACCTTGACCCGGCGCACCGGGAGCCCGGACTCGGTGACGGGCTCGCCCGGCTCCGCAGACCGGGGCTCGGGCACGTCGATCGGCAGCGCGGGGGTGGCGAGCGCGGTGCCGTCCGGGGCCGCCGGGGGCATGTGGGCGCTCCACAGCACGGTGTCGTCGCCGTCGTCGAAGCCGCCGTCGGGGTCGCCGTCCGGGCCGTCGTCGTCGTGCAGGTCGTCGTCGACCGGCGTCAGCGGTCCGGTGAGGTCGAGCCGGTCGGCCGGGTCGAGCACCCGCGGTGAGGAGGACCGGTGGTCCGCGGGCCGGGGCGGGGCGGACAGGGGCGGGGCGGTGTGCGGCAGGGCGGTGGTCGGCATCGCGGTCGTGGGAGGCGCGGCCACGGGGGCGGGGAGCACGGGGATCCCAGGAGCGGCGAGGAGCCGGGCCGGGGCACGCGGGGGCAGGACGTCGGACCCGGCGGCGACCGACGGCCGGGCGGGACCGTCCGCACCGGAGGTGTCGAGGGTGGGACGGTCGGGTTCGAGGCCGGGGAAGTCGGGGCCGGGGGGATCCTGGGCGGGGAGATCCCGGACGGCCGGGGCCTCCGGCGCGCTCACCGCCGCGGGCCCGAGGGCGACGACGGCGGAGAACGACCCGTCGTCGCGGTCGTCGAGCTCGCCCCGGGCGGCCGCGAACTCGGGGCCGCCGAACTCGTCGCGCGGGGGGGTGTCGGGCAGGCGGGTGTCGGGCGGGGGCGCGACGGACTGCCGCGTGGCGCCCTCGGCGAAGGCGGGACCGCCGAACGTGGCGGGGGCGTCGCTGGGGACGCCCCGGGCCCCGGGCCGGTAGGCGCGCGGGATCCGCCGGCCGGACGGCGCGGCGTCGTCGTCGGTGCGGACCTCGGTCTCGGGCCCGGACCAGCTCTCGTCGGCCTCGGCCGGACGGCCCCGGCGCGCCGGGGCACCGGACGGGGGCAGCGAGGGCCCGCCGATCGGGCTGGGCTTGGGCGCACCCGGCCCCGGGGTGGCCACGGAGTGCCGCGGGACGTGCCCGACGCCGCCGGGCGGCTCGCCTGCGGGATCGCGGCGCGCGTGCCGGCCGCCCGCCCCCGAGCGACGCTCGGCCATCCGGCGCCGGATCTCCTCCTGCAGCCAGGCGGGACCGGTGTCGCCGGGACCGCCGACGGGGTCGCCGTCGTCGGGCCCGGGAGTCACCGACGGCGGTGCGCCGTCGATGAAGGTGCTCACAGCAGAACCCCGCTACGCGCCGTGGGCGGTCATCGCTGGCTCCACGCCTGCTTCGTGGCACGCACCAGCCGGTCCTTGAGCTCGCGGGTGTGCCGGCGACTCACGGGCAGCTCGGCGCAGTCGGGCCCGGTGCCGACGCGCACGACGTAACCGGACCCGGACAGCCGTAGCTCGGTGACCAGCGGCAGCGACACCAGGAACGAGCGGTGGATGCGGACGAAACCCGCGTCGCGCCAGCGGTCCTCCAGCACCGAGAGCGGGATGCGGACGAGGTGGCTGCCCTCGTGGGTGTGCAGCCGGGCGTAGTCGCCCTGGGCCTCCACATAACGCACGGCCGAGCGCGGCACGAGCTTCGTCGTGCCCGCGAGCTCGACGGGGATGACCTCGTCCTCGCCGTTCTCCTGCTGCACCGGCTCGGCCATCGCCGCGGTGCGGCTGGCCAGGATCCGGTCGATCGATGCGGAGAGTCGCTCGGAGCGCAGTGGCTTGAGCAGGTAGTCGACGGCGCCGACCTCGTAGGCGTCGACGGCGCGGTCGTCGTGCGCGGTGACGAAGACCACCGACGGGGGGACCGCCATCGAGGAGAACACGCGGGCGAGCTCGAGCCCGTCGAGGCCCGGCATCCGGATGTCGAGGAACACGACCTCGACGTCGGTGCGCTCGGCGACCCGGGTGCCCGTGGCCTGGTTCATCGACCCGCGCGGGGCCTGACCGGCCGTGGCCGCCTCGCGCACGCCCTGGCGGCTGTTCAGGATCCGCAGGGCGTCCGTGGCGTCGGACGCCTTGAGCACGAGGCCGACACGGGGGTCCTCGCCCAGCAGGTACGCGAGTTCCTCGAGTGCCGGTTCCTCGTCGTCCACGGCGAGGACGACCAGGCCACCGGAGCTGTCGTTGCTGTCCACGATCTCCTCATCCTGCCCGCGACGATCACGGGTGCCGTCAACCATGGTGACGGCCAATCCGTGTGAGTGCCAGAGGCACGCACCATTCGGGTTCGTTCGATCACACGCCGCTACAAACCGTACCGTGCCCAGTTCGCGCGTATCTCGGCCGCCTGCACCATCCCGAGCAGGCCGTCCGTCCCGAACGGGGCACCGCCCGCGGCCGGACCGCCCAGCCCCAGTCGGGCGAGCAGCGGCTTGCGCGCGTCGACGGTCACCAGCTCGGCGTCGGGGTACCGCTCGCCCAGCACCGAGTGGGCGGTGCCGAGGCCGTCGGCCAGGCCCAGCCCGACCGCCTTCGCGCCGGTCCAGACCTCGCCGGTGAACAGATCGGCGTCGGCGGCGAGGCGGTCGCCCCGGCGCGAGGTCACCCAGTCGCGGAACATCGTGTGCAGCTGGTCCTGCAGATCGCGCAGCCAGGCGACGTCCTCGGGCTTCTCCGGGAGGAACGGGTCGAGCCGCGCCTTGGACCCGCCCGCGGTGTAGAGCCTGCGCCGCACGCCGTAGCGCTCGATCAGGCCGTCGAGCCCGAAGCCCTGGCTGACGACCCCGATCGAGCCGACGAGCGAGGTCGGGTGCGCGTGGATCTCGTCGGCAGCGCACGCGAGCCAGTACCCGCCGGACGCGGCGACGTCCTCACAGAACGCCAGCACCGGCACGCCCTTCTCGTCGGCGTGGCGGCGGATCGCGTCGGCGACGAGCGCGGACTGCGTCGGCGACCCGCCCGGCGAGTTGATCAGCAGCGCGACCGCGGCGAGCCGGTCGGGGGCGAACGCCCGCTCCAGCGTCTTCTCGACGGTCTGGGCGTTGATCACCGCCCGCGGCACCGGACCGGCCGTCGGCGTGATCACCCCGTGCAGCCGCACCAGGGACACGACGGGCTTGTCGGAGCGTGCTCCGGGGAGCCGGGAGGTCAGGGCGTCGGGGAAGCGCAGCACGTCCATGCCGGCCACGCTACGCGCGGATCACACCCGGACGTTGGCGCGGAACTTCGGCACCCGCAGGGTGATCTTCATGCCTTCGCCGATGTTGGTCTCCACGACCAGCCCGAAGTCGTCGCCGAAGGCCGAGCGCATCCGGTCGTCGACGTTGCCCAGCCCGACGTGGGCGCCGGAGAGGTGGGCGTCGTCGAGATCCTCGGTGAGCCGCGCGGGGTCCATGCCGACGCCGTTGTCCTCGACGATGATCACGCACTCGGATCCGGCGTTCTCGGCGGTGAGGGTGATCGTGCCGCCGCTGGGCTTGCCCGCGAGTCCGTGCCGCACCGCGTTCTCGACGAGCGGCTGCAGCGCGAGGAACGGCAGCACGACGCCGAGCACCTCGGGCGCGATCTGCAGCTTGATGTTGAGCCGATCGGAGAAGCGGGCCTTCTCGAGCTCGATGTAGCGCTCGATGTTGGTCAGCTCCTCCTTCAGCGTCGTGTACTCCCCCGCGGTACGGAACGAGTAGCGGGTGAAGTCGGCGAAGGACAACAGCAGCTCCCGGGCCCGGACCGGGTCGGTGCGGATGAACGAGGCGATCGTCGTCAGCGCGTTGTAGATGAAGTGCGGGGAGATCTGGGCGCGCAGGGCGCGGACCTCGGCGCGGTCGAGGCGCCGCCGCGACTCGTCGAGCTCGGCGAGCTCCAGCTGGCTGGAGACGTAGCGCGCGACCTCCGCGGTGGCCCGCAGCAGGACCGGCCCGGCCGTCGACGTCGTGAGCGCGGCGAGGGTGCCGATGATGTTGCCGTCGGACTCCAGCGGCACGACGACGACGCCGCGCACCTCGCAGCCGGGGTGGTCGCAGGAGATCGAGGTGTGCGACAGGACGTCCTGGCGCCCGGTGGCGATCACCTTCTCGGCCAGCACCCGGACGTCGGGCTGGTGCTGGTCGGAGTCGCCGTCCCAGGCCAGCGTGGCGCCGCGGCTGTCGGTCATCGCCAGCGCGCAGGTCTCCAGCAGCGTGCGCAGGTAGGGCAGGGCGAAGCGGGCCGACTGCGGCGACAGGCCCTCGCGCAGCGCGGGCGCGGCGAGCGCGACCGTGTGCAGCGTGCCGAACGTCGCCTTCTCCAGCGGGTTGGCGAAGGTGTTGCGCTTGTTGCGGAGGAAGTAGAAGACGGCTGCGGCCACGCTGATGACCAGGAGGCCGGCCAGCACGAGGAGGGCCGGGGACAACGCTTCCACGCCTCTACCTCACCAGCCGGGACAGTCGACGATCCGCCAGCGGCTTGCCGCCGGTCTGACAACCCGGACAGTACTGGAACGACTTCGTCGCGAAGGAGACCTCTCGGACGATGTCGCCGCAGACGGGACACGGCAGGCCGGTCCGGGCGTGGACCCGCAGGCCGGAGCGCTTCTCGCCCTTCAGCTCCGCCGCCTTCTGCCCCACCGATCGGTCGACGGCGTCGGTGAGCACCGAGCGCAGCGCCGCATACAGCGCGTCGACCTGATCGGTGCCCAATCGCCCCGACGACGCGTACGGCGAGATCTTCGCGGTGTGCAGGATCTCGTCGCTGTAGGCGTTGCCGACGCCCGAGAGCACCGTCTGCTCCACCAGCAGCGTCTTGATCCGCTCGCCGCGCCCGGTGAGCAGGGCGGCGAACTCGTCGCGGGACAGCGCGAGCGCATCGGGGCCCAGGCGCGCGATGCCGGGGACCTGCTGGGGGTCGGTCACCAGGTAGACGGCGAGGCGCTTCTGGGTGCCGGCCTCGGTGAGGTCGAAACCCGGCCCGCCGACGTGGTCGAGGTGCACCCGCAGCTCCAGCGGCCCGCGGCCGGGCTTGGGCGGGGTGAGGGTCGCCGTGTCGTGCCAGCGCAGCCAGCCGGCCCGGGACAGGTGGGTGATGAGGTGGAGCGGGTCGTCGGGCCGGTCGAGGAACTCGACGGACAGGAACTTGCCGTACCGCGCCGCCCCGGTGACGACCCGCCCGGCCAACGCGGTGACCGGCGGGTCGAACGTCTTGACCGCACTCATGGACGCCACGTCGACGCGCGCGACGGGCCGGTAGATCGCGTGCTCGCGAAGGTGGTGGGCCAGCGCCTCGACCTCGGGAAGCTCGGGCATCGGCCTCAGTTCACCGGCTGCAGCGGGCTGTCGGCGTGACCGGGCGTGCCCTGCGTACGGAGCCGCCGCACGACGATCCGCAGCTCCTCGCGGGCCTTCGCCCCGCCCCGGACCAGGCCCGTCCAGCGCTCGGCGGGCTGGTCGTAGCTGCCCGCCGTCTCGGCGACGACCGTCCACGGCCTGCGCAGCCACCAGCGGATCGGGAAGAACAGCAGCACCGCCACGGCCAGCACGACCAGGAACCACGGGATGTGCACCAGCGACGGCGTCCAGACGATCAGGATCACCCAGAACAGGAACAGCGCGGACAGGATGAGGACCGCGGCGCCGCGGCCGCCGTCGACGTCGTGCTCGAAGTCGTCGCCCGTCGCGGGCACGGACCACTCGATGTTGCGTCGCACCTGCCAGGTGCGTCCGTCGACGCCGGCGACCGTCTTCGTTCCCACGCCGTCAACTGTCCCACACCGGAGCCCCTGCGGGCGGGAGCGTTCGTCAGGCGGCGGGGCACGCCGCAGGGGCGCTGAGCTGGTCGGGGGCACCCGGCGCGAGCAGATAGGCGACGACGAGCTCCGCGGTGACGTCGCCGTCGTTGCGCAGCGTGTGCGGCACTGCGTCGGGGACGAACAGGGCTTCACCCGCCTCGTAGGTGACGGGGTCGCAGCCGTCGCGGGTCTGGAGCGTCACGGCGCCCGCGGTGACGATCGTCGTCTCGGTGCCGGGGTGCCGGTGCCAGCCGATCGAGACACCGGGCGGGATGCTCGCGGTGCGCACCGAGTAGACGGCGGGCCCGGGCGTCTCGACCTGCAACGGCTGCTCGACCAGGCCGCTGCCGAGCAGCTGCGGCAGCCGCGGGGCCGATCCGTCGACGACCTGCGGCGCGTCGGTCGTCGTCTTCTCGACGGGGTCGCCGAGCTGCCCCGGCTCCGCGCACCCGGCCAGTGCGACGGCGAGGCCGAGCACCGCCACCATCCGAACCGTCCTGCGCACGCGAACCTCCCGCGGTCGTTCGGCCACCCACGGTAGTGGGGAGGATCATCCGCCCCTCCTCCGGTGCCCCCCTGCCGGGGTGACGCGCACGGGGAGGCGGGTGAGGCCGTTGATGAAGTTGGACGTGAGGCGGCGCGGCTCGCCGTCGAGCTCGACCGGCGGCCGCGCGAGGAACTCGGTGAAGAACGCGCGCATCTGGAGGCGGGCGAACGCCGCGCCGAGGCACAGGTGCGGGCCCTGACCGAACGCGAGGTGCTCGTTCGGGGTGCGCGCGGGGTCGAAGCGCAGCGGGTCGGGGAAGCGGCGCTCGTCGGAGTGGGCGGAGCAGTGGTAGACGACGACCTTGTCGCCCGCCGCGATCTCCCGCCCGGCGAGCACGAGGTCGCGGGTGGCGGTGCGGCGGAACGTCAGCACCGGAGGGTGCACGCGCAGCATCTCCTCGATCGCGCCGGGCAGCAGGCCCGGGTCGGCGCGCAGGCGGGCGTACTCGTCGGGGTTGCGCAGTAGCGTCAGGACGCCGCCGGGCAGCGCGCTGCGGACGGTGTCGTTGCCCGCGATCACCAGGAGGAAGAAGAACATGTGCAGCTCGGCGTCGGTGAGGCGCTCGCCGTCGACCTCGGCCTGCACGAGCGCGGTCATCACGTCGTCGGCCGGGTGGGCGCGCTTGGCGTCGGCGAGGGACCCGGCGTAGGCGAACATGTCGGCCAGCTGGGCGGGCGAGCGCGGGTTGACCGGGCGCCCGTCGGCGTCGGTGACGACCACCGCGTGCTCGGGGTCCTGGTAGCCGATGACGCGGTCGGTCCACTCCTTGAGCAGCGGGCGGTCGGCGTACGGCACGCCGAGCAGGTCGGACAGGTTCTGCAGCGGCAGGTCGTCGGTGACGTCGGTCAGGTCGAAGCGGTCGCCGGCCGCGTCGAGCAGCGCCCGCGCCCGCTCCCGGATCCCGTCCGCGAAGCGCTCCAGGCGCCTGCGGGTGAACGCGCCGGTGACGAGCGTGCGCAGCCGCACCTGCTCGGGCGGGTCCATGTTGAGGACCATCCGTCGGATGAACGGCAGGTCGGCGGGGTCGGGGTCGCGGATCTGCGTGGCGCCCAGCGACGAGGAGAAGTCCTGCGGGGTGCGCAGCACGTGGCGGACGTCGTCGTAGCGGGTGACGGCCCAGAACCCCGGACCGGCGGGCCAGATGCCGACCTCGTGCTCGTCCTGCCAACTGACCGGATCGGTGTCGCGCAGTGTGCGCAACGCCTCGTGCGGGACGCCGGCGGCGAAGACCCGGGGGTCGAAGACGTCGATGCTCACGAGAAGTCCAGCGCGGCCGGGAGTACGCCCTCCAGTGCCAGCAGCCACTCCTTCGTGGCCCGGCCGCCGCCGAACCCGCCCAGCCCGTCGGCACCCAGCACGCGGTGGCACGGCACGACGACCGGGATCGGGTTGGAACCCATGATCGAGCCGACGCCGCGCGGGTTCCCCAGTCCGCTGCGGACGGCCAGCTCCCCGTAGGTGACGGTGGCCCCGAACGGCACGGAGGTGAACAGCGACTCCAGCACCCGGCGCTGGGAGCCGGAGGTGAGGCGCCAGTCCAGCGGCGTCGTGAACACGCGCCGTCCGCCCGCGAGGTACTCCGTCAGCTGGGCGTGCGCCTCGGTGTCGGCGGACTCAACGACCCCGGCCCCCAGCCGGGTCGCCGCCCGTGCGGCGGTGGCGCGGTCGTCACCGAACACGACCAGCGCGAACCCCACCCCGGTGACGCCGATGGTGAGCGCCCCGATCGGCCCGGGGGCGGGCAGGACGGAGACGGCGAGCTCCGGGGCGGCGGGATGGGTCGGGGCAGGCACGTCGACGTGCTCACTCATGCCCCGAGTCTCCCCCACCTGCCGGGCGAGCGGCCCCGGCGAGCGCCACCCACCCCGCGAGTTTGCCGACGACACCCGGCGAGTTTGCCTCAGCCCTCGGCGAGTTTGCGGACGACGCCCGGCGAGTTTGCGGACGACGCCCGGCGAGTTTGCCGTCGCAGGGCCCCTGGCTCGTCGCAGACGCTGTGCCAGTGCGAGGTATCGGAACGTGTGCGAGCGCGGCCGTCAGGGAAACAGGTCCGCCCGGAGGTGGCGGGTGGTCCAGTCCGACCAGTCCGGGACGGTCCAGCCGTGGCCGACGACGAGCCGCCCGTAAACCTCGGGGGACAGCAGGGCGTCGAGCATCTCGGTGGCCCGCTGCAGTGACACCCGGGTCGTGAAGCCGGGCCGGTCGGCCAGCTCGTCGACGACGCGGGCGTGTGCGGCCAGTGCCGCGCGCCGGGAGCGGTCGAGTAGCTCGGCGGGGTCGGGGTCGGCGGCCGCGGCGCGGAGCACGGCGTCGAGCGGATGCCTGCGGGCGACCTCGGCCGCGGCCGCCTCGACGTATGCGGACAGGACCGCCGGACCGTCCGGCGCCGACCGCGGATCCCACCCGGACCGGTGATCCTCGCGATCCGCGTCGAGAACGGCCTCCAGTACCGCGGCCTTGCTGCCGAAGGAGAGGTAGAGCGTCTGCACGGCGACCCCGGCGGCCCTCGCCAGCCCGGACATGGTGGTGTCCAGGTAGCCGCGCTCGACGAACAGTGGCGCAGCGGCATCGACGATCCGGGTGCGCGTGGCCTCGGCCCGCGCCGAACGTGTCCCGATGGGCACGGAACTCCTTGCTGTAGTGATGATCTGTAATGCTGTTCTATAAGAGCATTACAGAGTGCCGCTACATATGATCATGCTAGCACGGGGCAGGCCACTCCGGTGCCGCCGATCCCGCAGTGACCGCCGGGGTTCTTCGCGAGGTACTGCTGGTGGTGGTCCTCGGCGTGGAAGAACGTGCCGAGCGGCGCGATCTCGGTGGTGACGGCGCCGCGTCGGGCGGCGGTCAGCGCGTCGGCGTACGACGCGGCGGCTGCCTCCGCGAGGGTGCGCTGGTCGTCGTCGATCGTGTAGACGGCCGAGCGGTACTGCGTGCCGCGGTCGTTGCCCTGGCGCATGCCCTGAGTCGGGTCGTGCCCCTCCCAGAAGGTCCGGAGCAGGTCGGCGTAACCGATCCGGGCCGGGTCGAACACGACCAGCACCACCTCGGCGTGCCCGGTGCGGCCCGAGCACGTCTCCTCGTAGGTCGGGTTCTCGGTGAACCCGCCCGCGTAGCCGACGGCCGTCGACCAGACCCCCGGCAGTTGCCAGAACAGCCGCTCGGCACCCCAGAAGCACCCCATGCCGAACACGGCGGTGGCCAGGCCGGCCGGGAACGGCGGCGCGATGCGCTGACCGGTGATCACGTGCCGGCCCGTCACGGGCAACGGCGTCGGCCGCCCCGGCAGCGCACGGTCGGCGGTGACCATCTTCCGACGTCCGAACAGTCCCATCGGCCCAGGCTACGCACGGCGGGACCGGCGCGATCCGCCTCCACGGACCTCCGCGAGTCGCGACTTCCCCGCCCACGAGTCGGGGTCGGCGCACGCTCCGCACCGCCGACGGCGTCCAGCTCACGGACGCGACTCGCGAACGGGGGGCCGCAACTCGCGGGCCGAGGAACAGCGACTCGCGGGCGGGGATCTCGCGACTCGCGGGCGGGGAAGCAGCGACTCGCGGATGGGGGGTGGGGCCGGGCCAGGGCCGTTCTAGAGGGCGGCGGCGGCGCCGACGCCGCTGCGGGTGTCGGCGGCGGCCCGGAGCAGCGGGCCCTCACCCCGGCCCACCGCGCACATCCGGCCGAGCGCCCACTCCCCCGCGTCGACGACCTCGTGCCCGCGTCGGCGCAGGTCGGCGAGCGTCGCCGCTCCCAACCGCGACTCCACGACGAGACCGGCCGGCTCCCAGCCGCGCGGGGCGAACGAGCCGGGGAACGCGGTGGAGTGCCAGGCGGGGGTGTCGATCGCGGCCTGCAGGTCGAGCCCGCCGACGGTGTGGGCGAGCCAGAAGCACAGCTGCCACTGGTCCTGCTGGTCACCGCCCGGGGTGCCGAACGCGAGCCGCGGCTCGCCGTCGCGGAGCCCCAGCGACGGGGACAGCGTGGTGCGCGGGCGCCGGCCCGGGACCAGCGACGACGGCAGTCCCTCCTCCAGCCAGAACATCTGCGCGCGGGTGCCGAGGCAGAAGCCGAGCGCGGGGATCGTCGGGGAGGACTGCAGCCAGCCGCCCGAGGGCGTCGCGGAGACCATGTTGCCCGCGGCGTCGACGACGTCGACGTGCACGGTGTCGCCGCGGACGGCCCCGGTCCGGCCGACGGTCGGCTCGCCGACGCCGGGCCCGCCGGTGCCGTCGCTGCGCCGCATACCCGGTCGGCGGGCGTACCCACCGAGCCGCGGTGCGCGGCCGTCGGGGGTGCCGGGGCGCAGATCGCGCGACGCCTCCACTCCGATCAGCGCCCGTCGCTCGTCGGCGTACGCGCGGGACACCAGCGCGGCGAGCGGCACCGGGGCGCTGTCGCCGTACCAGGCCTCGCGGTCGGCGAAGGCGAGCTTGGCGGCCTCGGCGGCGCGGTGCACGGTGTCTGCGGTGGCCACGCCGTCGGCGTAGCGCACGTCGTCGCGGAGGAGCTGCAGCATCTGCGGGAGCACCGGGCCCTGCGACCAGCCGCCGGGCTTCGCCACCGTCCACCCCCCGCCGACGTCGACGGTCAACGCGTCCTCGTAGGTCGCCGACCAGCGGGCGAGGTCGTCGGCGACGAGGAGCCCGGGGTGGTCACGGCCGGTCTCGTCGCGCACGGGGGTCGTGCAGAACGCCGCGATCTCCTCGGCGACGAAACCGCGGTACCAGGCGTCTCGGGCCGCGTCGATCCGCGCCTCGCGGGTCGGGCCGGTGGCCGCGTCGAGCAGCCGACGCCAGGTGGCGGCGAGTGCCGGGAGCCGGTGCGTGGACGTGGGCACCGAGCCGTCCGGCAACCACGTCCGCGCCGACGACGGCCAGTGCGCGCGGAAGTGGTCGGCGACGGTCGCGATCGTCGGGGCGATCCGCGGGACCAGCGGGAACCCGCCCGCCGCGTAGGCCAGCGCGGGGGCGAGAGCGTCGGCGAGGCTCCAGGTGCCGTGGTCGCGCAGCAGCGTCAGCCAGCCGTCCCACGCCCCGGGGACGGTCGCGGCGAGCAGCCCCGTGCCCGGCACGATCGGGAGGCCGAAGCCGTCGCGGACGCGCTCGATCGTGGCCGCCGCCGGCGCGACGCCCTGCCCGCAGAGCACGCGCGGGACGGCGTCGGAGGCGGTGACGAACACCGCGGGAACCTCACCCCCCGGCCCGCACAGGTGCGGCTCGACGACCTGCAGCACGAACCCCGCAGCCACCGCCGCGTCGAACGCGTTGCCGCCGCGGGCGAGCACGGACATCGCCGTGGACGTGCCGAGGTAGTGGGTGCTGGAGGCGGCCCCGGCCGGCCCCCGCTGCTCGTGCTTCGTCGGTGCCACGGCGCCAGCCTGACGCCCCCCGCCCCCGCCCGCACGACCGGACCCGCCCGGCCACGGGCCCATGATCGACGGTTCGGTACCGGGAACGGGCCCTGACCCGCTACCGGTTCCGAATCGGTGATCATCGACCGGCCCCATGAATCACCGATTCGGAACTCGCGGCGGGCCCGGGCCCGTCACCGGTACCGAAAACGCTGATCACCGCCGGTCCGGCGACCGTGCTCGGCGTCGCACGGGAGCGAGCTCAGAGGTCGGCCGCCAGCGGGACGTCGTCGATCGCCGGGGACGTCATCCAGTGCCGCACCGCGTGGGTGGCGGCCACGTCGTCGGCGTTGTACTCCAGCAGCCGGGCGCGCTGGACGGCGTCGGGCGCGGCGCCGTCCAGCCCCACGGCGTCTCGGTACCAGCGCATCGAGTTCTCCCCGCTCGCCTCCGCGTCGCGCCAGGCGAACCCGGCGGCAGGGGCGATGCGCTTGAGGCCCTTGCCGTGCGCGCACAGGAACCAGTCGTTGACCACCGCGAAGAGATCGACCCAGGACGGGTCGTCGATGAACGCCTGTACCTCGTCGAGCGGCGGGATGCCCGGCATCCCGGCGAAGCGCTGCGCGGAGCCCAGCAGCCAGCGGTTCTCGGCCTGCTCGTTGTAGCAGTAGGCGGCGAACGTGCGCCCCGACGCGGCGGCACGGGCCCGCACTGCGGAGAGCCACGTCCAGAACTCCGCGAACGAGCGGGCCTCGTCGAGGGTGGGCACCGGGTCCCAGGTGGCGAACGCGCGGTAGCCGTCGGCGTCGTCACCGGGGCGCGCGCCGCCGGGATGGGTGAGCAGCGCACCCCACAGGTACGCGCCGGACTCCCCGAAGCTCTCCATGTCGACGTCGACCTCGACGTCGGCGCGCAGGACCGGCACCCGCGGCACGCGGCGGACCACCGACAGGTCGCGCCGCCACGCCCTCGCCAGAGCGACGACGTCGGGGTAGGGCTGTGCGGGGAACGGGACCGGGGGCTCGGCGACGGGATCGAGTGCGGCGAGCTGCTCGACGGTGTGCACGCCGACCTCGCGCAGCGCCACCGCCATCTCCCCCCGGACGACGAGGCTCACGTCGCCGACGGTGCGCAGCTCCGCCTCGCAGGTGGGCCACCACGGGCAGTGCCGACACTCGTTGACCCGCGACGGCGCGGCGAGCGCGGGCGCTCCGGTGACGGCGGCGAGCGCGACCGCCGACCGGTCGGCGTGCCGGACGTCGTACTCGGCGAGGGTGGAGCGCCCACCCGGCCAGTGCCCGGCGCGCAGGTCGTGCCAGACCACGGCGTCGGCGTCGAGCCCGACGACCCCGCCCGCGTGGGCGTGGCGCGCGTCGTCGGCCGGGGCCCAGCCCGCGGAGCGCAGCAGGCGGTGCAGGTGGGCCAGGCGCAGCAGGTCGCGTGGCTGCGAGCGGATCTTGCGGACGTCGTCGGGCTGCGCGCGGTCGGGGTGCGGGGCCAGCAGGGGCGAGGTGACGGCCCCGGTGCCGGGGTCGGTGATCCGGTGCCGCACCACGATCAGCGGCACGTATCCGCCCCCGGCGAGGCGCACGAGCAGCTCGGCCCCGCCGCGGCGGGCGCCGTCGGAGGGCGGCACCGCCCCCCACACGTACGGCGCCTGCTCCGCGACGGCGGCGGCGGTGGCCGCGGCGCTCCCGGCCGCGACGAAGCCCGGCAGCACGGCGGCGAGCTGCGCCCCGAACTGCTCGCGGTGCGCGGCGGCGTCGGCCCGGCGCTGCTGCAGCGACGGGTCGGGCAGCGCGCGCGGGACGTCGACCGCCGACGGGTCGTGGTCGAGGTGGATCCGCCGACGGCACCGGGTGAGCGACCCGGCGTCGAGCAGGACGGCAGGGGGGCAGGAGGTACCAGCGGTCGCCGTCACACGCCCGAGGGTAATGAGCACCCCTGACAACCTCCGCGCCTGCCGGGCCGGGCTGATCGTCATAGGCTGCGTGCACCATCCGGTCGAGGAGGACGCACATGGCTCTGGGGCGACGATCCCGACGGACCGACCCGGCGAAGGCCGTCACGAACGCGGCCGCCGACGTCGGCAAGGCGGTGAAGAAGCCGATGACCGGCAAGCAGGCGAAGCGGATGATCGGCGTGGGCACGGCCGTGGCCCCGCTGCTCGCCCCGTACGCGCTGGCCGCGGCCGGTGCGGCGCGCGGGGCGTGGGATGCCCGCAAGGCCGCTCGGCTCGGCATCGCCGCCGACCAGCTCGGCGCCTACGCCGGCCCCGGCGGCGCGCTGCACGCGCGGCTGTCGCGCGTGGCCGAGACGCTCACCGAGCTGGAGTCCTCGACGACGCACGCCACCGACGGCGCGACGGCGTTCGTCGCCGACACGCGACCCCGCCTGGCCGACCTCGCCGTCGCCGTCCGCGCCGCCGAGCAGATGCCGACGGCGCGGCGCCGCACCGCGTACAAGGCCATCGGGCACGAGCTCGACCGCATCGAGATCGACCTCCTGACGCACCTGGGCGTCGCGACCGGCTGACCCACCGACTACCGTCGGGAGCGTGATCGGCGTCGGTGCAGGAGTGCGCGGGAGCGCGTTGGCGCTGCTCAGCGCCCTGCTGACGGCCGCGGGTCACGCCGCGGCCGGCGGCGCGGTCCCCGACCTCGCGCTCCTGGTCGTCCTCCTGCCCCTGCTGTGCGGGGCCCTCGTCACGGTCGCCGACCGCGCCACCGGGGTCGTCGGGCTCCTCGGCACGCTCGCCGCCGGCCAACTGCTGCTGCACCACCTCCTCGAACTGCTGCACCCCGCGCACACCGCGGCCCCCGCCCTGCTCGGACCGGGCGGGATGTGGGTGATGCACGGCGCGGCCACCCTCGTCGTCGCCGCAGCGGTGCGGCACGCCGAGACCGCCGTCGACGCGGTGCGCGCGGCCTGGGTCCTGCCCCGCCGTCCCGTGCCGCCGCCCGCCCGGCGCCCGCTGGCCACCCCGGTCCCGGCCGCGCCCGCCACCGGCCTGCGTCTGGCCGGGGCGCTCGCCGCCGCCCGGCTCCGGAGGGGTCCGCCGCTGGGGTGCTGACCCCACCTGCACCCCACCTCCGGAGATCACCATGTCCACACGTCCCCGACGGCTCGCGCTGCGCGCCGTCACCGTCCTCACGTCCGCGGGCGCACTCGTGCTGCTCGGCACGACTCCCGCGTTCGCCCACGTCACCGCCCAGCCCGGCGAAGCCCGCCAGGGCGGCTACGGCGTCGTCAACCTGCGCGTGCCCACCGAGTCCGAGACCGCGGGCACCGTCGCGCTGCAGGTCACGCTGCCCGCCGACCACCCGATCCGCTCCGTCCGCACCAGCCCCGTGCCCGGCTGGACGGCCGTGCTCGCACGCAGCGGCGAGACCGTCACCGGCGTCACCTGGACCGCCGACCCCGGCGTCCGCATCGGGCCCGGCCAGTTCGCCGACTTCGCCCTGTCGCTGGGCCCGCTGCCCACCGACACCGACGCGCTGGTGCTCCCGACCGTCCAGACCTACGACGACGGCGAGGTCGTGGCGTGGGACCAGCCGCCCAACACCGACGGTTCCGAGCCCGAGCGCCCGGCCCCCACCGTCGAACTGCTGCCCGCCGACTCCGGAACCGAGGCGGCCACCAGCGACGACACGGCCCGCTGGATCGGCGGCGCGGGCCTGCTGGTCGGGGCACTCGGCCTCGGCCTCGGCGGCGGAGCCGTCCTCCAGAACCGACGCAACGCGAAGGAGAGCAACCGATGACCCGCACCCTGCGTACCGTGGCCCTGACCCTGCTGTGCGGATTCGCCCTGTTGCTCGGCACCGGCGTCGCGTCCGCCCACACCCGTCTGATCGGCAGCGACCCCGCCGACGGCACCACTCTCGACGCCGGTCCCGCCCGGGTCTCGCTGGAGTTCAACGAGACGATGCAGGCCGACTTCTCGACGATCACGGTCGTCGGACCGGACGGCACCCAGTTCCAGACCGGTGAGGTCACCGCCGACGGCGGCGCCGTCGGCATCGGGGTGTCCCCGCTCGGCGCGGCCGGGGTCTATGAGATCGGCTACCGCGTGATCTCCGAGGACGGGCACCCGGTCACGGGCAGCGTCGCGTTCACGCTGACGACCGACGGCCCCGCGGTGGCCGCCGCCCCCACCTCGGCGACACCGGGCGCCGCGACCCCCGCACCCGCAGCGGCGGCCCCCGCCGTGGCCGTCGACGAGGGCGGCACGCCCGTCTGGCCGTGGATCGTCGGCGCGGTGGTGCTGGTCGGCGGCGGGGTCGGCGCGGCGCTGCGGTTCGGCCGGTCGTGACGACGATCCCGGGCGAGCTGGCTCGGTGACCGTCCCGACCGCGACGACGCGCGACCGGCTCCGGCCGGCCGCGTGGGCCGCTCTCGCGGTCGGGGCGGCGGGGGCCGCCACTGCACTCGCCGGAGCCGCGGTGTCGCTGGGCGTCGCCGTCACACGGGTCGGCGCCGACGTGGCCGGGGTCGCGTGCGTCGGGCTCGCGCTCGTCGCCGTTCTGCTGCCGGGCCCGACCGGCGCCACCCGGCGCGATCTCGCCCGCATCGACACCCGCGTCGACCGGGCGCTGCTGGTGCTGGGCGGAGCCTGGGTCGTCCTGGTCCTGCTCGGCGTCACCCTCCGCTCCGCCGACGCGTTCGGCCGCACTCTCGGTCAGCTCGGCGGCGGCGAGGTCGTCGCGTGGTCGACGCGGCTGGCCGCGGGCCGCGGGATGGTCCTGACGGCGGGCTGCGCGCTGGTCGTGCTGGTCTGCGCGGTCGTGCGGTTGCGCGACCCGGACCGGATCGCCGTACGGATCCCGCTGATCGCGGCGTTGCTCGGCGTGCTGACGCCGACCGTCACCGGCCACGCCGGGTCGGCCCCGGACCACCAGCTCGCCGTCGTCACCGCCGCCCTGCACGCCGGGGCGGCGGCGCTGTGGGTCGGCGGGCTGGGTGCGCTGCTGGTGCTGGTCGCCGCGCACCGCCCGCTGCTCGACGCCACGATCGGCCGGTTCTCGCAGCTCGCGGGCCTGTGCGTGGTCATCGTCGCGATCACCGGGGTGCTCGGTGCGCAGGTGCGCCTGGAGAACTGGGGCGCGCTGCTCACCACCGGTTACGGGCTGCTGGTCGTCGCCAAGGGCGTCGCGCTGGTGGCGCTCGGCGGGCTGGGCTGGCTGGCCCGCCGACGGCTCGCGGCCGGCCGGACCCCGGTGCTGCGCTGGGCCGGGATCGAGGTGGCGCTGATGGCGGTCACGCTCGGGCTGGCCGCGGCGCTGACCCAGACGCCTCCTTAACCTCTGTACGCCTCCAGCAGTCGCAACCACACCTCGCTCATCGTCGGGTAGGCCGGCACCGCGTGCCAGAGCCGGTGCAACGGCACCTCCCCGACCACCGCGACCGTCGCCGCGTGGATCAGCTCCGCGACGTCCTGCCCCACGAACGTCACGCCGACGAGCACACCGCGCCTCTCGTCGACGATCATGCGGGCCGCCCCGTCGTAGCCGTCGGCCTGCAACGACGACCCGCCGACGGCGATCGGGATGTCGACCACGCGGATGTCGAGCCCGGCCTCGCGCGCCTGCGCCTCGGTCCTGCCGACGGACGCGACCTCGGGGTCGGTGAACACCACTTGCGGCACGGCGACGTGGTCGGCGGTGGCGCAGTACTCTCCCCACGGTGTCGGGTCGACCGGCTTCCCGGCCGCCTTCGCCCCGATCACCGCGCCGACGATCCGCGCCGCGTACTTGCCCTGGTGGGTCAGCGGTGCGCGGCCGGTGACGTCGCCCGCGGCGTAGAGCCAGCCGCCGTCGACGCCCCGAACGAGCCCGGAGTCGTCGACGTCGAGCGGCTCGCCGGCCTCCAGCCCCACGGTCTCGACGCCCACGTCTGCGGTGTTCGGCCGGCGCCCGGTGGCGACCAGGAACTCGTCGACGACGATCTCCTCGCCCCCGACGTGCAGCGCGATCGCGTCGCCGGAGGCCGAGACGGCGTCGAGCGACGCGTCCATCCGCAGGTCGACGCCCTCCTCGCGCAGCGCGGCGGCCACCCGCTCCCCCGCGAACGGCTCCATCGACGCGAGCAGCGACGACCCGTGCTGTACGAGCACGACCTGCGAACCGAGCCGCTGGAACGCCTGGGCCAGCTCGCAGCCGATGACGCCGCCGCCGAGCACGCCGAGCCGGGCCGGGATCTCCTTCGCCGAGGTGGCGTCGCGGGAGCCCCAGGTGCGGACGGTGTCGATGCCGTCGACCGGGGGCGTGACCGGCGTGCTGCCGGTGCAGACGACGACGGCGTGCCGCGCGGTGTGCGCCTGCCCGTCGATCTCGATCGCGCGCTCGCCGGTGATCCGCGCGTACCCGCGCAGCAGCGTGATTCCCGCGCCTTCGGCCCACTGGACCTGGCTCGCGTCGTCCCAGTCGTGGGTGAAGGAGTCGCGGCGGTCGAGCACCGCCTGCGGGTCGAACGAGGCCGTCGTGCCGGGCAGGCGGCGCAGCGCGGCGGCGGCGTGCCCGGTGCGCAGCAGCGCCTTCGACGGCATGCACGCCCAGTACGAGCACTCCCCGCCCACCAGCTCGGACTCCACCATCGCGACCGACAGCCCGGCCTGCGCGGCGTAGCCCGCGGCGTTCTCGCCGACCGCCCCGGCCCCGATGACGACGACGTCGAACCCGGTCACGAGGTGACCGCGACGACGGCCTCGAGCACGTCGACGTCGCCCTCGCGCAGCTCGAGCACCCGGCCCGCGGTGCCGGGGGCGTCGAGCAGGGCCGCGAGCACGGCCGCGGTGTCGTCCCGGGTGACGTCGGCGCGATCGACCGGAGGAGACGCGAGCAGCACGGTACCGACGGCGGGGTCGTCGGTGAGCCGGCCGGGGCGCAGGATCGTCCAGGCCAGGTCGGTGGCGCGGATCGCGTCCTCCGCGGCCTTCTTCGCCGCCAGGTAGGCGACCCAGACCTCGCCGCTGCCCGGGTCGGGATCGGCGTCGACGCCGGTGGAGGAGACGAGCAGGTACCGGGTCACGCCGGCCTGCTTCGCGGCGTCGGCGAGCAGGACCGCCGCGGCGCGGTCGACCGTGTCCTTGCGCTCCACCCCGCTGTTCGGGCCGGCCCCCGCGGCGAAGACGACCGCGTCGGCGCCCTGGAGATGCGACGCGAGCTCGTCGACCGGAGCCGACTCCAGGTCGACGACGGCGCAGGTCGCGCCGGCCGTCTCCACGTCCGCCCGGTGGTCGGGGTTGCGCACCACGGCCGTGACCGTGTCCCCCCGCCCGGCCAGCAGTGCGGCGAGCCGCAACCCGATCTTCCCGTGTCCACCTGCGATGACGACATGCACGGGCGCGACGCTAGACCCGACAGGGCGCTCACGCCGGTCCGGTCGGGTCGGGGACCGCCACCACGGCCACCGCTCAGCGGTTCGGGCGCAGCGTCCACACCACCGTCATACGGGTCGTCTCGCGGTCGTCGGCGTCGGTGATCGTCACGCTCACCGTGAACTCCGGACGGACGCCTGCATCGAGCTCGGCGAGCACGTCGGCGGCCGGGCGGTCGAGGACGGCCACCGCCGTGAGCGGGCCCGTCGCGAGCCGCGAGTAGGCGATGTCGGAGCGCACGACGAGCGGTGTGGCGCGCTCCAGCACCGCTCCGAACGCGGCCAGCCCGACGGCGCCGGACGCCGTCTCCCCCAGCCCGAAGATCATTGCGGCGTGCGGTCCGCCGACGTGGTTGTGCAGGTCGGGGGCGTCGGGGAGGTGGGCGACGGCGCGCTGCGCCGTGGTCTCGCCGAAGGTGATCCCGACCGTGCGCACCCAGTGCACGGTCTGGGTCAGCGCGGGGCCGACCCAGCTGGTGTCCGTCGTCATGGCCGCATGTTACCCACGGGTAAGGCCAGGCGGTGCGCAGACGTCCGGCCGGGATGCCGGGCGTCGGTCTCCGCAGACCACCGCCCTGCTGCCGGAGGGGTCCGGGCGTCCGTCCGACCACAGGTCAGCCTAAGTCCGATATGCCCGTTTTCTCGTCATGTGGAATAGGTCCGGTTGTGAGCGGGAGCACTCGGCACTGGAATCGGGGGCAGTCCCCGACCCTGAGGAGGTCCCACCGGTGAAGGCCGTTCGGGTACACGCGTACCACGAGGATCCGAAGATCGACGACATTCCGGAGCCCACGATCCAGGGGCCGCTCGATGTGATCATCAAGGTCGGTGGCGCCGGCGTCTGCCGCACCGACCTGCACATCATCAACGGCGACTGGGCCGAGGCCCAGAACCCGAACCTGCCCTACGTCATCGGCCACGAGAACGCGGGCTGGGTCCACGAGATCGGGACGGGCGTCACCAACGTCGCCGTCGGCGACACCGTGATCCTGCACCCGCAGCCCTCGTGCGGGCTGTGCCTGGCCTGCCGACGTGGCCGCGACATGCAGTGCGAGGCCGCGTTCTTCCCCGGCCTCTCGAACAACGACGGCGGCATGGCGGAGTACCTGCGCACCACCGCCCGCGCCTGCATCAAGCTCGACGCGGGCACCAACCCGGCCGACGTCGCCGCCCTGGCCGACGCCGGCATCACCGCCTACCACGCGGTGCGCAAGGCCGCGGGCGGCCTGTTCCCCGGCACCACCGCCGTGGTCCAGGGCGCGGGCGGGCTGGGCCACATCGGCATCCAGTCCCTCGTCGCGATCACCAGCGCGCGGATCATCGTGGTCGACCGCAACCCCGATGCTCTCGCGCTGGCCAAGCAGCTCGGCGCCGACGAGACGGTGCTGGCCGACGGCAACCAGGTCCAGGCCGTCAAGGACCTGACCAACGGCCTCGGCGGTGACGTGGTCTTCGACTTCGTCGCCGAGCAGGGTGCCGAGCTCGACGCCTGGCAGATGACCGCCCCGGCCGGATCGCAGTACATCCTCGGCTACGGCGGCGAGTTCAGGGCCCCCACGCTCGACTTCGTCGGCGGCGAGAAGAACGTCATCGGCAACATCGTCGGCACCTACTCCGACCTCTCCGAGCTGATGGTCCTCGCGCAGGCCGGCAAGGTCACGCTGCACACCAAGCAGTACCCGCTGGAAGCGGCGCTCGACGCCCTCCACGATCTCGATGCCGGTCGGGTCCGCGGCCGCGCAATCCTCGTTCCGTAAGTACTGACGCAGAGAGGTTCCCACCACCATGTACGAAAAAGATGGCGAGAAGTACTTCGTAGTCGACTCCCACTCCCACTTCTGGGACGCGAGCCGCGAGAACTGGCGCGAAGGTCGCGAGGAGTTCGCGAAGGGCTGGATCGACTGCTTCTACGGCTACCACCAGCTCGGCCCGCCCGAGACCCACTGGGACTACGAGAAGTACTTGAAGGTCACCCCCGAGGACTTCAAGCGGGACATGTACGAGGAGGGGCACGTCGACGTCGCGATCTTCCAGTCGACGTACCTCAAGGAGTGGTACACCGAGGGCTTCAACACGGTCGACCAGAACGCCGCGCTGCTCGAGGAGCTCGGTGACAAGGTCATCGTCAACGGGCGCTTCGACCCGCGCGACGGCGCCGAGGGCCTCAAGCAGCTCGAGGCGGACGCCAAGAAGTACAACCTCAAGGGCTGCAAGCTCTACACCGCGGAGTGGAACGGCGACTCGCGCGGCTACAAGCTGACCGACCCCGCGTGCTACGACTTCCTGCAGGCCGCGCAGGACCTGGGCATCAAGAACATCCACGCCCACAAGGGCCCGACGATCTGGCCGCTGAACAAGGACGCGTTCTCGGCCGACGACGTCGACCAGTGCGCCACCGACCACCAGGGCCTGAACTTCATCATCGAGCACGCGGCCATCCCGCGCATCGACGACTTCTGCTTCATGGCCGTCCAGGAGCCCAACGTCTACGCCGGCCTGTCCGTCGTCGTCGGTGGCCTCATGCACGCCCGCCCGAAGTTCTTCGCCAAGGTGATGGGCGAGCTGCTGTTCTGGGTCGGCGAGGACCGCATGACCTTCGGCGGCGACTACAACATCTGGACCCCCAAGTGGCAGGTCGAGGGCCTGGTCGACTGGCAGATGCCCGACGACCCGGCGTTCTCGGACTACCCGCGGATGACCACGGCGTCGCGCAAGAAGATCCTCGGCCTCAACGCCGCGCGGCTCTACGACATCCCGGTTCCCGCCGAGCTGCAGCTGCCGACCGACGACCCGGCGCAGCCCGGAGAGCAGCTGGTCGACGCATGACCGCCACCGTCGACGGCGTCTGGCGGGCGTTGGAGACGGTGATGGACCCGGAACTCGACGAGCCCATCACGGACCTCGAGTTCGTCGAGTCCCACACCGTCTCCGACGACGGGGTCGCGACCGTGGTGCTGCGGCTCCCGACGTTCTTCTGCGCTCCGAACTTCGCCTTCCTCATGGTCGCCGACGCCTACGACGCGGTCATGGAGGTCGACGGGGTTCGGCACGCGGTGGTGACGTTGCAGGAGAACCAGACCGCGGACGCGATCAACAAGGGCGTCGCCGCCCAGTCCGGGTTCGTCAAGGCGTTCGAGGGGGAGGCCACCGCGGAGCTCGACGAGCTGCGCACGGAGTTCCTCTCGAAGGCCGCGATCGCCGGTCAGGACCGGGTCGCCCAACCTCTGGTCGACGAGGGGGCGCATCCGGACCAGCTCGCCGCCATGGTGCTGGGCGAGGTTCCACCGTCGGTGGACCTCGACCGGCTCCGTGACCGGCGGCGGAAGGTGGGTCTGCCGGCGGGCGACGACGCCCCGTTGCTCATGCACGCCGACGGGAGCCGGGTCACCACGGAACAGGTGCCGCTGCACCTGCGCCGGGCCCGGCTGCGACGGGTCGGCATCGAGGCCAACGGCCACATCTGTCGGGACATCATGCAGACCAAGTTGGCGGTCGGGGCTCCGTAGCCCGACAGCCACGACGATGCCCCGGCCCCGGAACGTTCGGGGTCGGGGCATCGTCGTGAACGGAGAGGGACGGGTCGCCGATGACGGTGGCGATGCAGAGGCTGGCCACGGCGGCGCAGGAGCAGACCGACGCCTTCCGGGCGGCGATCCACACGACGGGCGACATCGAGGCCGCGCTCGCGACCATCACCCCGGACGGCACCGTGGAGGACGTCCCGGTCGGCGGACCGCGCTCCGGCGACGAGCTGCGTCGCCACCTCGCCGAGGACGTGCTCCCGCACCTGCCCGACGATCTGAGCTTCCGCCGGGTCACGCGCACGGTCGACGTCCGGACGCTGGTCGACCAGCGGATCGTCGGGTTCACCCACGACCGCGAGCTGCCGTGGCTGCTGCCCGGGATCGCACCCACCCATCGCAGGGTCGAGGTGCTCGCGATCTCCGTGGTCGCCTTCCGGCACCGCACCCGGGGGGCCGTCGTCGAGTCACTCATCTCGTCCTACCGCACGCTGTGGGACCACACGGGGCTGCGCACCCGGCTGGGTGTCTCCTGACCTCCGGCCCGCAGGTCGCGGCGCCTCCGGACGGGGAGAGGTCTAGGTTGCCCGGGTGGACGTGCGCGCACTGGTGTTCGACGTGTTCGGCACCGTGGTCGACTGGCGCTCGGGCGTGGCCGCGGCGGTCGCGCGACTACTGGGCCCCGAGGTCGACGCAGGCGCGTTCGCCGACGCCTGGCGCGGTCACTACCTGCCGTCGATGGACCGCGTCCGGCGAGGCAAGCGGCCGTGGACCGGGCTCGACGGCCTGCACCGCGCGTCCCTGGACGAGCTGCTCGACGAGTTCGGCGTGCCGGCCACCCCCGAGGACGTGCGCGTCGAGCTGGTCCACGCCTGGCACCGGCTGGACCCGTGGCCCGACTCCGTGGAGGGGCTCCACCGGCTGAGGTCGCGGTTCGTCGTCGCGACGCTGTCCAACGGCAACGTCTCGCTGCTCGTCGACATGGCCCGCCACGGCGGGCTGCCGTGGGACACGGTGCTGTCCGCGGAGCTGTTCGGGCACTACAAGCCCGACCCCGAGGTCTACGACGGCGCCGCCCGCCTGCTCGACGTCGTGCCGGGGCAGGTGCTGATGGTCGCCGCGCACCTCGACGACCTGGCGGCCGCGCGCGACCGCGGGATGCGCACGGCCTACGTGCACCGGCCCGACGAGAAGGGTCCCGATGTCGCGATCGCGGATCACGACCCGGCCGCCGACGTCTCCGTCGACTCACTCGTCGGCCTGGCCGAACGCCTCGGCTGCTGACCCGACCGGGTGTCGGCACGCTGTACTGATCGGCTGATGATGTCCCTCGAACGGGTGATTCGACCCGCGTCAGCTCAAATCCGCTGAAGCGGACGATCCTGGGCACTGAATCCGCAGGAGCGGACACACAATCGATCCATGTGACGCGTAACACCGGGTGACTCGGGAACTCTGCACGCCTCGATCGGCTGACCTGGGCTTATCGCCCATAACTGGGCCGCTTCGCAGTTCGTTTGGTCTCCGACAATGCCGGACGCGGGTGACCCCTGCGAGTCGGAGTCTGACGAAAGGACGACGGTGTCCGCTCACCTTGCGACGACCGGCACACACCAGCTTCCCGGTGTGCCGGTATTCGGCGTGGGCGCGCCCCCGAGCCGCACCTAGCCGTACTCACCACCACGCAGTTCCGAACTGGGTTCACTCCCCCCGCACCCTCCTGTCAGGGGCGGGAACCCTGACAGGAGGACATCGATGCCCGCTCACAGCGCAGGCACCACCACACGCTCCGAGTCACGTGACTCCGGCACCGGGTTCATGACGGTCGGCCGCCGGAAGTTCCTCGGCTACCTCGTCGCCGCGCCGACGCTCGTCGTCGTCGCCGACGTCGGCCGCCAGGCGGCCTGGGGCGGCGCACAGGCCAGCGCCGCCGCGCTGCCCTCGCCGCCGCAGACCCCCGAGCTCTACGAGTTCGTGGACGCGTACCGCGACGCCTGCCGCCCCACCAACCCCCTCCTCGCGGTCGAGGTCAAAGAGGACGGCCGGGTCGCGTTCGCGCTGCCCCGCTCGGACAACGGCCAGGGCATCATCACCTCCTTCGCGATGGTCATCGCCGAGGAGATGGGCATCGATCCGTCCGACGTCGACGTCACGCTGGCCGACGCCCGCCCCGAGCTGATCTTCAACCAGCTCACCGGTGGATCCAGCTCGACGTACTCCCTCTACACCCCGGTCCGGGTCGCCGCCGCGATCGCCAAGGGCGCGCTGCTCGACGCCGCCGCCGCGCAGCTCGGCCAGGAGAAGCGCCTGCTCGAGACCGCGGGCCTCACCATCGTCGACACGGGCGGCCGGGCCATCGGCTTCGGCGAGCTGAGCCGACTGGCGGCCGTGCCGGTCACCACGGCGGCCGAGGTCATCCTGAAGGACCGCGAGGAGTTCACGGTCCTGGGCAAGTCGCGGGGCAAGACCGACGCGCGCGCCATGGTGACCGGCGCGAAGAAGTTCGCCATGGACCTGCAGCCGCCGGACGCGCTGCCCACGGTGATCTGCCGGGCGCCCGACCTGAACGGCTTCCCCGACGGCGGGCCCTCGAACCTCGACGAGGTCCGCAACATGCCCGGCATCACCGACGTCGCGCCGATCGGCAACGGCATCGCCGTCCGGGCGCAGACGTTCGGCCAGGCCATCGACGGCGTGAACGCGCTCGAGATGAACTGGAAGCCCGGCACCGTCGCCGGCCAGAGCGACGAGGACATCGTCGAGGGGCTGCGCCGGGCCGAGCTGCCGCTGGTCACGCCGCCGATCCCCGGCAAGACCCTCGAGCAGGAGCTGGTGCACTACTCCCGCAACGGTTCCGCCCTCGAGACGAACTGCGCCATCGTCTCCGTCAAGGACGGCAAGGCCGAGGTCTGGGCCCCGGCGAAGAGCCCGATCGCCGGCCAGAAGATCGCCGCCGAGAAGCTCGGCCTCGCGCAGAACGACGTCACGTTCCACGTCATCCCGGGTGGTGGCTCGTTCGGCCGGCGGTTGTTCAACGACCACATCCAGGAGGCCGCCGAGGCCGCTAAGGCCATCGGCAAGCCGGTCAAGCTGATGTGGGACCGCGCCAACGACTGCCGGCAGGGCCGGGTGAAGCCGCTGTGCGTCACGCGGGTCCGCGCCGTCGTCACCGACGACGCGGTGGCGAGCTTCGAGCTCCGCTACTCCGGCGTCAACATGGAGGTCGACGAGGGGCTGACCGACGTGCTCTCGTCGCAGCTGATCAAGGCCCCGGGCGGGAACCTGGGGGTGTCCGAGACCTTCTGGGAGATCTCGGTGCACACGCCCTACAACTTCGGCGTGAACACCCGGCTCATGGTCGAGACGAACTACGGCTTCAACACCGGCTCGACCCGCAACGTGTACGGCCCGGACACCTGCACCGCCCGCGAGCTGATGATCGACCGGATCGCCGAGCGGCTGAGCAAGGACCCGGTCGACTTCCGCACCGAGTTCGTCAAGACCGACCGCCTGCGGAAGGTCATCGAGCGGGCGGCCAACGAGGCCGACTGGGGCAAGTCGATGCCGGAGGGCACCGCCCAGGGCATCGGCGTGCACCAGGAGTACAAGTGCGCCACGGCCTGCGTCGTGGAGATCGACGCCCGGCCCGAGACGGTGAACCGCAGCATCCGCTCGGCCCGCACCGGCCCGCGCGTCACCAAGGTGACCTTCGTCGTCGACCCCGGCCTGCTGCTCAACCCGCTCGGGTTCGAGGCACAGGTGCAGGGCGGGATCAACGACGGCATCGCCAACGCCATGACCGCCGGCCTGCACCTGGTCGATGGATCGTTCGTCGAGGCGAGCTGGGACAACTACTTCTACACCCGGCAGTGGAACACCCCGCCCGAGGTCAACGTGATCCTCATCGAGGACTCCGAGTACCCCGAGCCCGGTGGTGCCGGTGAGGTCTCGGTCGCCGCCACCATGTCGGCGGTCGTGAACGCCTTCCGGCGCGCCACCGGGATCGAGCCGGAGTACACCCCGGTCCTGCACAAGGAGCCGTTCCCGGAGGGCTTCACGCAGTACCCGACCTCCCCGCCGATCCCGACCTCGCCGACCGACGGCCTCGACTTCACCTTCTGAGGAGCCTGACATGCCCACACAGACTTTCAACCTGAACGGTGAGCAGGTCACCGTCGAGGTCGAGGACGACGTCCGCCTGCTCTGGGTGATCCGCGACATCCTCGGCGTCACCGGCCCCAAGTACGGCTGCGGCATCAACGTCTGCAAGGCCTGCACCAGCCACATCAACGGCAAGGCCTTCAACCCCTGCAGCGTCCCCGTCGGCGAGATCTCCGCCGACGACGAGATCACCACCATCGAAGGCCTCGCCGACACCGTCGACGCCGACCTGCACCCCATGCAGGAAGCCTGGATCGACAAGGACGTCGCCCAGTGCGGCTACTGCCAGCCCGGCCAGATCATGGCCGCCGTCGCCAAGGTCCGCCAGTGCGCCGACGAAGGCCGCAAGCTCGACGACGCCGCCATCGAGGAGATCCGCAACATCTGCCGCTGCGGCACCTACAACCGCATCCGCGAGGCGATCTACGCCGGCGCCGAGAACATGTGATCGCGGTGGGCCCGGGATCTGCTCCCGGGCCCACCTCCCCATCCTTCAAGTAGAGACGAGGACGAACCGCATGAACACAGCAAAGCGCGTGACCCTGGCCGTCGTTGCCGGTGGCCTGCTGCTGATCGGCGCCGGAGTCGCGGCAGCCGACGACAACGACGCGGACTACACCAACACCCAGAACCCGGGCCAGGTCGGCACCTCGGTCACGGCGATCCTGGGCGAGCTCACCTTCCAGGGCACCGACGCCCTCAACGGCGACAACCGGCCCGACGGCGCCAACGGCGTCGAGAACGAGTTCCCGCCCGTCAACCCCCGCTACGTCGAGGGCCCGGTCGGCGGACTGCTCAACGGTCCGTTCGACTAGGGAGCCGGACCCCACCGACGACGGACCGGCTCCGGGCCATCTCCTCCCGTGGCCGGTCCGTCACCACCCGGCTGGTCGGCCCGACGCGGTCACCCGTTCGAGTGACCCTGTCGGCCACCGTGGACCCGTCGTTGAGTAAGCAGTAACCCGATTCTTCCCGCATCTGCGACTGGGATGCGGCTCTCGGGCCATCACCGGCCCCATGGAGCTCCTGTTCGCTCCCCGGGGTCGTGCGACACCGCGTATCCGGAGCGACGCACGGATCGTTGACTTTCCGACGATGTCGGGCGACACGGCTCACCCGTGCCGCCGGCATCCTCGGCGAGAGGACGACGATGCCCGCTCCACCCACGACGACCGGAACGCCGAACTCGGCGCTCCGGTCGTTCGCATGGGCGGGGACGCGTCCGCACGATGATCCGCCCCCGGCGGACCCGGACCACCCGAACGCGCCGCGCTCCCCCGTCGGCGGCTGAAGAACAGGACCTCTGGATGGCCCACCACCGCTTCGCCTCCCCACCACCCGCAGCACCCCGCGCCCAGGTCAGCCGGCGCAGCTTCCTCGGCTTCGTCATCGCCGCCCCCACGCTGGTGGTCGCCGCGGAGATGACCACCGGGTTCCTCGGTCTCGCCCCGAGCGCGGCGGCCGACCCGCTCGTCTCCGTTCCGCAGACGCCGGAGATCTACGACCTGCTCGACGCGCTTCGCGACGCGGCCCGCCCGACGGCGAACCTCATCCGCATCCAGGTCAACCGCGACAGCACCGTCTCCTTCGACCTCCCGCGCTCGGACAACGGCCAGGACATCATCGGCTACGCCAAGATCGTCATCGCCGAGGAGATGGGGCTCGATCCCGAACAGGTGATCGTCACCCTGGCCGACGCCCGCCCGGAGCTGCTGTTCAACCAGCTCACCGGCGGATCGAGCACGGTCTTCACCACCTACACCCCGATCCGGGTCGCGGCGGCCATCGCCGCCGGCCGCCTGCTCAACGCGGCCGCCGCGCAGCTGCAGCAGGAGGTCAACCTCCTCACCACCCGTCGGGGCGTCATCACCGACACCCTCGGTGCGGCCATCCCGATCGGCGACCTGGCCGAGATCGCCGCCAGCGATGTGACCGAGCCGGTCGAGGTCCTCCTCAAGCCGCGCGAGGAGTTCAGCGTCATCGGCAAGCCGCGCAACAAGCACGACCAGCGCGCGATGGTCACCGGCGCGAAGAAGTTCGTGACCGACCTGAAGATCCCCGACGCCCTGCCGACCATGGTCTGCCGGGCACCCACGCTGAACGGCACCGTCGAGTCCGTCGACAACATCGACGAGGTCCGCCGGATGCCCGGCGTCACCGACGTCGAGGTCGTCGGGACCGGCATCGCCGTGCGGGCCGCGACCTTCGGCCAGTGCATCGACGCCATCCAGGTGCTGCGGGCCCAGTGGGGCGCCGGCACCGCGGAGGGCGCGAGCGACGACTCGGTCCTGGAGCAGGTCCGGGCGGCCCAGCTCCCGCTGGTCGTGCCCGCCGGCGTGGTCGGCGAGAGCATCGAGAGCGAGCACACGTTCTACTTCCGCAGCGGCAGCTCGCTGGAGACCAACTCCGCGATCGCCGACGTGCGCGCCGGCTCGGCCGAGATCTGGGGCCCGGCGAAGAACCCGATCGCGGCCCAGGGCGAGATCGCGAAGATCCTCGGCCTCCCGGTGGGCGCCGTGACCTTCCACGTCGTCCAGGGCGGTGGCTCCTTCGGCCGCAAGCTGTTCTTCGACGGCGCGCTGGAGGCCGCGGAGATCTCGCAGAAGATGGGCAAGCCCGTCAACCTCATGTGGCACCGCGCCGACGACTCGCGCGTCGGACGGGTGCACCCGCTGTGCACCTCGCGGATCCGCGCCGTCGTCGCCGGGGACAAGGTGCTCAGCTTCGAGCAGCGCCACACCAGCGTCTCCTCCGAGATCAATCCGGGCCTGGGCGAGCCGATCACCGCGGCCGCGATCAAGGCCCCGCTCGCGAACCTCACGTTCTCCGAGTCGGTCTTCGAGCTGACGCAGGTCGCGCACTACGACTTCGGGGTGAGCACACGCCTGCTCAACGAGGTCGACATGCGCTTCAACACGCAGTCGACGCGCAACATCTACTCACCCGACGTCACCGCCGCCCGCGAGCTCATGGTCGACCAGATCGCCGAGCAGATGGGCAAGGACCCCTACGAGTTCCGCCGGGAGTTCCTCAAGTCCGACCGGGCGCGCGGCGTGCTGGACAAGGTCGCCGAGGAGGGTGACTGGGGGAGGTCGATGCCGGAGGGCACCGCCCAGGGGATCGGCTTCCACTTCGAGTACAAGGGCGTCTCCGCCTGCCTCGTCGAGATCGACTGCCGCCCGGAGACGGTGAACCGGCCGATCCGCGAGGGCGTCACCGGCCCGCGCGTGACCAAGGTGACCTTCGCGATCGACCCCGGCCTGGTGATCAACCCGCGGGGTATCGAGGCCCAGATGATGGGCGGCATCAACGACGCCATCGCCAACATCCTGACGGCGGGCCTGCACCTGCAGGACGGTTACTTCGTCGAGGCGAGCTGGGACAACTACTTCTACACCCGCCAGTGGAACACCCCGATCGAGATGGACATCCACATCGTCGACTCCGGGTTCCCCGAGCCCGGCGGGATCGGTGAGGCCGGCGTGGCCTCCACCGGCGCCGCGGTGGCCAACGCCTACCGGCGGGCCACCGGGATCACGCCGGAGTACTTCCCGATCCACCACAAGGAACCGTTCCCGTTCGAGCCCAAGCCCGTCGTCCCCCCCATCCCGCAGTCGCCGACCGACGGCCTCGACTTCACCTTCTGAGGAGTACGTCATGCCTACCCACACCTTCAACCTCAACGGTGAGTCCGTCACCGTCGAGACCGAGGACGACGTCCGCCTGCTCTGGGTGATCCGCGACATCCTCGGCGTCACCGGCCCCAAGTACGGCTGCGGCATCAACGTCTGCAAGGCCTGCACCAGCCACATCAACGGCAAGGCCTTCAACCCCTGCAGCGTCCCCGTCGGCGAGATCTCCGCCGACGACGAGATCACCACCATCGAAGGCCTCGCCGACACCGTCGACGCCGACCTGCACCCCATGCAGGAAGCCTGGATCGACAAGGACGTCGCCCAGTGCGGCTACTGCCAGCCCGGCCAGATCATGGCCGCCGTCGCCAAGGTCCGCCAGTGCGCCGACGAAGGCCGCAAGCTCGACGACGCCGCCATCGAGGAGATCCGCAACATCTGCCGCTGCGGCACCTACAACCGCATCCGCGAGGCGATCTACGCCGGCGCGGAGAACATGTGAGGGGCACCCGGATGAAGAAGAAGCTCATCGTGGGCGCGCTCGTCGCCGCCACCGTGGTCGGTGGGGCCGGTGTGGCCGTGGCCGACCCGATCTCCACCCCGGACGACCTGGGCCAGGGCGGCAGCGCCGTCACCGCACTGCTCGGCGACCTGGGCGCCCAGCTGACCGACTTCGTCGACGGCCCGCGGCCCGAGGGCGTCGACGGCACCGAGGTCGAGCCGATCGACGCGGACCCCCGCTTCGTCGAGGGTCCGCTCAGCGGGATCGTCCAGGACGGGCCGTTCGAGTGACCTGATCCGCACCGGCGAACGGGCCCCCGCCACCGCGGGGGCCCGTTCGTCGTCTCAGGGTCGGGCGACCAGGACCCGGAACGTGTTGTTCAGGACGTAGCCGTCGCCGTCGCGGTGGCGCTCCAGGCGGTCCAGCACCGCCGCACGCACCGTGGCGGGCCCCGCCGCGTTCATCGCGTGCCGGCCGATGCCGGAGTCGAACAGCGGGCCGACGACCGCGTCCTCGTCGGGGTAGCGGAACGCGCACACCACCTGCTCGGACGACACGACCCGCAGTCCCGCCCCGCCGACGAGGTCGGCGAGCTGGTCGGGGCCGTCCTCGGGCGGCGGGCGGCGCGGCCCGAGCCACGGCGCCAGCGCCTCGCCGAAAGCGCGCACCTCGCAGTCCTGCTCACGGCCCCACACCGTGACGGCGACGAGCCCGCCCGGCGCCACGCGCACGGCCTCCGCCAGCGCCCGGCGCGGGTCGCGCAGGTGGGCGACCAGCTGCACCAGGCCGACCACGTCGACCGGTCCGACGTCACCGAGATCGGCCGCGTCGCCGACGGCGAACGTCGCCTCCGGCACCTCCCGCGCGGCCAGCGCCACGGCCGACGGGTCGCCGTCGACGCCGTGCACCTGCGCCCCGCGCGCCACCGCGGCGCGGGAGAACCCGCCACCGCCGCACCCCACGTCGAGCACGCGCGTGCCCTCCCGCACACCGGTGGCGTCGAGGACGGCCTCGTACAGCGGGACGGCCCAGCCCGCGGGTCCCTCGCTCACCGCGACCCCCACACGTCGTCGGCGACCCGGACGATCAGCTCCAGCTTCGCCTTCTGCTCGTCGACGGTGAGGTCGTTGCCCTCCACCGTGGACGAGAAGCCGCACTGCGGGGACAGGCACAGCTGGTCGAGCGGCACGTGCGCCGCGGCCTCGTCGATGCGGCGCTTGAGGGCGTCGGCGTCCTCCAGCTTCCCCGTCTTCGTCGTGACCAGCCCGAGCACGACCTTCTTGCCCGGCGGCACGAACCGCAGCGGCTCGAACCCGCCGGAGCGCTCGTCGTCGAACTCGCAGAAGAAGCCGTCGACGGCGAGCTCGCCGAACAGCGCCTCGGCGACGTGGTCGTAGCCGCCCTCCGCCGCCCACGACGAGCGGTAGTTGCCGCGACACATGTGCGTGGTGACCCGCAGGTCCGACGGCCGGTCGGCGATCGCGGCGTTGATCTGGCGGATGTAGCGCAGGTGCTGGGTCCCGGGGTCGTCGCCCTTCGCGGCCAGGTCGGCGCGGTGGGCGGGGTCGTTGAGGTAGGCCAGCGCGGTGTCGTCGAGCTGCAGGTAGCGGCAGCCGAGGCCGTGCAGGGCGGTGATCTCGTCGGCGTAGGCGGCGGAGAGGTCGGTCCAGAACTGCTCGAGGTCGGGGTAGACGCCGCGGTCGATCACCGCGGAGCCGCCGCGGGCGTAGACCATGCTCGGCGACGGGATCGTCAGCTTCGGCACGACGGTGCCGGCCCGTCCGGCGCCCACCTGCTCGGCGAGGAACGCGAAGTCGTCGGCGAAGATCGGGTTCTCCAGGCGGACCGGGCCGTCGACCGCCATGCCCGCGGAGGTGAACGCGCCCTCGCCCGCGGCGTTGCGCATCTTCACCTCGATCCGCTGGTCGGTCTTCGTGATGCCGCCGAGCCGGTAGATGAAGTCCATGTGCCACGAGGTGCGGCGGAACTCGCCGTCGGTGGCCGAGCGCAGGCCGGCCTCCGCCTGCAGTGCGACGACGTCGCGGATCGCGGTGTCCTCCGCGGCACGCAGGCCGGCGTCGTCGAGGGAGCCCGCGGCGTGCTGCTCCCTCGCGGAGAGCAGCGCGGGTGGGCGCAGGAGGCTGCCGACGTGGTCGGCGCGGAACGGAGCCGTCATGCCGTGAGGCTATGCCCGCAGGCGCATCGGTTGCATGATCAGCTCATGGACATCGGCGTCGTGACCTTCCTGACCGACTACGGCATCGCCCCCGTCGAGCTGGGCCGGGCCGTCGAGGAGCGCGGGCTCGGCGCTCTGTTCCTCACCGAGCACACCCACATCCCGACCAGCCGCGAGTCGCCGTGGCCGGGCGGCTCCGAGCTGCCGACCCGCTACTCCCACACCTACGACCCGTTCGTCGCGCTCGCGGCGGTCGCCGCCACGACCGAGCGGATCGGGCTCGGCACCGCCGTCTCACTGATCGCCCAGCACGACCCGATCGTGCTGGCCAAGACGGTCGCGAGCCTCGACCGGATCGCCGGCGGGCGCTTCGAGCTGGGGATCGGGCCGGGCTGGAACGTCGAGGAGATGGCGCACCACGGCGTCGACCCCGGGAGGCGGACGGCCCGGATGCTGGAGCACGTCGAGGCGATGCGGGTGATCTGGACCGAGGACGAGGCCGAGTACCACGGCCGGTTCGTCGACTTCTCCCCGATCTGGTCCTGGCCCAAGCCGACGCGCGTGCCACCGGTGCTCATCGGCGGTGGCGGGCCGACGGTGCTCGACCGCGTCCTGTCCCACGGCGACGGCTGGATCCCGCTGCGCGTCCCGGTGTCGGCGCTGGACGCGTTCGGCGAGCGCGTCGCCGAACTGCGCCGGCGCGCCGCCGACGCCGGGCGCGACCCGCTGCCGGTCACCCTCTACGGGGCGTCGCCGAAGCCGGAGGCGCTCGCGTCCTACGCCGCCGCGGGGGTCGACCGGGTGCTGTTCGAGCTCACCGACCCGGGTCCCGGCGGTACCGACGCCACCCTGCACGAGCTCGACGGGCTCGCGGCCCTGGTCTAGTGCCCGCCGGTCGCGCGGGCGTCGTCGGTCTCGGCCCGCGCGACGCGCGCCGCGGCCTCGCGCACGGCGACCTCCAGCTCCCAGCGCCGCGCCGCGAACTCCGCGCGCGACACCGTGACCCCGATCGCCGACCGCACGGCACCGCCGGGCCCGGGCACCGGGGCCGCGACGCCCGCGATCCCCGGCCGGTACTCCTCCACCTCGACCCCGACACCCGCCGACCGCACCCGCATCAGCTCCCGGTCCAGGCCGCGGCGCTCGACGAGCGTGCGCGAGGTCAGCCGGGGCATCCCGTACGGCGTGAGCAGTTCGCTCACCCGGGCCGGGCGCAGCGGGGCGAGCAGGACCTTGCCGCCCGCGGTGGCGTGCGCGGGCGTCGGCTCGCCGACGTCGAAGCCGTCGGGGCGGGGATGGTCGGCGCAGTCGTCGACGGCGGCGACGACGACGTCGGTGTCGCGGAACACGACCAGGTGCGACGCTGCGCCGACGGTGCTGTGCAGCTCGTGCAGCAGCGTCCGCACCGGTGACGCCGGCCGGACCTGGTCGGCGAGGCTGCGGTGCAGCTCGGCGATCCGGTAGCCGAGCCCGTAGCCGCGGCTCTCCTGCAGCCGGACGAGGTAGCCCTCCTGCACCAGCGTGCCCAGCATCCGGTAGACCGTGGGCAGCGGGCAGGCCAGACGCCGGGCGATGGCCTTGGCCGTGACGCCGTCACCCGCCGAGGCGACGGCCTCGACGACCCGCAGCGCGCGCGTGATCGACGTGCCGGTGCTGCGTTCGGGTTGCACGCCCCCAGTGTCCAACCGCTCAGCCGTCGGGCGCCAGCAGCATCCGGCACCACAGGTCCGCGAGGTGCGCCCCGAACCGCTCCGGTGTCCAGCCCCTCTCGTGTACGAGCAGTACGTAGTACTCGGCGGAGTTGGTGCTCCAGACGATGTCGGCGACCTCGTCGTCGGTGAGGTCGGCACGGAGCTCGCCGGTGGCACGCAGGTCGGCCGCGAAGAGCAGCATGTTGCCGGCCCGGCGCCGGGTGACCTCGGTGCGCAACCGGGCGCACTGCGGGTCGCGGCCCGCGGCGTCGCGCAGCGCCGTGAAGATCGGGGCGGTGCGCGGGCCCATCTCGGCGACGGCCGCCGCGTAGATCTCGATCTTCATCTGCGCGCCCGTCGCCTCCCGGATCCGCCGGACGTAGTCACGCTGCTCGGCGGGCAGCGCGCGGTCGGACCCGGAGATCGCGGTCTCCACCACCTCCCGCAGCAGCTCCGGCTTGCGGCCGACGGAGGCGTAGAGCGTGTCGACGTTGACACCTGCCCGCTCGGCGATCTGCGCGACGGTGGTGGCCGCGTACCCGTGCGCCAGGAACAGCTCGCGCGCCGCGTCGAGGACCGCGCGCCGGGTACCCGCCGCCTGCTCCGCACGCCGCGGAGCCCGGTACCCCCGCCGGCCCTTGACGTCGTCGCCCATCGGCGTCAACCTTACCCGTATTCATCCGAAATCAGTTCGGATCAAAATGAGGGGGCGGACCATGGTCTACGCCTACACCCAGGACGTGCCGATCGACACCGACCTCTACCGGCGGATCCTCGACGAGATCGGCCCCGAGCCGCTCGATGGTCAGCTGCTGCACCTGTGCGTGCGGCGCCCCGACGGCGGGCTGCGCTACATCGACGTGTGGGAGTCGCGCGAGCACTGCAGCCGGGCGTTCGACCAGCGGATCCACCCGGCGGTCGACCGCGCCTTCGGCGGCGCGCGGCCGTCGGGCGAGCCGGTGGTGACGCACCTGGAGGTGCTCGACGCGAGCGGCGCACTGCTGCCCGCAGCGGGCTGAGCCACCGACCTGGCAGCATCGACACCATGGACGACGACGAACTGCACCACCGCATCGACGAGCTGGTCGCCGAGGAGCACCGCCTGGAGCGCTCCCACGTCGGTTCGGCACTCTCGGGCGAGGAGAAGGCCCGTCTCGACCAGCTCGGCGTGCAGCTCGACCGCACGTGGGACCTGCTGCGCCAGCGCGACGCCCGCCGCCGGGCCGGGCTCGACCCCGACGGTGCCACCGAGCGCGACGCCGGCACCGTCGAGGGCTACCGGCAGTAGCCCGTGCTGGTCACCCCGCTGACCCCCGACCGGCTCGCCGTCGAGGTCGTCGGGCTCGTCGACGCACGGCCCGGCCGGGTGCGCCTGGCCGTCGACGGCCCGACCCCGACACACCCGGAGGTGCTCGCCGACCGGGTCGCGGGAGACCTGCGGACACGCGGCCGGGCCGCGGCCGTCGTGGTGGCCACGGACTACCTCCGGCCCGCGTCGGTGCGCTTCGAGCACGGGCGCGAGGACCCCGATGAGCTCCTCGACGGCTGGCTCGACGACGCCGCCCTGCGTCGCGAGGTCCTCGGCCCTGCGGCCTCGACGGGCCGAGTGCTGCCGCGCCTGTGGGACGCGGCGAGCGACCGCGCGTTCCGCGACGGGTACATCCAGCTCCCGCCGGACGGGGTCGTGATCGTCGCCGGCGCCCTGCTGCTGGGCCGCGGGCTGCCGTTCGACCTCGCGGTGCACCTGCGGATGGGCCCCGGCGCGCTGGCCAGGAAGCTGCCGGAGGCGGAGCGCTGGACACTCCCGGCGCACGCCCGCTACGCCGCGGAACGGGACCCGGCGGGTACCGCCGACCTGCTGGTGCTGGCCGATCGCCCGGACCGGCCCGCGGTGCGCCGGTGATCGGCTACCGCTCGGCGACGCCACGGTCGTGCTCGGCGACGGGTCTCGGTCCCGTAACGGGCCGGAAGAGGGCCTCGACCAGGATCCCGGGAGACCGTACGGCCTCGACGGAGACCTGAAACGATGTTGTGGGCGAGGAGGGAGTTGAACCCTCACGTCCTTTCGGACACACGGACCTGAACCGTGCGCGTCTGCCATTCCGCCACTCGCCCTGGCAGGTGGAAAGCTAGCACGGGTCGGGCGACCCCCCGTCGCAGACCCCCGCATCGGGGGGCGGCACGCTGGGGGGTAGCACAGATACGATCGGTGCTGTCAGCAACACGCCGTCGTGATCGGAGGAAGATCGGTTGGGCCGCGTCGGAAGGTTCGAGCGCCGTCTACAAGGGATGGTGGGCGACGCCTTTGCGCGGGTTTTCGGTGGCAGCGTCGTCCCCCAGGAGGTCATGCAGGGGCTGCTCCGGGAAGCCGAGGACCACATCGAGCAGCTAGCGGGGGGACGACTCCTGGCGCCGAACCGCTACACGGTGCTGCTCGGACCCGCTGATTTCGATCGCATGGCCGGTGACACCGCGCAGATCGTGGACTCGCTCTCGAGTTACGTCACCGAACAACTCGCCGACCAGGGATGGGACACCTACGGCGAGGTCGTAGTCTTTCTGGAGCGCTCCGATGCGCTGCACACGGGACAGTTCCGCACCCGCTCGTCCGTGGACCCCGACGCTTCCCGTCGGGACGCCACGCGAGCACGCGACGCAGGAGAAGCACCCATGAGCCAGCAACCGGGCCACCCCGAGGAGAACGGGCAGTACGGCTACGACCGTCCCGCCCCCGGCGGATACGGGCAGCAGACGTACGCCCCGCCCGCCTACGACCAGGGCCAGGGGGGGTACGACCAGGGCCAGGGTTACGACCAGGGACAGCAGCAGCCGCAGGGCTACGGCCAGCAGGCGGGCGCTCCCGGCACCCCCGACCCCTACGGGCAGCAGGGCTACGGCCAGCAGGGCTACGGCCAGCAGCAGGGCGGCGCCGCCCCCGACCCCTACGGGCAGCAGGGCTACGGCCAGCAGCAGCCCGGTTACGGCCAGCAGGGCTACGACCAGGGCTACGGCCAGCAGCAGGGCTACGCGGGCGGTCAGCAGCCCGGCTACGGCCAGCCCGGTTACGACCAGGGCTACGGCCAGCAGCAGCCCGGTTACGGCCAGCAGGGCTACGACCAGGGCTACGGCCAGCAGCAGGGCTACGGCCAGCAGCAGGGTTACGACCAGGGCTACGGCCAGCAGCAGGGCTACGGCCAGCAGCAGGGTTACGACCAGGGCTACGGCCAGCAGCAGGGCTACGGCCAGCAGGGCTACTCCGCCACGCTGAGCCTCGACGACGGCTCGGGCCGCAACTACGAGCTCACCCAGGGCAGCCACGTGATCGGCCGTGGCCAGGAGTCGGCTTTCCGCCTTCCGGACACCGGCGTGTCGCGCCGCCATCTGGAGGTCAGCTGGGATGGTCAGTCGGCCACGCTCACCGACCTCGGCTCCACCAACGGCACCACCGTGAACGGCAACCCGGTGCAGACGTGGCAGCTCAACGACGGCGACGTCATCCGGGTCGGGCACTCGAGCCTGGTCTTCCGGACCCAGTAGTCGTTCCTCAAGATCCCAGAACGGAGTTCGCCGCGAGTGCCGGAGTTGGTGCTGCAGCTGACCAGGGCGGGCTTCCTCGCCCTCCTCTGGCTGTTCGTGCTGGTCGCGCTCCGGGTGGTGCGGTCGGATCTGTATGCCGCGTCCGGGCTCCGGTCGATGCTGCCCGGAGGCGGTCGTGCGGCACCCCGTGGCGGGAGCCGGGGCCGCATGCCCCGGCAACTGCTCGTCACGGCGGGCGCGCTGGCGGGTACCCGGGTGTCGTTGGAGGACTCCCGGCCGATCCTCATCGGCCGGGCCGACGACTCCACCCTGGTGCTCGACGACGACTACGCCTCGACCCGTCACGCACGCATCTCCCTGCAGGGTGAGGAGTGGTACGTCGAGGATCTCGGGTCGACGAACGGGACCTACCTCGACCGGGCTAAGGTCACCGGACCCACCCGGGTCCCCCTGGGAGTCCCTGTCCGCATCGGCAAGACGGTGATCGAGCTCCGATCATGAACCGGTTCCCTTCCGGGCCCGCCGACCGAGCCGCCGGAGCCGCCTGATGACGCTGGTCCTGCGCTACTCGGCCCGTAGCGACCGCGGGCTCGTCCGGCAGAACAACCAGGACGCGGTCTACGCCGGTCCCCGGCTGCTGGCACTCGCCGACGGCATGGGCGGTCACGCCGCGGGCGAGGTCGCCTCCTCCCTGGTGATCTCCGCGCTGGCCCCGCTCGACGAGGACGACCCCGGCGACGACCTGCTCCGCGAGCTGCGCGACGCCACCGTCGAGGGCAACGCCGCGATCACCCAGCACGTCCAGGAGGCCCCCGACCTGGAGGGCATGGGCACCACGCTCACCGCCATCCTGTTCGCCGGATCGCGCCTGGGCCTGGTCCACATCGGCGACTCCCGCGCCTACCAGCTCCGCGCCGGCACCTTCACCCAGATCACCAAGGACGACACGTTCGTCCAGTCGCTGATCGACGAGGGCCGGATCACCGAGGAGGAGGCGCACACGCACCCGCAGCGCTCGCTGTTGCTGCGCGCCATCACCGGCCAGGACATCGACCCGTCGCTGACGATCCGCGAGGCCCGTGCGGGCGACCGCTACCTGCTGTGCTCCGACGGCCTGTCCGGCGTGGTGAGCGACGAGACTCTGGCCGACACGCTGCGCGGCTACCGCGACCCCCGCGAGTGCGCCGACCGGATGATCGACCTGGCACTGCGCGGCGGCGGGCCCGACAACATCACCTGCATCGTCGCCGACGTCCTCGACATCGAGTTCGGCGAGGACGCCCCGATCGTCGGCGGCGCCGCGGGCGACGGCCGCGACGACGAGGTCGCCCGGCCCGACTCCTCGGCCGCCCGGGCGTCGGCCGCCACCCTGACCCGCCCGGCCCCGCAGCGCGTCGCACCCGCCGCGCAGGCACCCGCGGCGCCGCGCTCCCGGGTGCGGCTCGTCGTCGCCGCGGTGGCGGTGCTGGTCGTGCTCGTCGGCGGCGGGTTCCTCGCCCGCGTATGGGTGCTGCAGCAGTACTACGTGGGCGCCGACACCGACCGCGTCACGATCTTCCAGGGCGTACAGGGCGACGTGCTGGGCGTGCCGCTGCACACCGTCGCCGAGCGCACCGACATCGCGCTCGACGACCTGCCCGAGTCCGACCGCTCCCTGGTCCGCGGCGGCATCGACGCGGCGGGCATCGAGGGCGCCCAGGGCGTCGTCGAGCGGCTGCGCACGAAGATGCTCGAGCCCTGCCCGGCGCCCACCGTGCCGGCGCCGGAGACCGCGCTCGTGCCGACGCTGCCCGACGTGACCTTCCCCGACTACGGCACCACTCCGCTGCCGAGCGTGCCGCCCGAGCCGGGGATCAACTGCCGGCCGGTGGGCTGACGTGGCGGTGGTGGGCGAGGCGCGGGACCAGGCGGGTCCGCCGACCGGCCGCACGATCGAGCTCGTGCTGCTGGCGTTCGCGGCGGTGCTGGTCACCGGCGCGCTGATCCTCGTCGAGGCCAACCAGGAGCAGACGCTCACCGTCGACCTGCTGCTCATCGGCGCGGCCTACCTGGCGCTGCTGGTGGCGGCCCACATCGCCGTGCGCCGGCTCGCGCCGTACGCCGACCCGCTCATCCTGCCCGCGGTGGCCCTGCTCAACGGGCTCGGCCTGGTCATGATCTACCGGCTCGACCTGGCCAAGGCCGACCGCGCGGTCGCGCTGGGCAACGACCTGCCGACGCTGCTGTGGCCCCGCCAGGTCGCCTGGACCGGCGTCGGACTGCTGCTGTTCGTCGGCGTGCTGTGGATCGTCCGCGACCACCGCAAGCTCGCCGCGTACGCCTACACCGCCGGGTTCGCCGGGCTGATCCTGCTCGCGCTGCCGGGCGTGCTGCCGTCGTCGATCTCCGAGGTCAACGGCGCGAAGATCTGGCTGCGGCTGGGCATCTTCTCGATCCAGCCCGGCGAGTTCGCGAAGATCCTTCTGATCATCTTCTTCGCCGCGTTCCTCGTGCAGAAACGTGACCTGTTCTCCACGGCGGGTCGTCGCTTCCTCGGCATGGAGCTCCCCCGGGCCCGCGATCTCGCGCCGCTGCTCGTCGCGTGGGCGTTCTCGGTCGGGGTCCTCGTGCTCGAGCGCGACCTCGGCACCTCGCTGCTGTTCTTCGGCATCGTCCTGGTGCTGCTCTACACCGCCACCGAGCGCGTCTCCTGGATGCTCATCGGGCTGTCCTTCTTCGCCGCGGGCGGGTTCGTCGCCTACCAGCTGTTCGGCCACGTCCGCACCCGTGTGCAGATCTGGATCGACCCGTTCGCCGACTTCGACGGCGCCGGCTTCCAGATCGGGCAGGCGCTGTTCGGGCTGGGTACCGGTGGGCTCGGCGGCACGGGGTTGGGCGCGGGCCGCCCGGAGCTGGTGCCCTTCGCCGAGAGCGACTTCATGCTGTCCTCGCTCGGCGAGGAGCTGGGTCTGATCGGGCTCGCCGCGATCATGGTGATCTACCTGGTGCTGATCACCCGCGGGCTGCGCAGCGCGCTCGCCGTGCGCGACAGCTTCGGCAAGCTGCTGGCCACCGGGCTCGCCTTCACGCTCGCGCTGCAGGTGTTCATCGTCGCGGGCGGGGCGTCCAAGCTGATCCCGTTGACGGGCCTGACGCTGCCGTTCCTGTCCTACGGTGGCAGCTCGCTCGTCGCCAACTACGCCCTCGTCGCTCTGCTGCTGCGGATCTCCAACGCCGCCCGCGCGCCCCTGCCGCGCCGCCCGGCCACGCCGCTGCCGCCGATCGCGGAGGCCGGCACCGAGCTGGTGGAGCGTCCCTCGTGAACACTCCCGTCCGCCGCATCGCCATCGCCGTGATGGCGATGATCCTGCTGCTCATGGCCAACCTGACCTACATCCAGGTGGTCAAGGCCGGCGACTACCGCACCGACCAGCGCAACCAGCGCGTCCTGCTCGCCGAGTACTCGCGCCAGCGCGGGCAGATCAGCGCGGAGGGGCAGGTGCTGGCCCGCAGCGTCGAGACCGAGGGGCAGTACCCCTACCAGCGCGAGTACCCCGACGGCTCGGCGTTCGCCTCCGTCACCGGGTACTACTCGCTCGTCTACAGCGCGGGCGGGCTGGAGCGCGCGGCCAACGACGTGCTCAACGGCAGCGACGACCGCCTGTTCACGCGCCGCCTCTCCGACCTGATCACCGGTCGCGACCCGAGCGGTGGCAACGTCGTCACCACGATCGACCCGGCGGTGCAGCAGGCGGCCTACGACGCACTGTCCGACGCCGGCTACACCGGCGCGGTCGTGGCGCTGCAGCCGGCCACGGGGGCGATCCTGGCGATGGCGTCGACGCCGTCCTACGACCCGAACCCGCTGGCGTCGCAGAGTGCCCAGACCCAGCAGGACGCGTGGGCGGAGTACACCGCGGCCGACCCGCCGGTGCTCACCAACCGCGCGATCCAGGAGATCTACCCTCCCGGGTCGACGTTCAAGCTGATCGACGTCGCCGCGGCGCTGGAGAGCGGCCGCTACACCCCCGACAGCCAGCTCACCGCGGCGTCGAGCATCACCCTCGCCGACACCGCGACGCCGCTGCAGAACTTCAACGGCAACGCCTGCGGCACCGCGGCGACCGCGTCCCTGCGCGAGGCGCTGCAGCGCTCGTGCAACACCGCGTTCGCCGAGCTCGCCCAGCAGCTGGGCGAACAGGCCATCCGCGACCAGGCCGAGGCGTTCGGGATCGGCACCGAGGACATCGCGATCCCGATGGGCGTCGTCCCGTCCACGATCGGCGACATCGAGAGCACCGCGGCGCTGCAGCAGACGAGCATCGGGCAGCGCGACGTCGCGCTCACCCCGCTGCAAAACGCGATGGTCGTCGCCGCCATCGCCAACGACGGGCGCCTGATGGCCCCGTACCTGATCTCGGAGATCCAGGGCCAGGACCTGGAGACCCTCGACACCACCGAGCCCGACCAGCTCGGCCAGTCCGTCAGCCCCGGCGTCGCACAGACGCTCACCGACCTGATGGTCAACAACGAGAACAGCTACACGGGCGCCGGCAAGATCCGCGGCGTCCAGATCGCGGCCAAGACCGGCACCGCCGAGCACGGCGCCGACCCCAAGTCGACGCCACCACACGTCTGGTACGTCGCGTTCGCCCCCGCCGAGAACCCGCAGGTCGCCGTCGCCGTGCTGGTGGAGTCCGGCGGCGACCGCAACAACCTCGCCGCCACCGGTGGCGCCGTCGCGGCCCCGATCGGCCGCGCGGTGATCGGCGCGGCACTGCGGGGATCCCAGTGACGGGCGTACCGGCGACGGGCATGCCAGTGACGGGCCGGCGCCGGTGAGGGCGTTCGCGGCCGGCGTGCTCATCGCCGACCGGTACCAGCTCGACCGGCGCATCGCCGTCGGCGGGATGGGCGAGGTGTGGGAGGCCTCCGACACGAGGCTCGGGCGCAGCGTGGCGGTCAAGGTGCTGCGACCGGAGCTCTCCGACGACGAGGAGTTCCTGCACCGGTTCCGGATCGAGGCGCGCACGGTCGCGTCGCTGGACCACACCGGCATCGCCGCGGTGCACGACTACGGCGAGGACGACCCGTCCGACAGCGGGCGGCGCACCGCGTACCTGGTGATGGAGCTGGTGCGCGGCGAACCGCTGTCCGCCGTCATCGCCCGCGGCCCGATCGACACCGCCGAGACGCTGCGGATCATCGAGGAGACGGCCCGCGCGCTGCAGGCCGCGCACGAGCGCGGTTTCGTGCACCGTGACGTCAAGCCGGGCAACATCCTCGTCCGCACCGACGGCCTCATCAAGATCACCGACTTCGGGATCGCGAAGGCCGCCGACGCCGTGCCGGTCACGCGCTCGGGCATGGTGATGGGCACCGCCCACTACATCGCCCCCGAGCAGGCCAGCGGCGCCGAGGCCGGGCCGGCGGGCGACGTGTACTCGCTCGGGATCGTCGGCTACGAGTGCCTCGCCGGGCACCGGCCGTTCCGCGCCGACAGCGCCGTGGCCGTCGCGATGATGCAGGTGCGCGACGAGCCGCCGCCGCTGCCGGACACGATCCCGCTGAAGGCGCGCGAGCTGATCGAGTCGGTGCTGGTCAAGGACCCGACGCAGCGCTACGCCACCGGCGGGGAGTTCGCCGAGGCCGTGGCCGCCGTCCGCCGGGGCGAGGCGATGCCGGTGCCGTCCGGGTTCACACCGCACGGCGGGTCCGCCGCCGTGGAGCCGCACACCCGCCGCACCGCCGCCGCGCCGCCACCCGCGTTCGAGCCCGACGAGCGGTACGCACCCGAGCGGTACGCCGGGCCCGACCCGTACCGCGTCGAGGAGCAGCGACACGACGACGGCGAGAGCGACGTCTACATCGGCGACCAGCCCTACACACCCGCCCGCCGGCCCGCGCCGTCGACGGAACCGCTGCGGCTCCAGCCCACCGCCGGGCCGGGTCGCGGGTTGCTGATCGTCCTGTTCGTCCTGTTGACCGTCGCCGCCGTGGTGTTCGGAATCTTCGTGCTCCGCGCTCTCGGCGGGGACGACCCCGGCACGGGCGCGGGGGTCCGGATCGTGGCGTCCGTGGGGGCGGCGTCCACCCCGGTGATCGACAACGAAGTCGTCCGGTGAGCCCGCACAACCCGCCGACCGGCGCTCGGATGGTCGGCGGTACACCCCGGACGCACACCGCGCCCGGCATGATGACCTCGTCCACACGAACCTCCCAGAGGGCGCGATGACCACCCCCCGACTGTTGTCCGAGCGCTACGAGCTGGGCGAGACGCTCGGCTACGGCGGCATGTCCGAGGTCCACCACGGGCTCGACACGCGGCTGGGCCGCGACGTCGCCATCAAGGTGCTGCGCGCCGACCTCGCGCGCGACCCGCAGTTCCAGATGCGCTTCCGGCGCGAGGCGCAGAACGCCGCGGCGCTCAACCACCCCGCGATCGTCGCCGTGTACGACACCGGCGAGGTGCAGAGCGAGTCCGGGCCGCTGCCCTACATCGTCATGGAGTACGTCGACGGACAGACGCTGCGCGACATCGTGAAGACCACCGGGCCGATGAGCCAGCAGCGGGTCATCGAGGTGATGGCCGACGTCTGCGCCGCCCTCGACTTCAGCCACCGCCACCAGATCATCCACCGCGACGTCAAACCGGCGAACATCATGATCAACAACGCCGGCGCGGTGAAGGTGATGGACTTCGGCATCGCCCGCGCGCTCGGCGAGGGCCAGAACGTCACGCAGACGGCGGCCGTCATCGGCACCGCGCAGTACCTCTCGCCCGAGCAGGCGCGCGGCGAGGCCGTCGACGCCCGGTCCGACGTGTACGCCGCCGGGTGCGTGCTCTTCGAGTTGCTCACCGGGGAACCGCCGTTCACCGGTGACACCCCCGTCGCGGTCGCCTACCAGCATGTGCGCGAGGACCCGCGCCACCCGTCGGAGCTGAACCCCTCGATCCCCGCCGCGCTCGACTCCGTCGCGCTCAAGGCGCTGTCGAAGAACCCGGCCAACCGCTACCAGTCCGCCGCCGAGATGCGGTCGGACCTCGTCCGCGTCCGCAGCGGACAGGCGCCGATGGCACCCGCCGTCATGAGCGAGGACGAGCGCACCGCGATGCTCGCCAGCCAGACCGGCCCGACGCGGCGGGTCAACGGCGGCGGCCGGCACACGATGCCGCCGTCGGCCCCGGCCTACTACGACGACGAGGTGTCGCGCCGCAACACCGGCCGCATCGTCGGGATCGCCGCGGCCGTGGCCGTCGCGCTGGCCCTGATCGGCTTCGTGGCCTACCAGATCTTCGGGGGCCCGGCCGCGCCGGAGCAGTTCGCCATGCCCGACGTCGTGGGACAGGAGCAGGAGGCGGCCCGGACCGCTCTGATCAACGCGGGCCTCAACCCGACCGTCCAGCCCGAGGAGTCGTCGGTCGAGGACCAGGGCCGCGTCGTGCGCACCGACCCCGCCGCGGCCACCCAGGTCGAGGAGCGGCGGGCGGTCACGCTCTTCGTCGGGTCCGGACCCGCCGTCGCCGCCGTACCGCCGCTGGCCGGGCTGTCGCTCGCCGACGCCCAGACGGCGCTGGCCGCCCGCGGCCTCACCCTGGGCGAGCAGACACCCGAGGAGACCGCCGACGAGGCGCTGATCGACAAGATCATCCGCTCGACGCCGGCGGCAGGTGCGGACGCACCCGGCGGCAGCGCGGTGGCCGTCGTCGTCGGCACGCGCCCCACCACCATCGCGGTGCCGTCGGTGAGCGGCCAGAGCCGTGACCAGGCCACCCAGACGCTGGAGGCGGCGGGCTTCCAGGTCGGCGAGACCGAGGTCGACGGCGGCGGCAGCAGCGGCGACGTGCTCGGGACCAACCCGGCGGCGGGCACCCAGGCCGCACCGGGTTCCACCGTCACGCTGCAGCTCTCCCGCGGCAACCAGGCCACGGTGCCCAACCTCGTCGGCCTCGACCGCAACGACGCCCTGCGCGCGATCCAGGCGGCCGGGATCAGCCTGAGCGACGTCGACCAACGCGAGCGCGGCGTCAGCGACTCGTCGCAGGACGGCCGGGTGATCGAGCAGTCGATCTCGGAGGGGCAGCCCTTCGAGGACGGTGACGAGCTCGTCATCACGATCGGCGACGCCGGGGGCGGGTTCTTCGGCGGGAACTGAGTCGCGCGCCAGGGCACACTGGTACCCATGCGCGTGCTGGTGATCGACAATTACGACAGCTTCGTCTACAACCTCGTCCAGTACCTCGCCCAGCTCGGTGCGGAGACGACGGTGCGCCGCAACGACGAGGTCGACCTCGACGAGCTCGGTGACGTCGACGGTGTGCTGGTCAGCCCCGGCCCGGGAGTGCCGGAGCGGGCGGGCGTCAGCGTCGAGGCGATCCGGCACTGCGCCGACCGCGAGCTGCCGCTGCTGGGCGTGTGCCTGGGTCACCAGGCCATCGGCCTGGCGTGGGGCGGGGTCGTGGAGCGGGCGCCCGAGCTGCTGCACGGCAAGACGTCGCTGGTGCACCACGAGGGGGCCGGGGTGCTCGCCGGACTGCCCGACCCGTTCGTCGCCACGCGGTACCACTCGCTGTCGATCCGCCCCGACACCCTGCCCGCCGAGCTGGAGGTCACCGGCCGCACCGAGAGCGGCGTGATCATGGCCGTACGGCACCGGTCGCTGCCGATCGAGGGCGTGCAGTTCCACCCGGAGTCGGTGCTCACCGAGTTCGGCCACCGGATGCTGGCCAACTGGATGGCCGCCGCCGGCCACCCCGCCCCGGAGCCGCTGGTGGAGGCCCTCACAGCGGAGACGGCCGCCCTCAGCGCCCGAGCCTGACCCACTCCGCACGTCCCACCCCGCGTGAGTCCTCCCGTCCACCCGCGAGTCGCTGCTCCCGCGCCCGCGAGTCGCTGTTCCTCCGCCCGCGAGTCGCTGTTCCTCCGCCCGCGAGTCGCTGTTCCTCCGCCCGCGAGTCGCTGTTCCTCCGCCCGCGAGTCGCTGTTCCTCCGCCCGCGAGTCGCTGTTCCTCCGCCCGTGAGTCGCTGTTTCTGCGCCCGTGAGTCGCGACTTCGTGAGCCGCGGTTCCGCCGACCAACGAGCTGCGGGTCCCGGCCGGTGGCTGACGGCGTATGGGTCACCGGGCGGACGGGAGACCGCCGCCCCCGGGTTGAGCAGAGGCGCTCCGGCGCGAGAACCTCCATGATCGCCGCGGGCCGCACGCCGTCGCCCTCCACGGGGCCGCAAGGTGCGGATCGGACCGATCACCTCGGCGACCCGGTATCCGGACGGTGAAGGAAGCGGCGACTCGCGGGCGCGGGAACAGCGACTCGCGGGCGCGATGGCAGCGACTCGCGGGCGGTGAACGGGGGACTCGCGGGGGGCGGGGCGGCGGGAGTGCTGGTGGGGGTCGTGCGCGCGATACCGTGGCACCAGAGTCCGGTGCGGTGCGCGCCGGAGCCGCCGTCTCACGAGGTCTGCAGATGCCGAAGAGCAAGGTCCGCAAGAAGGCCGTCTACACCCCGCCTCCCGGCGACAAGCGGACGACCACGCCGGTCAAGGTCAAGGGCCCCACGAACCCGATCTACGTCGCCGTCTTCCTCGGGCTGATGGTGCTCGGGCTGGTCTGGCTGGTGGTCAACTACCTGGCTGTGGACTACATCCCGTGGATGGCCGCACTGGGCCCGTTCAACTTCCTCATCGGCTTCTCACTCATCGTAATCGGGCTTCTGATGACGATGAGATGGCGCTGAACAGCGGAAACACATGGATGTAGGTAGTCCCCAGTGTGGACAACTACTGTGGACAGACTACCGTGAGTGATCATGAATCGGCCGTTCGGACGTATAGTCCGGCGGCCGGGCTGGTCATTGTGGGCTGGACCGCCGCGGTCGCCGCGACGGCGTGGTGCGTCCTGTTGACGACCTCCGGCGCCGACCCGGCGGGCCGCCTGCTGGCGGGCTGCGCGGCACTCGGTATCGCCGTCGCCGCTCTGTACGGCACGCGCGCCCGACCGCGCCTGCGCGTCGACGCCGACGGGCTTACCGTCGGCGGGCTGCTGCGCGCGAGGCACCATCCCTGGCCGCTCGTGCAGGGCGTGCGCGTGCTGCGGACGCGCCGGTTCGGCCGGGAGAGCTCGCTGCTGGAGGTCGACACCGTCACCGCCGACGGCGACGAGCGGCTGCTGCTGTTCGGCCGGTTGGACCTCGGCGCCGACCCCGAGGACGTCGCCCCCGAGCTGATGGACCTACGACCCCACTAGCAGCGCGCCCGCGGTGACGACCACCAGCAGGACCACGGTGATCGCGGCCAGACCGCCGACCTGCAGCGGAGCGCGCCGGGCTGGTGGGGCGTACACGATCACCGCGGTGGCCGCGGCGCCGGCGAGCAGGCCGCCGACGTGGGCCTGCCAGGAGATGCCGGGGACGAAGAACCCCAGAGCCAGGTTGACGACGAGGAGCCCGATGACCTGGTTGAGCGGCCTGCGCAGTCGCAGCAGGGCGACGGCGAGACCGCCCATCAGCCCGAACACCGCACCGGACGCACCGGCCACGTACTCGCCGGGCCCGTAGAGCAGCATCACCGCGGCCGCACCGCCGAGCATCCCCAGGAAGTACACCGAGAGGAACCGGCCGCGGCCGAGCAGGGTCTCCATGTCGCGGCCGATCACCCACAGCGCGAACATGTTGAACGCGATGTGCAGCGGGCCGATGTGCAGGAAGCCCGACGTGACCAGCCGCCACCACTCCCCGGCGGCGACCGTGCCGGGCGAGAGCGCCCAGTCGACGAACAGCGCGGAGCGGGTGTTGGACGCGATGCTGCCCGCCTGCACGGCCGTGACCGCGAAGGCGAGCAGGTTGAGCACCACCAGGGTGGGCACGACCAACGGCCGTGCCCCGGGGTCGGCGCCGGCGACGGTGGTGCCGCGGCGCACCTCCCGCTGACCCTGGTGGACGCAGTCGACGCACTGGTACCCCACCGACGCCTCCCGGAGACACTCCGGGCACGCCGGACGCCCGCAACGGGTGCAGGCGAGGCCGGTCGGCCGGTCGGGATGGCGGACGCACACCGCCGGAGCTCCGGTCGGTGGGCCGGCGGGGTACGTCACGGCACGTCGCTCAGGAGATCTCGATCTTCTGGATGACGACGTCGGTCAGCGGCCGGTCGGACCGGTCCGTGCTGGTGGCGCCGATCTTGTCGACGACGGCGCGCGAGTCGGCGTCGGCGACCTCACCGAAGATCGTGTGCTTGCGGTTGAGGTGCGGCGTGGGGCCCACGGTGATGAAGAACTGCGAGCCGTTGGTGCCGGGGCCCGCGTTGGCCATGGCCAGCAGGTACGGGCGGTCGAACTGGAGCTCGGGGTGGAACTCGTCGCCGAACTGGTAGCCGGGGCCGCCGCGGCCGGTGCCGGTCGGGTCGCCGCCCTGCAGCATGAAGCCGCTGATCACGCGGTGGAAGACCGAGCCGTCGTAGAACGGGCCGGAGTCGCCGCCGCTGGCGTTGGGCTGGCTGTAGTTCCCCTCCCCCGTGGCGAGCCCGACGAAGTTCGCGACCGTCTTCGGCGCATGGTCGGGGAAGAGGGTGACGACGATGTCGCCCTCGGAGGTCCGCAGCGTCGCGGTGTTCTTGGCGTTGCCTGGTTCCGTCACGGACCCCATCGTGCCAGCACGTCGGAGAGGAAGGACGTCACGGTGTCCTCGTAGGCGGCCGGGTCGGCGTTCCAGGCCGCCGTGTGCTCCGGTCCGGCGACCTCCACGTAGCGCAGCGGCCACCCCAGCCCGGGCGCCGCGGCGGCGAGCGCGCGGCTCGCGGTGACGGGGACGGACGTGTCGTCGTCGGTGTGGAAGAGCAGAGTCGGCGGGCGGACGGCCGGCGGACGGCGGGCGAGGTCGAAGCGGCCGAAGTCGATCCGGATGCGCCGGCTGGTGATCGCGGCGGCGAGCGGGGTCAGCCCCGGGGGCAGCCGCCGGTTGCGGGCCTGCTGGCGCAGGGTGGCCATCCAGTCGACGAGCGGGGCGTCCCAGACGACCGCGACGACGTCGGGTGCGTCCGCGGACCGGTCCAGGAACGCGCCCGTGATCGCGCCGCCCATCGACCAGCCGTACAACACGATCCGCTGCGCCCCGCGCTCCCGGGCGAACAGCACCGCGGCCTGGACGTCCTCCCACTCGGCGTCACCGAGGTGGTCGCGCCCGTCCGGGCTGGCCGGGGCGTCACCGTCGTTGCGGTAGCTCACGACGAGCACCGACAGGCCGAGCGCGTGCAGCGCCGGGAGCACCCGCAGGGCCTCGCGGCGGGTCCCGCCCCGCCCGTGCACGGCGATCACCCAGGTGTCGCCGGTCGTGTCGCCGTCGGCCGGGGACGCCGGGCCCGGCACCAGCCAGGCGGGGGCCGGGCCGAGCGGTGTGTCCACGTCGACGTCGGAGTAGGCGAAGCCGCGGGCCGCCGGGTCGTCCCACGGGCCGGTGTCGAGGACGGCCGCGGTGCCGACGACGGGCACGTCACCGCCGACCAGCGGACGGAGCACGGTGCCGTCGACGACCTCGGCGACCGGCCCCAGCTGCGCCAGCCCGCCGACCCACCGCAGCCCCCACGTCCCGGGCTGGCGCGTCAGCCGCGACTCCGCGAGCGTCACCGTCGTCGCGGTGACCGCGAGGACGCGCTCCGGGTAGACCATCTGTCGGCGGGTGTCGAGCAGGACGCCGGAGTAGAACCAGCCGATCCCGCCGAGAGCGGAGCCGATCCCGACACCTGCGCCTGCCGCCGCGAGCCTCGCCACCACTGTCCTCGCCACCACTGTCACGGTGTCGATGATGTCCGACACGCCGGTGTTCGCGCGATGCCCACCATAACGAGTGAAAGACGATGACGGACACGTTAAGTGCACAACTGGTTGCAGACCGTTTCGTTATCCGGTCTGACAACCATCGCGTCTGAAGGGACATCCCGCATGAGCAGCCTTGCTCGGCGCAGCCTGCGCACCACAGCCACCGTGGCCGGAATCGCCGCACTCGGCGTGGGCCTCGCCGGCCACGCCTTCGCCGCCCCGGAGCTCCCGGCGCTGCCGGGGACCGACGGGCTGCCCGCCCTTCCCGAGGCCCCGGCCGCTCCTGGAGACCTGGCCGCCCCCGGCCTGCCGTCGGCCGAGGGCTGGAGCATCCCCGGCGTCATGAACATCGAGGTACCGAGCGTCAACACCGCCGCGCCGGAGCTCCCCGCCGGTGACGCGTTCGCGCTGCCGACCGCGCCCGAGCTCCCTGCGCTGCCGATCTCGGAGGGCCTGCCCGAGGCGCCGGCCCTGCCCGGAACCGACGCGCTGCCGGCCGCTCCCGAGGCCCCGGCCCTGCCGGAGGCGCCGTCGACCGAGGGCGTCGTCAACATGGGCGGTGGGCTCGAGCAGGTCAACGGCCCGACCCCCGACGGTTTCGGCCAGAACCAGGTCGGCGCACTCGCTGCGGCCGACATGGCGAAGATGATGCTCGAGTTGGCGCAGGGTGCGGCGGCCGGCGAGTCCGTGACGCAGAACCAGCAGATCGGCTGATCCACGCCGGACTCGGCGGCCCGCTGCGCATCGGTGCGCGGCGGGCCGTTGTCCGTTACCCCGCAGGTCATCGACCCGACGACCTCGCTGCACGACAGTTCCTGTCATGACCTCGACGACAGGAGCGCACACCATGACCGACCTCTCCCCCGCCCGCACCTCCGACGCCTTCCTGCGACTGGCCCTGCGGATCGACGCCGCCGCCTCCGGTGCGCTCGGGGTGCTCTCCCTCGCCGCGGCCCCACTGCTCGTCGACGTGCTCGGCCCGCCCGCCCCGGTGCTGGTCGGTGTCGGCGCGTTCCTCGTCGTGTTCGCGGCCGGGCTGCTGGTGCTCGCCTCGCGCCGGTCGATCCCACGACCCGCCGCGTGGACGGTCGTGCTGGGCAACGCCGGCTGGGTCGTCGCCAGCGTCCTCGCCGTCGTGCTGGGTGGGGAGGCACTCACCGGGCTCGGCGTCGCGGTCGTGCTGGTCCAGGCGGTCGCGGTCGCGGTGTTCGCCGACCTGCAGTGGCTGGGCCTGCGGCGGATGCGCTGAGCGTCAGAGGGCGAGCTTGAAGCCCCGGTGCGAGTCGACGAAGCCGAGCCCGGCGTAGAAGCGGTGGGCGTCGGCGCGGGACCGGTCGGTCGTGAGCTGCACGAGCCCGCACCCGCGCCGGCGGGACTCCGCCACCGCCCACTCCACGAGCAGCCGCCCGGCACCGGTGCCCCGCCGGTCGGCACGCACGCGCACCGCCTCGATCTGACCGCGCGACCGCCCGCCCCGGGACAGCCCGGGGATCACGGTCAGCTGCAGGGTCCCGATCACCGGGCCGTCGGCGTCGTCCAGGCAGACGAGCGCCTGGTTCGGGTCGGCGTCGATCGCGTCGAAGGCGGCCTCGTACGGCGCGGGATCGGTGGACTCGCGCGCGGCGCCCAGCGGGTCGTCGCGCAGCAGGGCCACCAGCGCGGGGAGGTCGGCCCGGCGCGCGCGCCGGACCGAGCCCACCCGGGCCGGATCGGGCACGTCAGCGGGGCGTGATCTCGCCCATCGGGCCCCAGCCCTTCACCTGCTCGTCGTCGACGTAGATGATCTGCGGCTGCCGGGCGACCAGGTCGGGGGCCTTCTCGACGAAGTCCGCGAAGTGCTGGGTCTTCGTGTGTGCACCGCCGGCGTCGGCGTCGGTGAAGCACTCGATGGTCACGAAGTCGAGCGGGTCCGTCAGGCCGCGCGACCACTCGAAGAAGACGCAGCCCTCCTCCGCGTTGACCGCGGTCGCGTAGGACTCGGCCAGTGCCAGCCATTCGTCCACCTTCTCGGGGCGGACCGGGAACTTGACGTTGATCAGGATCATGGGGCACATGCTAGTGACGGCCGTCGCTGTTTCACGTGGAACGTCCCGGGATGAGACGCCGTATCGAACTGAGACCGGTGGACCGGCCGCCCGCCTCTACCGTGGCGCGATGGGTGACCAACGCCTCGCCGGACCGGCCGACATCCCCCTGGTCGCCCGGTGGGGTACCGAGCATCCGGCGGCCCCGCTCGTCGTCGCCCTGCACGGCCGCGGCACCAGCGAGCACTCGCTGATCGAGATCTCCCCGTGGCTGCCGCACGGCCCCGTCGCGTACGTCGCGATGCGCGGGCCGCTACAGCTCGGCAGCGGGTACGCGTGGTTCGCCGATCCCGGCGACGGGCCGCCGGACGCCGACGACCTCGCACTGACCTGCACGTGGTTCCTGAACTGGCTCGACACCGAGGGCGACCCCGACCGACCGGTGCTGCTCATCGGCTTCCGCGAGGGCGTCACGTTCGCGGGGGCCCTGATGCTCACCGCGCCGGAACGGTTCGCCGGGGCCGGCCTCATCTACGGGGCCCTGCCGCTGGACTCGGGCCTCAAGACCGACCGCGGCGCGCTGTCCGGGATGCCGGTGTTCCTCGCCCACGGCCAGGACGACGTCCGGACCCCTGCCCCGCTGCTCGCCCGCACCTGGGACTGGCTGGCGCAGGAGAGTGGCGCACCGCTGTGGGCGGAAAGCGAGCCGGGCGGGGAGCAGCTCGTCGGGGCCGTCGTCGGGCACCTCGGCACCTGGCTCGGCGACCGCCTCGACCACATCCGGGCCCACGGCGAGAACCCCCTCCCCGACGGCGACGAGCCGCCGTGGCCGACCGTGCCCGGCGGCCGCCTCCCGACCCGGCAGGGACCACCACCCGAGGTCACGACCACGACCCCGCAGACCCAGGTGACGCAGACCGCGCCCGCCGCGCTGCAGGAGGAGTTGTTGACGCGGCTCACCGCGCTCGACGCGGTGACCACGGCACCCGCCACCGTCGGCCCGGACGGCACCCGGTCGCTGCTGCTGGACCGCACCGCCACGTCGGGCCCCGACTCCGGGTACCTCCTTCCCGACCTGGGCGAGTTCGCCCACCTGCACCCCGACCCCGACGGCAGCCTGCACGTCGCACTGCCCGACGAGCTGGCCTACGACGCGATCGCGAAGGGGTGGGCGGTGCCGCACCCGCTGGCCGGGGTCCGCGTCCGCTCGGGGGTGGTGCTGGTGCCCGGCCCGCGCGACGCGGGTGAGGTCGACGTCGTCGCGGGGATCATCGCGGCGGCGCACGGGTTCGCGACGGGCTGATCAGGTCCGACTCAGCCGGTGGGCGCCGGGTCGGCGCAGGCCGGCTGCGCGGCGGCCCACGCGGCGGCGTCGACCCCGGGCGGGGCGACGGACGCATCGCCGCCCGGCCCACCCGTCGGCGGGATGCCACCGGCGTCTCCGGGCGCACCGGACGGCGGTGTCGCGCCCGCGTCGCCCGACGGCGGCGCGACACCACCCGCGGCTGCGGGCTCGGGCAGGGCACGCCGTTCTCGGCCGGGCACGCCGTGAACTCCTCGTCGGGGACCGGCGCGGTGCCCCCGGCCGCTCCGCCGGACGCCTCGGTGGAGGAAGCGGCCGCCGTGGTGTCGGTGGTGGCGGCCGTGCCGCACGCGGCCGGGCCGAGCGTCCCGACCACGACGACGGGCAGGACCAGTGACCGCAACAGGGGGCGGACGCGTGCCTCGACCGCGGCGGGGCCGGCGACGACTTCGAGGGCTGGGACGCGAAGCTGCACCGCGCCATCGCCGAGGCCGCGCACAACGGCCAGCTCATGAACATGTTCGACGTCATGAACACCGCCCGCGCCCTACCGGTGTGGGGCAGCCTCAAGCGCCGGGCGTCACGCCCGAGCGCAGGCGCCGCTACCACTGCGAGCACACCGCCGTCGTCGACGCGCTGCGCGACCGCGACCCCGACGGCGCCCACGGCGCCATGCGCCGTCACCTGCAGAACGTCGCGCATCATCTCCCGGCCGACAACCTGCTCCGGCGGCACTGATCCCGGCATCGGCACTGGTCCGGCTTCAGGCACTAGGGACGCGGCAGCAGCACGATCTCGTCGGGGTCGCGGTCGGGACGCAGCCCGCGCCACACCGCGTGCCGGAGGCGGTGGTCGTGGGTGAGGGTGCGGTACTCGACCTCCCCCACCAGCACGGGATCGACCCAGCGCGCGGGCCGGGCGTACTCGCGGGGCACCTCGTCGTCGTCGAACGCGCTGTCGTCGCGGCGCAGGGGCGCGAGCCGCCCGTGCAGGTCGCGCAGCACCGCGTCGGTGAAACCGGTGCCGACGTGGCCGAGGAACCGCAGCCTCCCCGCACCGTCGTGGGCGGCCAGCAGGAGCGCCCCGATCCCGCCGGCGCGACGACCCTCCCCCGCCGTCCAGCCCGCGACCAGCACCTCCTGGGTCGAGAGCAGCGCGGTCTTCACCCACGACGCCGACCGCCTCCCCGGCTCGTAGCGGGACCCGCGACGCTTCGCGACGATCCCCTCCAACCCGTGCGCCCGCGCCACCTCCAGCAACTGGACGGCCGGGACGTCGGAGATCGACGGCGGCACCTGCACCCGCGGCACCTCCCCCAGACCGAGGGCGTCGAGCCGCTCGCGCCGCACGTCGTAGGGCTCGCGGAGCAGACTCCGTCCGTCGGTCTCCAGCACGTCGAACACGTACAGCTCCACCGGCATCCGCTCCACCACCTCGGGTGCCGGGTGGCGCAGGTGCATGCGGTGCTGGAGCAGCCCGAAGTCCGGGCGCCCTGCCGCGTCGAGCACGACCAGCTCGCCGTCGAGCACGACCGAGCGGCCCGTCGCCCAGCCCCCCACGGACCCGGCCCGGGTGAGCTCCGGGTACCCGGCGGTCACGTCGTTGCCGTTGCGGCTGGTCAGTGCCACACCGTCGCGGGTGCCGGTGACGATCGCCCGCACCCCGTCCCACTTGAACTCCACCGCCCACCCGGCGGTGACGACCGGGGCGACACCCGCGGTGGCCAGCATCGGCCGCACCGGCTCGGAGGACGGGGAACCCATGGCCCCACCCTGCTCGCCCGACCGCCCCGACACCAGTGCGACCACCCGACGGGCAGCACCTCAAGCGCCGTCGGGTCGCCGCCCGCAGGTCTCTGACTTGGCGTGGGGCGTCGGGGTTCGAGAACCCCCAGCCGCACGGTGACCGGATCCGGCATCACGTCAGTCAATGGCGGTGCGCGGACTGTTTCGCCCGCCACCGTGTTCGATCGCGTTGGTCGCGGCCTCGTTGGTCGCGGCCTCGTTGGTCGCGGCCTCGTTGGTCGCGGCCTCGTTGGTCGCGGCCTCGTTGACCGCCATCACCATGTCGTCGATCCGCTCCGGGGCGAGCCCCGCCACGGCCGCGCAGTCCCGCGTGAACCGCCGCACCGCAGCCGGTTCGCCGGGCCCGAACGCCAGTACCCGCCCGACCGGCGCGGCGACGACCGGGTCGTCGCTCAGTACTTCGCTCATCGCGCACGGACCTCGTCTGCGGCTTCCCGTCGAGACCCGAACGGGTTGTCGCAGACTGAGACTGTTCTTGATTGATTCCAGAAACAGGGCCACACTCGGGCCCGTGCCGACGCCGGACTTCGAACGCATGCTGCGCGGGGCCACCCTGCGCGTCACGCGTCCGCGGCTCGCGGTGCTCTCCGCGGTGCACGACCATCCCCACGCCGACACCGACTCGATCCTCCGGATCGTGCGCGGGGATCTCGGCGAGGTCTCCCACCAGGCCGTCTACGACGTGCTGCGCGCGCTCACCGCCGCCGGCCTGGTCCGCCGCATCCAGCCGCAGGGCTCCCGGGCGCGCTACGAGTCGCGGGTCGGGGACAACCACCACCACCTCGTGTGTCGGTCGTGCGGCGTCATCGCCGACGTCGACTGCGCCGTCGGGACCACCCCGTGCCTGACGGCGGCCGACGACCAGGGCTTCTCCATCGACGAGGCCGAGGTCATCTACTGGGGCCTGTGCTCCGCCTGCTCCACCACCACAGCCATCCACTGATTACGGAAGGACCCCCGTGACTGACGACCAGCTCTCCGCTGATCACGAGACCGTCGAAGCCGACATGAACTCCGAGCAGGCCGGCGGCTGCCCCGTCCACGCCGGTCGCATGGGGCACCCGACCGAGAGCGCCAGCAACACCGACTGGTGGCCGAACCAGCTCAACCTGAAGATCCTGCGCAAGCACCAGCCCGCGTCGGACCCGTTCGGCGGGCAGTTCGACTACTCCGCGGCGTTCGCCAGCCTCGACCTCGACGCGCTCACCGCCGACGTCGACGCCCTCATGACCGACTCGCAGGACTGGTGGCCCGCCGACTTCGGCCACTACGGCGGCTTCATGATCCGCATGGCGTGGCACAGCGCCGGCACCTACCGGGTCGAGGACGGCCGCGGCGGCGCCGGGGCCGGCATGCAGCGCTTCGCCCCACTGAACAGCTGGCCGGACAACGGCAACCTGGACAAGGCGCGCCGCCTGCTGTGGCCGATCAAGAAGAAGTACGGCAACAAGATCTCCTGGGCCGACCTGATGGTCTTCGCGGGCAACCGCGCGCTGGAGACGATGGGCTTCACCACCTTCGGCTTCGCCGGCGGCCGCGCCGACGTGTGGGAGCCCGACGAGGACATCTACTGGGGCCCGGAGCGGGAGTGGCTCGGCGACGAGCGCTACACCGGCGAGCGCGACCTGGAGAAGCCGCTCGGCGCCGTCCAGATGGGCCTGATCTACGTCAACCCGGAGGGCCCGAACGCCAGCGCCGACCCGCTGGCCTCGGCCCGCGACATCCGCGAGACGTTCGGCCGCATGGCGATGAACGACGAGGAGACCGTCGCGCTGATCGCGGGCGGGCACACCTTCGGCAAGACCCACGGCGCGGGTGACCCCGACCAGTTCGTCGGTGCCGAGCCCGAGGGCGCGTCCATCGAGCAGCAGGGTCTCGGCTGGAAGCAGAGCCTCAACGACGGCAAGGGCCGCAGCGTCATCACCTCCGGCCTCGAGGTCACCTGGACCTCCGAGCCCACCAAGTGGACGAACAAGTACTTCGAGAACCTGTTCGCCTACGAGTGGGAGCTGGAGAAGAGCCCCGCGGGCGCGTGGCAGTTCCGGCCGAAGGACGGCGCCGGCGCCAACACCATCCCCGACCCGGAGACCGGCGAGCTCAACCGCTACCCGACGATGCTGGTCAGCGACGTCGCCCTGCGCGTCGACCCGATCTACGAGCCCATCTCGCGGCGGTTCCTGGAGAACCCCGACCAGTTCGCCGACGCGTTCGCCCGCGCCTGGTACAAGCTGACCCACCGCGACATGGGCCCGATCCAGCGCTACCTCGGACCGCTGGTCCCGCAGGAGGAGCTGCTCTGGCAGGACCCGATCCCCGCCCGCGGCGACTACACCCTGACCGACGAGGACGTCGCCGCGCTCAAGGCGTCGATCCTGGGCTCGGGCCTCACCGTCGCGCAGCTGGTGTCGGCCGCGTGGGCCGCGGCGTCGAGCTTCCGGATCAGCGACAAGCGCGGTGGCGCCAACGGCGGGCGCATCCGCCTGCAGCCGCAGGTCGGCTGGGAGGCCAACGACCCCGACGAGCTCGCCCAGGTCATCCGGGCCCTGGAGGGCGTCCAGTCCTCCTTCGGCAAGGAGGTCTCCTTCGCCGACCTCGTCGTCCTCGGTGGCGTCGCGGCCGTGGAGAAGGCGGCGAAGGACGCCGGTCACGACGTGACCGTCCCCTTCACCCCGGGCCGGAAGGACGCCACGCAGGAGCAGACCGACGTCGAGTCGTTCGCCTACCTGGAGCCGACCTCGGACGGGTTCCGCAACTACCGCGGCAAGGGCCACCGCCTGCCGGCCGAGTACCTGCTCGTCGACCGGGCGAACCAGCTCGACCTCAGCGCGCCGCAGCTGACCGTCCTGGTGGGCGGCCTGCGCGTGCTGGGTGCGAACAGCGGTGGGTCCACCGCGGGCGTCCTGACCGACCGGCCGGGCACGCTGACCAACGACTTCTTCACCAACCTGCTCGACATGGGCACGCAGTGGTCGTCGGTGGGCGGTGACGAGGACTCGTTCGAGGGTCGCGACGCCAGTGGCGCCGTGAAGTGGACGGGCACCCGCGCCGACCTGGTCTTCGGCTCGAACTCCGAGCTGCGGGCCATCGCCGAGGTGTACGCGAGCGACGACGCCGGGGAGAAGTTCGTCACGGACTTCGTCGCGGCGTGGGACAAGGTCATGCAGCTCGACCGCTACGACCTGGCCTGATCCAGCACGTTCGTCCCGACAGCCCCGACCGGTTCTCCGGTCGGGGCTGTCGGCGTTCCCGGCCCTTCCCCGGACGGCGATGACGCGCGTCGTGCGCGTCCACACCCCGACGCCGGGAGTCGGTGTACGCCGGCGGCCGCACCTCAGGGCTGATCTCCTGTACCGCACGGACCACCTCGTACTAGTCTCACTGTAACTACTCGGGAGGTGGTCCGTGTCCGTCGCGTTCCCGCAGCCTGCGGCCGTACCGGAACGACGCCGTGGGATGCACGCCGTGGTCGGGGTCCTCGACGACGGCACCCCGTACTTCGCCCCCGTCGGGACGGTCGACCGCGACGGTTCGCGTGTGCGCTGCCACCTGTGCGGAGGCTGGTACCGGTCGGTCCTCCCGCACCTGCGCAAGCACGGCTGGGACCAGCTGACCTACCGCGCTGCGTTCGGCCTCGAACGCGGCCAGTCACTGGAGGGCGACGCCACCCGCGGGCGCCGGGCCGGGGCCCTGCGCGTGCGCCGCGAGCGCGACCCCGCCGTGCGCGCGGGCAGCGCGGCCGGGATCGGGCTGGCGCGCTCGGGCGAGCTGACGCGCGCCGCCGCCCGTGCGGCCCGCGGGCGCCGCCAGCCCGAGCAGCGCCGCCGCAAGACCCTCGCCTCCCTCGCCGCGATCTCCCCGGAGGCCCGCGACGCCGGGACCCGCCGCTTCCGGCACGCCCAGCTCGGCACCGTCTCCCGCGACGCCGCAGCGCGTCTCGGGTTCGACTCGATCGGCGCGCTGGTGCGCGACCGCGTCGCGGCCGGGGCCAGCCTGGCCGCGATCAGCCGCGAGGCCGGCCTGCACAAGGACTGGCTCTGCCGCCACCTCGCCACCGTCGACCCCGACGCCGCCCGCGAGGTGCAGGAGTCCGGCCGCCGGGCCCGGCTCGACGCCCCGTGGCTCCCGGTGCTGGCCGGGCTGGGGTTCCCCTGCGTCGCGACCTACCTCGTCGACCGCCACGTCGTGCGTCGGTGCACGGTCAGCACGATCGCCGTCGAGGTCGGGATGTGCCGCGCGTCGGTGCAGGGCGCACTGGCCCGGCACGGCATCACGCAGGTCGCCCACGCCCGGACCCGCGGCGCCACCGAGGACCGCGCCGCCGAGGTGGCGGCCCGGTTCGGCCACACCGACCTCACCGAGTACCTCGACGCGCGTCGCGCGGCCGGGCTGAGCTGGCGGGCCATCGCGGCCGAGTGCGGACGGCCGGCCACCTGGGTGCGTCGACGGGCCGGCCTGCCGGACTGAGGTTCCCCGGCACTACCGGGCCGAGCGCCGCTGCACGAAGTCGAGCGCGGCGGCGGCGGCGCTGCGGCGCCAGTCGAGCAGGACGTCACCGAAACCGCCGTCGTCGACGGCCTCGTCGAGCTTCCGGAGGATCCGGTCGAGCACCTGCCGCTGCGCCGCGAGCAGCGCGGCGTCGTCGCGCCCGGACCGGTGCAGCAGCGCCAGCTTGACCAGGAGGTGCGAGCGCACGTCCCGGACGTGCGGCACCGGCTCCCCCAACCAGCCCTCGACGGCCGCGGCGCCGGCCGCGGTGACGCCGAAGACCGTGCGCGGGGGCCCCGACCCGGCCTCCACCGCCGACGGCGACACCAGTTCGCCGTCCTCCAGCCGCTTCAGCGCGCGGTAGACCACCGGCCGCGGGATCTGCCAGATCCGGCCCAGCTCCCCGTCCGCAGCGGTGAGCGCGGCGACCGCGAACCCGTGCAGGGGCCCCTCGCGGAGCACGGCGAGGACCGTCCACTCCGGCAGGCCCCACACCACGACACCAGCGTAGGCGGCCCACCGGTGGGACCCGGCGGGCGGTACCCGGCGGGCTCAGCGCGTCCGGGGCCCCGACCGGGCAGGTCGGGGCACCGGGAGCGCGGCCGGGTCGAGTTCGCGATCCACGATCTGCCGCGAGATCTCGGCCAGACGCGTGTTGCTGCGCCGCGCGTAGCTGCGCAGCAGCGTGAACGCCTCGTCCATCCCCAGCCCGGTGCGCTGGGAGACCACCCCCTTGGCCTGCTCGATGACCACCCGGCTGTCCAGGGCGGACTGCAGCTGCTCGTTGAGGACGGTGCCGCGCCGGATGGCCCGCTCGGACAGGATCCCTATCGTCGCGACGTCGGCCAGTGCCTGGCCCAGCAGCAGGTCCGGTTCCGGGAGCGGTCCGGGGTTGCGGTGGAACAGGGCCAGCACCCCGATCGCCTGCCCCCGCAGACGCAGGGGCAGCGCGTGCACCGACCGGAACGCCCCGGAACGCTCGACGGCCACGGTGTACGCGGGCCAGGTCGCGGTCCGGTCGGCCAGGTCGGGCACGCGGACCTGCGCGGCGGAGCGGTAGCACTCCAGGCATGGCCCCTCGTCGGACTGCAGGGCGAGCAGCTCCATCGTCGTGGCGTCCTCGCTGGACGCGGCGACCACACGCAGCTCCTGGCGGGAATCGGCGAGCAGCAGCCCGGCCGCGTCCGCCGCCAGCAGCTCCACGCTGTGTACGACGAGTCGGCTGAGCAGGTCGACGACGTCGTAGTCGTCGACCAGGCTGTCGGCCAGCGCGACGAACGCCCGGCCCACCCGCTCCTCCCGATCGGGCCGGGTCACCCGATGTCCTGCACGTCGCCGGGCCTCGCCCGGGTCACGCTCGTCATGGCGCCTGCTCCGTCCGTCCGCGCACGGTGAGGGCCGTGCGGATGGCCGCCGGGGGCTGGGGCGGTTGCGCCGCAGGGCACGAGGTGCCGGGCGCGAGAGGTCGTGTGCCCTTCAACGGTGGCACGAAACGGTCCGCGGCGGAAATCGGGACGCGGACGCCCGACCCCCGAACCGGTCGCCCCGGGTCAGTGTCGCAGGCCGGCCTGCTTGAGCAGCGGCATGACCTCCTCGCCGAAGTACTTGAGCTCTTCGTTGTAGTCGATGAGCCCGAAGATCATGCCCTCCATACCGGCCTCGTTGAGCCTGCCCAGCTCCTCGGTGACCTGCTCCGGGGTGCCGACGATCGGGTAACCGCCCCAGCCGGCGATGAAGCGCTCCTGCATCTCCTTGACGGCGTGGTCGAACGACTGGCTCGCGCCGGACCCGGCGATCTTGATGACGTTGCCGGCCGCGCCCCAGTCGCCCTCGTCGACGACCTGCTGGAACGCGCGCTTCGCCTCCTCCTCGGTGTCACGGCAGACCACGAGGCCGTAGGTCATCGCGTGGATCTCGCGCTGGTACTCCTCGCGCGCCTTCGCCTTGAGCTTCGTCGTGTAGCCCTTGATGTTCTCCAGCGTGTCCAGCGAGGCGAAGTTGAAGTCGACGTTGCGCGCGGAGAACTCGATGCCCGACGGCGAGTTGCCCGCGTTGATCAGCGCGGGCCGCGGGCCCTGGTGCGGCTTCGGGTAGGCCTCGAGCAGCTCGGCGTCGAAGTACGTCGAGTGGATCGCGAAGGTGCCCTCCTCGGTCCACAGCCTGTTGACGAAGTCGAGCCACTCCTGGCCGTAGGCGTAGCGCTCGTCGTGCTCGCGCTGCTCGGAGCCGAACATCTCCATCTCCGGCGGCACCCAGCCCATAACCATGTTCAGCGCGAAGCGCCCGCCGGAGATCCGGTCGACCGTGGTGGCCTGCTTGGCCGCGACGATCGGGTGCATCGTCGGTAGGTGGCTCGTGGCCGCGATGGCGATCCGCTCGGTCGCCTCGGCGATCCCGGCGGCCCAGGTGTAGGTCTCGAAGCAGTTGCCGTTGAAGTTCGTCGAACCGCCGAAGCCCTTCCAGCGGGCGACGGGGACGAGCACGTCGAACCCGAGGCGGTCGGCGCGCTGCGCGATCTCCTTGGTGTGCTCCCAGGTGATCTCGTAGCTGCTCGGGGCGTGGCTCATGATCAGCCCGTAGGAGCAGTTGGTACCGAACAGGCCCAGCTTCATCTTCTGGTCGCCGAACAGCGGGTTCGTCTCGGTGCGGTCGGCCGCGGGCTGCGTCTCGGCGGCCGGGCGGGGGTCGGTGGGGGCGAGGCCGAGGCGCTCGTTGGCGGTGACGGTCATCGTCTTCTCCTCTGGGTGGTCGGGGCGTCAGCCGAGCTGGAACGGGTCGCGGGTGCCGCCGGTGAGCTCCACGAAGATCGACTTGTTCTCGGTGTACTCCTGGATCGCGTCCACGCCGTTCTCGCGGCCGATGCCGCTGGCGCCGAAGCCGCCGAAGGGCATGTTCGGGGCGATCACGCGGTAGGCGTTGATCCAGACGGTGCCGGCGCGCAGCTTCGAGGCGACCCGGTGGGCGCGGTGCACGTCCTTCGTCCAGACCGACCCGGCCAGGCCGTAGGGGGTGTCGTTGGCGAGCTTGAGGGCCTCGGCCTCGTCGGTGAACGTGTACGCGGCCAGCACCGGCCCGAACACCTCCTCGCGGACGATGGTGTTCTCCGGGCCGACGCCGGTCACGACCGTCGGCTTCACGAACAGCCCGCCGCGCTCGGCGTCGGGCTCGCCGCCGCAGGCGAACGTCGCCCCCTCGGCCGCGGCCCCCTCCAGGTAGCCGAGCACCTTCTCGTACTGCGGCCGGTTCGCGACGGGACCCATCTCGGTCTCGGCCTCGTTCGGGTCGCCCAGCTTGATGCTGTTCGCCCGGGCCACGACCTTCTCGATCAGCGCGTCGTGCACGTCGGCGTGCACGATCAGCCGGGAGCCCGCCATGCAGGTCTGCCCGGTCGCGGCGAACACGCCGGCGATCAGACCGTTGGCCGCGGCGTCGAGGTCGGCGTCGGGGAACACGATCTGCGGGCTCTTGCCGCCCAGCTCCAGGGTCACGCGGTTGAAGTTCGCCACCGCCGCCTGCGCGACCTTCGCCCCCGTCGCCGACGACCCGGTGAACGCGATCTTGTCGACGCCCTGGTGGGTGGCCAGCGCCTCGCCGGTGGAGCGGTCCCACCCGGTGACGACGTTGAGCACGCCCGCGGGCAGCCCGGCCGCGTGCAGGATCTCCGCGAACGCGACGGTCGAGGCCGGCGCGTGCTCCGACGGCTTGACGACCATCGTGCAGCCCGCCGCCAGCGCCGGGGCGAGCTTGAACGTCAGGAGCAGCAGCGGGGAGTTCCACGGCGTGATGGCCCCGACGACCCCGACCGGCTCGCGCGTGGTGAACCCGAAGTAGTTCGGGTTCACGGGCGGGACCGTGCGGCCCTCGATCTTGTCGGCCAGCCCGGAGAAGTAGTAGTACCAGTTCGGCAGCGCGGTGAGCTGCCCGATCATCTCGCGGTAGAGCTTGCCGGAGTCGTTGACCTCCAGCCGGGCCAGCCGCTCGGCGTTGGCCGCGATCGCGTCGCCGACCTTCCGGATGATCGCGGCGCGCTGGAAGCCCGTCATGGCGCCCCACTCGCCGTCGAACGCGCTGCGGCTCGACGCGACGGCGTCGTCGACGTCCTCGGGGCCGCCGTCGGCGAGCCGGGCCCACGCCGCGCCGGTGTAGGGGTTCTGGGATTCGAACGTCCGGCCGGACCGTGCGTCGACGGACTTCCCGTGGATGAAGAGCCTGAGCTCCTCGAGCTGTGCGGGTGGCGTCATCGCCCTCTCCCTCGTCGGTTGCTGGGGCGAGGCTAGGGACGGGAGCGCGGACGCCGATATCCCGCGACGGCGCGGGTCGATCCGCTGAGCGCAGTCGTGTACCGCGCTCAGCGGCTGGTCGACCGCCGTCCGCGTGCCTAGTCTCGGGTGCAGGGGGCTGACACGAGGAGGTGTCGAGACGGGATGGAGACCACGCCCGACCTGTCGCGGTTCCCGGTGCTGGGCACGACGAGCCTGGACGAGGCCCGCGACGCCGTCACCCGCGTCTACCTCGACCACGAGCTGACCGCGCCCAGCGACACCATGCGCATGACGCTCAACGCGGTGTCCGATCGCCACTTCACGCTCGGGTACCTGGCGTACGGGGCGTCGGCCACGCTCGTCATGCCGCCGACGGAGGACTGCTACCACGTCAACCTGACGCTGGGTGGCCGCACCGACGCCGACCGCGCCGACGGCGGCCGGGCCAGCACGCACGCGCGGCGCAGCGGGCTCGTGCTCTCCCCGCAGCAGCGCAACACCGTGCGCTGGACGCCCGACGCCGAACAGCTGATCCTCAAGATCCCCCGCGCCGGCCTGGAGGGCCACCTCGGCGACCTGTTGGGCCGGCGCGTGCACGACGTCGTCGACTTCGACTTCGGCCTCGACCTGGCCGGGGCACAGGGCAGCACGCTCCTCGCCTCGGTGGAGTTCCTGGCCCGCGAGCTCGACCGGCCCGGCGGGCTGGCCGAGATGCCGCTGGCCCGCGAGCAGCTCGAGGCGTTCGTCATGACGCAGCTGCTGCACGCCGGGCGCCACCAGTTCACCGACGACCTGCACGCACCGGCCGAGCCGACCCGGCACGGTCGGCTCGCCCCCGTGCTCGAGCACATGGAGCAGCACGCCGACGAGCCGCTGACCCCGCAGGAGCTGGCCCGGGTGGGCTGCATGAGCGTGCGGACGCTGCACGCCACCTTCCAGCAGGCGCTGGGCGAGTCGCCGATGAGCTACCTGCGCCGGATCCGGCTCGACCACGTCCGCACGGAGCTGCAGCGCAGCGACCCGTCGCTGGTCCGGGTCACCGACGTCGCGGTCCGATGGGGGTTCCTGCACCAGAGCCGCTTCGCCCAGCAGTACCGCGAGCGCTTCGGCGAGCTTCCGCGGGAGACCCTGCGCGGATACTCCCCGGCCGCCACGGGATAGCGGTCGGCCTCCCCCGTTCCTAGGGTCGACCGCGTGAACCCCGCACTCGACGGCGTCCGCGTCCTGGAGCTCGGCACCCTGATCGCCGGTCCGTTCTGCGGGCGGCTGCTCGCCGACCAGGGCGCCGACGTGATCAAGATCGAGGCCCCCGACCGGCCCGACCCGCTGCGCGACTGGGGCCAGGCCGAGGTCGACGGCCACCACTTCTTCTGGACCGTGCACGCCCGCAACAAGCGCTGCATCACCCTCGACCTGCGCAGCGACCGGGGCCGTGAGCTGTTCCTCGACCTCGTCGACACCGCCGACGTGGTCCTGGAGAGCTTCCGGCCGGGCACGCTGGAGCGCTGGGGCATCGGACCGGACGTGCTGAGCGCACGCAACCCGCGCATCGTGCTGGCCAGGGTGTCGGGCTACGGCCAGACCGGCCCGCACAGCCGGCGCCCCGGCTACGCGTCGGTGGCGGAGGCGGTCGGCGGGATGCGCCACCTCAACGGCTTCCCCGACGAGCCCGCACCCCGCGCGGCGCTGTCCCTCGGCGACTCGCTCGCCGGCATGTTCGCGATGCAGGGGGTGCTGACCGCGCTGTTCTCCCGGGAGCGCGACGGCGGGCCCGGGCAGGTCGTCGACGTCTCCCTGGCCGAGTCCTGCCTGGCGATGCTGGAGTCGACGATCCCGGACTACTCGGCCACCGGGCACGTCCGCGGCCCGGGCGGCACCCGGCTGGAGGGGCTCGCCCCGTCGAACCTCTACCGCTGCGCCGACGACCGGTGGCTGATCATCGCGGCCAACCAGGACACCGTGTTCGGCCGCCTGTGCACCGCGATGGGGCAGCCCGAGCTGGCCGCCGACCCACGGTTCGCGACCCACACCGCGCGCGGCCGCAACCAGGACGAGATCGACGCGATCGTCGGCGACTGGGCCGCGGGCCACGACGCCGACGCCCTGACCGCCCTGCTCGAGACGGCCGGGGTGGTCGTCGGCCCGGTCAACACCGTCGCCGACGTCGTGCTGGACCCCCAGTTCCTGGCCCGCGACATGCTCGTCCCGCACCACGACGAGGCCATCGGCCGCGACGTCCTCGGCCCCGGCGTGGTGCCCAAGCTCGACCGCACCCCCGGGTCCGTGCGGTGGGCCGGGCCGGGCCACCCGGGCACGCACAACACCGAGGTCTACACCGGCCTGCTCAGGCTCGGCGAGGACGAGCTCGAGCAGCTCGTCGCCGACCGGATCGTCTGAAGGAGAACCATGACCACGCCCGTCGACATCCGCGAGGTGGGCCTACGCGACGGCCTGCAGCTGGAGGCCCCCGTCCCGCTCGCGACGAAGCTGGAGATCCTCGACGCCGTGTCCCGCACCGGGGTGCGCCGCGTCGAGGTCACCTCGTTCGTCTCCCCCACCGCGGTGCCCGCGCTCGCCGACGCCGAGCAGGTCGTCGCCGAGCTGGGTCGCTGGCCCGACCTGCGGTTCTCGGCGCTCGTCGCGGGTTACGGGGGTGCGCGGCGTGCCGTCGCCGCCGGGTTGCCGCACCTGGAGTACGTGATCTCCGCCTCCGACGGGCACAGCCTCGCGAACGCCCGCCGCACCTCCGACGATGCCGTCGCGGCGACCGCCGACATCGCGACGCTGGCCCACGACGCGGGCGGGTTCTGCGAGGCGATCATCGCCGTCGCGTGGGACTGTCCGTTCGACGGCCGCACCCCGGTCGAGCGCACGGTCGAGGTCGCGCGCCGCGCCGTCGAGCTCGGGGCGGACCAGCTCTGCCTCGGCGACACCATCGGCACGACCGTGCCCGGCCGGGTCGTCGAGCTGGTCGAAGCCGTGCGGGCGGCGTGCCCCGGCGTCGAGGTCGGGGTGCACCTGCACAACACGCGCGGCTCGGGGATCGCGTGCGTGCTGGCCGCCGTGCAGATCGGCGTCACGCAGATCGACGCGGCGGTCGGCGGGCTCGGCGGCTGCCCGTTCGCCCCCGGCGCGAGCGGCAACATCGCCACCGAGGAGGTCGTGTATCTGCTGGAGGGGTCGGGGTTCACCACCGGTCTCGACCTCGGGCACGTCCTGGAGGCCGCCGCGGTGGTGGAGCGGGCCGTCGGTCACGCCCTGCCGAGCAGCCTCCACCGGGCCGGCGGGCCGTCCCGTCCGATCCCGCGGCCGGTCTAGCCGATCCCGTACGCCCCGCGGTGGAACAGCAGCGGGAGCCGGTCGCCGTCGGCGCCGAGGTGGTGCACCCGCCCGACGACGATCGTGTGGTCGCCGCCGTCGTGCTCGTCGGACAGGGAGCAGTCGATCCACGCACACGCGCCGTCGAGCACCGGTGACCCGGACGGACCAGCGGCCCAGACGACCCCGGCGAACTTGTCGGTGCCGGAGCGGGCGAACGCGTTCGAGAGCCCCTCGTGGTGGTCGGCGAGCACGTTGACGCAGAAGCGGCCGACCTCACGGATCCGCGGCCACGTCGACGACGTCCGGGCCGGTGCGAAGCTGATCAGCGGCGGGTCCAGCGACAGCGACGTGAACGACTGGCAGGTGAACCCGACGGGCCCGTCGGGCCCGGCCGCCGTCACCACCACCACGCCGCTCGCGAAGTGCCCCAGCACCTCCCGCATCCGACTCGGCCCGACGACCTGCTCCTGCACCACGTCATCCATGCCGTCGACGGTAGGGAGCGCGGCGGGGCCGGCGATATCCGGAGATCGCCGGGCCGTATCCACCGGCCGGCCTCGGCCGGCCACCACCTCGGGCCGGTGCGCGGCCCACCGCAGCACGCCCTCCAGGTCCCCGGCCAGTGCGAGCAGCTCGACTCCCCCGCGTACGGCGCCATCAGCTGGACGTGCTCCCGCTGCTGGCACTGGCCGCGGCGCCGGCCGAGGTGCCGGCCGAGGTGCCGGCCGAGGTACTGGCCGAGGCGCACCGCCTCAGCGTGCTGCTGGGCGCGTCGACGCCACCGCGGGCCGTCCTCGACACCGTCGGCCGGCTCGAACCCGGCGCGGTCCTCCCTGTGGGCCCGCACCCCGGAGACCGCCCGGCACCCAGGGCTCGCCGCGCCGCGCGCACGCCCAGCGCCGTGGTCCTCGGCGGTCCGGGGTGGCCGCGCCGGGCGGCGGGCCGCGTCGGCGATCTCGCCGGTGCGGTGCACGTCTGCACCGCACCCAGCTGCCGGTGCGGCACGGATCCGGCCGGCGCCCACCGCTGGCGTCCTGAGGGCCGGATCAGCCGAACGGCTCGCGGACCCTGACGATGCCCATCGCGAACTCGGTGTACTGCCACGCGACCTCGTTCTCACCGGGTCCGGAGTCCTCGCGGAACCACACCGCCACGCCCATCCCGAGGTCGAGGATCGCGTACGAGGCGAGCTGCGCCGACGCGACGCGGAAGACCCCGGCGGCGATGCCGTCCTCGACGAGCCCACGGAAGCACTGCTCGTAGTCGGCGCGGCGCGCGAGCACCGCCCCGCGGTATGGCTCGACGAGGCCGCGCAGCTCCCGGTTGCCGACGAACGCCTCCCGCCGGTGGCGCGCGTGGAAGCGGACGTGCGCGTCGGTCGCCCGCCGCAACCGCTCGACCGGGTCGTCGGTGCCGGCCACGGCGACGCGGTGTGCCGCGAGCAGGTCGTCCATCGTCGCCGTCATCAGGCTCGCGAGCAGTTCCTGCTTGGACGCGACGTGCTTGTAGAGGCTCGGACCCCGGATCCCGACGGCCGCGCCGATGTCGGCCATCGTGGTGGCCTCGTAGCCCCGGCGGGTGAACAGGTCGAGTGCGGCGGCCCGGATCTCGGCTGCGCGCACGGCCTTCGCGGTCTCGGTCACAGGACCCCCCAATCGCTAATCGACGTTAGCAGAGTGTGACGGAGGCGGCAGATTCTTGCTCCTCGCGCTGATCAGTGGTCTGATCAGCTGGCTAACAATCATTAGCCGAAGGGACCTCCATGCCGATCGATCTCGCACCCGACCCCGCGGTGGCCGATCTCGCCGAGCGCACCGCCGCGTTCGTCCGGGAGGCGGTGGTCCCGGTCGAGGTCGCCCACGACGGCGTCGTCCCGTCCGAGGACGTGCGCGCGGACCTGCAGGCGGCCGCGCGGCGGGCGGGGGTCTTCGCCCCGCACGTCTCCCCCGAGTTCGGCGGCCACGGGCTGGACATGACCGGCCGCGCCGCGGTGTTCGAGGAGGCCGGCTACTCCCTCCTCGGTCCGCTGGCCCTGAACATCGCCGCCCCGGACGAGGGCAACATGCACCTGCTGGAGGCGGTCGCGACCACCGGGCAGAAGCAGCGCTACCTGGCCCCGCTCGCCGCGGGCGACATCCGCTCCTGCTTCGCCATGACCGAGCCCGCCCCCGGCGCGGGCTCCGACCCGGACGCGCTGACCACCCGGGCGGTGCGGGTGGCCGAGGGCTGGCGGATCGACGGCCGCAAGTGGTTCATCACCGGTGCCGACGGGGCCGGGTTCGCGATCTGCATGGCGCGCACCGCGGGCGAGCCGGGCGAGCGCGGCAGCGCCACGATGTTCCTCGTCGACGCCGACAACCCCGGCATGCACGTCGGCCGGCACATCCCGACGCTGGACGAGAGCCTCTACGGCGGCCACCTGGAGATGGAGTTCGCGGGCTGCGTCGTGCCCGACGAGGCCGTGCTGGGCGAGGTCGACCTCGGCTACCGCTACGCGCAGGTGCGCCTGGGCCCGGCCCGGATGACGCACTGCATGCGCTGGCTGGGCATCGCGCGGCGTTCCCAGGACATCGCCGTCGCCCGCGCGGCCGGGCGTCAGGTGTTCGGGTCCCGGCTGGCCGATCTCGGCATGGCGCAGCAGATGATCGCCGACAACGAGATCGACATCGCCGCGTCGCGCGGGCTGATCCTGCAGGCCTGCTGGGAGCTCGACCAGGGACGGTCGGGGTCGCAGTCGGTGTCGATCGCCAAGACCTTCACCGCGGAGGCCGTGTGGCGGGTCGTCGACCGGTCCCTGCAGCTGTGCGGATCGCTGGGCGTCTCCGGTGACATCCTGCTCGCCCGGTTCCTGCGCGAGGTCCGCCCGTTCCGCATCTACGACGGGCCGTCGGAGACCCACCGTTGGTCGATCTCCCGGCGCGTGGTGGGCCGTCACACCGCCGCCACTCCCGCTGCCACCGCCCCGGTGCCGGCATGAGCTCGGCGGCCGTCGAGGGCCTCGACCTCCCCGCCGTCGACCGGTTCCTCGCCGCGCGCGTCCCCGGGTACGCGGGCGACCTGCGCGCCGAGCTGATGACCGGTGGTCGGTCCAACCTGACCTACCGCCTGACCGACGGCGTCAGCACCTGGGTCCTGCGCCGGCCCCCGCTCGGCACCCTCACCCCGTCGGCCCACGACATGGCGCGCGAGTACCGCGTCGTCGCCGCGCTCGGCGCGAGCGACGTGCCGGTCGCACCCGCCGTCGCGCTCGCCGACGACTCCGTGATCGGCGTGCCGTTCGCGGTCGTCGGGTTCGTCGGGGGGACGGTGATCGCCGACGAGTCCGGGCTCGCCGCACTGGCCGACGACGACGTGCGGCGCTGCGCGCTCGGGCTCGTCGACACGCTCGCCGCCCTGCACGCGGTCGATCCGGCGTCCGTCGGGCTCGCCGACTTCGGCCGGGCCGAGGGGTTCCTGCGGCGACAGGTCCGGCGCTGGTACGGGCAGTGGGAACGCGTCCGCACCCGTGAGCTGCCCGACGTGGAGACCCTGCACGCCCGCCTCGACGCGGCGTGCCCGGACGAGAGCGGGACCGCGATCGTCCACGGCGACTTCCGTATCGACAACACCATCCTCGACCCCGACGACCCCGCCCGGGTCCGCGCGATCGTCGACTGGGAGATGGCGACCCTCGGCGACCCGCTGGCCGACCTCGGGGTCCATCTGGCCTACCGCGACCCGGCCTTCGCCCCGATCCTCGGCGGCGCGGCCGCGTCGACCAGCGACCGGATGCCGGCCACCGCGGACCTCGCCGAGCGCTACGCGCGGGCCTCCGGGCGCGACCTCACCGACCTCGGCTTCCCTCTGGCCCTCGCCTACTTCAAGATCGCGGTGATCGCCGAGGGGATCCACCAGCGCCACGAACGCGGCGACACCCGCGGCGACGGCTTCGCCACCGTCGGCGAGGCGACGGCCCCGCTCGCCGCGGCCGGCCTGCGCGCTCTGGGAGGCCCCCGCTCCTCGAAAGGACAGCCGTGACCAACCCCGTCCTCGACCGGTTCCGCCTCGACGGCCGCGTCGCCGTCGTCACCGGGGCCAGCTCCGGCCTCGGGGCCGGCTTCGCCGTCGCGCTGGCCCACGCCGGCGCCGACCTCGTGCTCGCCGCCCGCCGCGCCGACCAGCTCGCCGCCACCGCTGCCGCGGTCGAGGCGGTCGGCCGCCGCGTGCTGGCCGTCCCGACCGACGTCACCGATCCCGACGCCTGCACCGCCCTGGTCGACGCCGCGGTCGCGGAGTTCGGCCGGATCGACGTCCTGATCAACAACGCGGGTCTCGGTACCGCCGTCCCGGCGCTGAAGGAATCGCCCGAGCAGTTCCGGCGGGTCGTCGCCGTCAACCTCGAGGGCGCGTACTGGATGGCGCAGTCCTGCGCCCGTGTGATGGGGCGCGGATCCAGCATCGTCAACATCTCCAGCGCGCTCGGGCTCATCGCCTCCTACGCCCCCCAGGCCGCCTACGCCGCGACCAAGGCCGGCCTGATCGGACTCACCCGCGACCTGTCGCAGCAGTGGGCCGGGCGCCGTGGGATCCGGGTCAACGCGATCGCCCCCGGCTACTTCGCCAGCGAGATGACCGCGGAGATCCCCGCCGAGCAGCTGTCGGCGTTCGTCGCGAGCCGCAGCCCGCTGGGCCGGCTCGGCGAGCAGCAGGAGCTCGACTCCGCGGTGGTCTTCCTGGCGAGCCCGGCATCCAGCTACATCACCGGCAGCACCCTCGCCGTGGACGCCGGGATGTCCGGACACTGACCCCGAGGATTATCCGCTCCTGAGGGAATCGAGTCCTTGATTCACCGCATCAGCGAGTTCTATGGTTCGTCCATGACGCGTCTGCTGATCACCGGTGTGGCACTCGCGGCGGGGTTGCTGGTGGGCTGCGGCGCGCCGGCGGCCACCACGGCACCGGCCGCGGCGGGGCCCGTCGGCACCGCCGCACCGGCCTCGGTGGAGGTCCCACCGGCCGGCACCGTCCGGCTCAGCGGCGACCTGGTGACCCCGACCGACCTCACGATCGACGATCTCGCCGCGCTGCCCCAGCAGACCGCCGAGGTCACGTTCGGCAGCAGCCAGGGGCAGCAGACGCACTCCGAGACCGGGCCCGCGCTCGCCGACGTGCTGCCGGTCGACGCGCTGGCCGTGTCAGCGGACCGGCGCAACAACCTCCTGTCCTTCGCGGTGCTCGCGATCGGCGCCGACGGGTACTCCGCCGCCGTCGCCTACGGCGACGTCTCGGCCGACTTCGGCGACCGCGGCCTGCTCCTGTCGCTCGTCGAGGACGGACAGGCCCTCGAGCGGCCGCGGCTGATCGTGCCCGGTGACGTCCGCGGCGGACGGTACGTCAGCGACGTCGTGGAGCTCCGCGTCGTGCGCCTGCGGTAGCACTCACCGCTGGGCGAAGATCTCCCCGAGCGGGGCGACGCCCGCGGAGGTCTCGTACGGGTTCGCGTACGGCAGCGGCTCGTCGGCGCCCGGGGTGACGGTCTCGAAGTCCCCGTCGAGGTCGGTGTCGTCGAGGACGACGTCGGCGAGGCCGTCGGCGTCGAAGCCGAGGGCGATGACGTCGGCGGTGAAGGTGCCGTCGCCGGGGGTGTTGTCGAACGCGGCGAGGTCGTCGTAGAAGTCGCCGTCGACGTCGACCAGGACGGTGTCGAGGGTGCCGTCGCCGTTGGTGTCGAGCTGGGTGGTCTCGGTGTAGCCGTCGCCGTCGAGGTCGACGTAGCCGAAGGTGCCGTCCTCGATGTCGGGCTGGGCGGGGGTGGTGGTGTCGATCGGGGCGGGGTCGTAGCACTCGGACATCGGATCCTCCGGGGGTGTTCGCGGCGGCCGGGGTGGCCTCTCGTGGACACAGATGCCGCCGACGCCTCGCGGGTTACACCGACACCGGCCGAAGCCCGACGGGCACACGCAGCTCCCGTACTACAGCTGGACCCCGGTGAGGGCATCCAGACGGACCCATCGGTCGCGGGAGCCGACACCGACCGGCGCAGGGGCGGTGAAGCGGTCGGCGGCGACGAGCGGGCCCAGGTCGAGGCCGGTGAGGGCGGCGATGTCACCGATGGGCACCTGGTAGGTGCGATACGGACCCAGCGGCGGTGGGCCCGCGGCCGGGACGGCGCCGCCGTCCGAGAGGTCGACGTCGTCGAGCTGCGGGGTCTGGTCCAGCACGTACCCCGTCGCCATCAGCAGCAGGTCCTCGCCCTGCCCCGGGGCCGCGGCCCAGGCGGCCACCTTCCAGAACGACCGCGGGATCCCGACGCCCCGGTACTGCGGGTCGTCCGCGGCCAGGACCGGGGCGGTGAACACGCTCAGCCTCGTGTCGTAGGTGTCGGCGTGGGTGAGCACGTAGTCCTCGAGACCGAGCCACAGCTGCTTGGACTGGTTGAACTGCGCCGCCTGCGGCGCAGCGTTCGGGTAGACGAACGTGTCGCTGTTGGCCTGCTCCGCGACCGCAGGCGCACCCCACACCGGATCGCTACGGCGCACCAGGTGCCCGCGGTCGAGGTCGTTGTCCAGGTACAGGTCCGCTCCGGCCTGCTCCTCCGCCCCGACCCGTGGGTCCGGGCGCCAGTCGTCACTGCGCCCGAGCTCACGCAGCTCGGACCCGTCGATGTTGACCCCGGTCGCCACCGCCAGTCGCCGGGCCGGGTCGAGCAGCACCGTGAAGTGCACGTAGGTCAGCTCCCGCACCACGCGCGTGTCCACGGGTATCGGCAGGGCGGCCGACGCACCGAGGAACTCGGCGTCGTACCCCGGAACCGGCTCTGCGGTGCTCATGCACAGACCCAACCACCCGTCCCACCGCGCCGTCGACGACCGGTCGGCCGCCCGGTGCGGCGGCGTTCGCACCGCGATCGGACACACCCCGTGGACGTCTACGTCGACGGCACCCGCGCCCTCGACGACTTCCAGCCCGGCACGAACGCGGGCCCGGTGGACCTGCCCGCGGGCAGCCGCGAGGTCGCGATCTCCCCCGCCGACGCCCCCGACGGCTCCGGCGAGCCGCTGCTCTCCGCGACCGCCGACCTGCCCGCGGGCGGGAACGTCACGCTCGTCGCCCACCTGTCCGAGAGCGGCGCCCCGACCGTCACCCCGTTCGTCGACGACGTCTCCCCGTGCCCGCCGGGCAGGCCCGCCTGGTCGTGCGGCACACCGCCACCGCCCGCCGTCGGCGTGCTCGCCGGTCGTGTCCGGGCTCACCAACCCCAACCAGGAGGCGCTGGGAGGTCCCCGCGGGGACCGTGTCCGCCGCGGTGGCCGCCGCCGGGACCACCGACCCCGTGATCGGCCCGGCCGATCTCGACCTCGCCGAGGGCCACCGTGACGTTCGTGCACCCCATCGGCTCGCTGGAGGCCGGGAACCTCACCTCGTCGTGTTCACGGTCGACGGGCTGCCCAGCGCGCCGTCCGGTGCGCCGTCGGGCGCCCCGTCCGGGTCCGGCCTGCCCGCGTGGGCGCTGCTGCTGGGTGTCGGCGGCGCGGCCGTCGTGGGCGTGGGCGCCCGCGTCGCCGCGGCACGGCGGCTGATCCCGCTCGAACCGCACCCGGGTCGCGGTCCGCGGCGGACGGCGCTCCTGCCGATCGTCGCGGTCCCGCTGGCCCTGACCGGGTGCGGCGGCGCGACCGGCCCCGTCGCGGCCCCGGTCGCGGCCCCGCCGGACCCGTCCACCGCGGTGGCGACCGAGCCCGCGGCCGACTGGGATGGGCTAGTCGTTGGCGTGTTCGGGCGGCCCGACCTGATGGTCCCTGCCCCGGCCGCCGTTGCCGGGTCCGCGATCGTTCCCGGGCCGGACCGCCTCGTCCTCGGACAGTTCGTCCCCGCCCGTGCCGCCATCGAGCTCATCGGTGTCACCGACCGGGCCGCCGGTCGCGGCGTCGACGGAGACCGCGTCGGGAGACCGTGCCGCAGAACCGACGCTGACGGACGTGTCCGGGGCGACGGAGACCTCGCTCGGCCCGGCTCCGGAAGGCAACGGGGCCCCGATCGGCGCGGCCGCATCCTGCCGGCCCATCACAGATCCGGTCGGCACCGCGGACCCGGTCGGCGGCGGCGCCACCTCAGCGGGCGCTGCAGACTCGACGACCGGGGGGGTCGGTACCCACGTGGTCACGCTCGACCCGGCCGCGCCGAGAACCAGCAGCGGTCCGACCACGCAGGTCGCGGCGGCCAGCAGGCCCCGCCGCGAGCGGGAGTGCCCGGCCCGGAGAGCCGGTGCGCGCAGCCCGACCGTCGAGGTCGGCGTGTCCGACAGCATCGTCGCCACCTCGGCCGCCCCGGGGCGCCGCGACGGATCGGTCCGGGTCATCGCCTCGATGGTCGAGCCCAGTATCGGCGGTAGCCCACCCGGCACCCGGGGCGACCGGCTCAAGCGGGCCACAGCCGACTCCACCGCCGATCCCGGGTACTCCCGTCGACCGGTCAACGCCTCGATCAGCACCAGCCCCAGCGCGTAGACATCGGTGGCCGGGCCGACGTCGTGACCGCCCACCTGCTCGGGCGACATGTACGCGGCGGTGCCGACGACCGCCCCGGCCGTCGTCGCCGTCGCCCCGTCGATGGTCCAGGCGACGCCGAAGTCGGCCAGCAGGGGGCGCCCACCGCTGTCGAGCAGGACGTTCGCCGGCTTGACGTCCCGGTGCACGAACCCGCCCGCGTGCACGACCGCGAGGGCGGCCGCGACCACCGCCCCCACCCGTCGGACCCGATCCGACCCCCACGGTCCCTCGGCCAGTGCCTGTGCGAGCGTCGGCCCCTCGACCAGCTCGGTGACGACGAACGGGCGCGGACCGGTGGGGTCACCGTCGAGCAGACGGACGAGACCCGGATGCCGCAGCCGCGTCAGGGCGTCGACCTCGCGGCGACGCCTGCGGTGATCCACCGGGGAGCCCGCGGTCGAGAACAACTTGACTGCGACGGCCCGTCCCGTGCGAACGTCCTCGGCACGGTGGACCACCGCCGAGGACCCGACCCCGAGGACCTCACGCAGCACGTAACACCCGCCCAGGAGACCGTCCGCATGGTCCGCCCCCGGCGATCTCGTCGTCACACGCACCGCATTCCCCGTTCGCGCCCACATCAAGCACGAGCCGGCAGGGACGGCGACTCGAAGTCCTTCGCCCTCCGACATACACGCGTGCGGTGTCGTACCCCGCCCGACCGGCACGAGCCCGGCTGATCGGCCGACTGCGCCGCTCGTCACCATACCGGCACGACACGCACCGGAAGTCGCAGCGCTACCGGTTGCCGCGCTTTCCGAGCACCATTCACCTCACCGGCGAGATTCGTCTATTCAGACCATCGCCTTTGGCATTCGGACGGCGCCGAGCGGGCCGCAGTGGTAGGAGTCTGAACTCATGGCCGACCGATGGAACAACGATGAGCTCGTCGATGTGCTGACGATCCTGCGAGCGCTGGTCGACGGTATCGACAGCGGCACCTGTTCGGCCACGAACGCCCAGCGGGCGCACGTGGCCGCTGCCGCCGAGGTCGTCTGCCAGCTCGCCGCGAGCACGTCGACGGACGGCAGGCGTCCATGACGAACACCCTCCTGCGCCTGACGGATGCGTGCGGCAGGGGTGAAGAGCAAAGGCTGCCTCACCAGATACGAACGTATCGCCACCCATAGTCAAGATCCATCCGAAGCGTGCATCCACATCACGATCCGATACCCACCCGACTCCTCGTCATGCAGCCTGCCGAGTGAAGCGCCACACTCTGCGTGCCCTGCAGGGAGCAGACGTCTCATCACGAAGAGGAACCGACACCATGACCGTCACCGGCATCATCACTGCAATCGTCATCGGCGCGATCATCGGCGTTCTGGCGCGGCTCATTCTCCCGGGAAAGCAGAACATCCCGATCTGGCTGACCATCGTCGTCGGAATCGTCGCCGCGCTTCTCGGCACCTTCCTGGCCCGCGCCCTCGGCCTGCCGACCGCCACCAACGGCATCGACTGGATCGAGCTCCTCGTCCAACTCGTCCTCGCAGTCATCGGTGTCGCCATCGTCTCCGGCACCTACGGCCGGCGAGGCGTCGCCCGCTGAACCCACGATCCCGTCCCTGAAGTGGGTCCGACCGGACAGGGTGTCACCGTGAACTCGTCGACCCGTTCCGGGACCCGGGCACGCACTGATGCCGGAGGCAACTGCACGACTCACGAGGGACGATCTCGATCGGTGGCGCCGAACAGGTCTGGCCGCCGGGTCGATGAGTACTCGGATCTCCGACCGCTCCTGGCCCGGTTCGCCGGCCTCCCGACCGATGACCCCCTGCGGCGAACGCTGCAGGAGGAACTGGTGATCGGTTTCCTTCCGGTGGTGCAGCACATCGCCCGCCGGTATCGCAACAGCGGCGAGCCCTCCGCCGATCTGGAACAGGTCGGCACCATCGGACTGCTGGGCGCACTGAAACGGTACGACCCCGGAACAGGCAAGGACTTCCTGAGCTTCGCCGTGCCGACCATCACCGGCGAGATCAAACGTCACTTCCGCGATCGAGCCTGGTCGATGCATGTTCCCCGCCCGGTGAAAGACCTCCACTCACGCCTTCCCGCAGCCATCCAGGAACTGTCGGCCGCTACTGGACGGGCGCCGCGACCCAGCCAACTCGCGATCCACCTCGGTGTGGACACCGAGAAGGTCCTCGAGGCTCTGCACGCCCGACACACCGATCGGAGCAGTTCCCTCGACGAGCACCTCTCGGACTCCGACACAGAACTGGGCGACGTCCTCGGACGTCCCGACCCGGGGTTCGACCTGACCGACGACCGGCTCGGGCTCCGCTCGGCCCTCTCGGTCCTGCCCGCCCGTGATCGGTACGTCGTGGGACTCCGCTTCTTCGACGACCTCACCCAGACGCAGATCGCGGAACGGATCGGGGTGTCCCAGATGCACGTCTCCCGGATCCTCGCGAGGTCCCTCGCCGTGCTGCGTCGCAGTCCGGCCTTCGATCACGCGGACTCCCACGACGGCACGGCTACCGCGACGTGCCCGGGCGACGGCCCGCATTCACCGGTCGTGCCGAACCGTTGTCGTGGGCCGTCGGGCCGAGCCGCGCGATGACCCGGGCCTCGGTTCCCGCGGGGCATGACCACTGCATGCGGTCGCGGCCGTAGTCGTGGAGTCGTCATCGGGCCGACCGAACACACCCCGCTCTCGCGCTCGCCCCATCCCGCCCGGCGAGGAGCAGCACACCGACCGTCGGGCGCGATCCCTACGCGCTGGGCCGGTGTCCTCCGACCGCGGAGCTGACCATCGCGACCTCCCTACCCAGGTGCGGGTCGGCCCCCCGGCGGTCCGCCGTCTCGCCCATCAGCGCCGCGATCAGGAGCAGGCCGCGGCGCCGGCCCTCGGCGAGGCCGCGGTCGCCTGATCAGGCGTGGGGACCGCGAGAACTCGGTCGACCTGTAGCTGGTGGATGGCTCAGGAAGGAGGTCGCGACACGACCCGGACGCGGCCCTCACCGGCCGGACCCGCGGGCCGTCCCAGGCCGTCCGGCCGGCCCGGAAGTGGCCACGGCACCTGCGCAGCCGCCGCCGCTCCGATGACGTCGAAGGCGAGCTGTGCCCCGCTGAGGGCGCCGGCCAGGGCCGCCGGGGTGTCGAGGTCCGCTGTGGCGCGCTGGAAGCGGGCCCAGTCAGCGCCGGGATCCATGCCGCTGCGGCGGAAGAACCCGGTCGCCTCACCTCGGACGAGACCGAGTTCGTGCTCGACGACGGGGGCGATCGCGCGGCCGCCCATCGCACTGCCGAGCAGGACGTAGCGGGCGCCGACCGCTTCGGGAAGCGACCCGAAAGGTCGCAGTGCCACCACGTGCGCGGCGGGGGTGTCGGGCCGGCCGAGGACGTCGAGGTCACGGTGCAGGAGGTCCGAGGCGTCGCCGAGCCGGGGATCGAGACCCACCTCGGCCCAACCGTCCACTCCGTGCAGGGCCTCCTCGAGTGGCTGCCACGCGGTCACGAGGGCGTGCAGCAGGACGGCCAGGTCCGTGCGGGTACGAACGGAGCCGGGCAGCCCCAGCCGGGCGTCCAGACGCGCGTGGCAGGTGCGTGTGTGGGTGCGCAGGTGCTCCGCCAGGAGGGATCGCACGGCGGGTCAGCTCCGACCTGGCGGGGTCGTGGGAAGGGTGAGCCAGAAGGTGGCCCCGTGCCCGAGGTCGGAGTCGACCCAGAGCCGGCCGCCGTGGCGCTCGACGATCTTCCGGGCGATCGCGAGGCCGGCCCCCATGCCGGAGCCGCGGTCCGGGTCCAGCCGCCGGAACAGCCGGAACACGTCTTCGTGGTGGTGGGGTGCGATCCCGATGCCGTTGTCGCGCACGTACACGGCATCGACCGAACCCCGGGTGTGCGGTGGCTGGACGGGCGCAGTACCGATGTCGACCCAACGGGGTTCGTCGTGGGCGTATTTGATGGCGTTGACGACGAGATTCGTGAGCACCTCGCGCAGCAGTGCCCGCTCGCCGGAGACGACCGGGAGCGCGCTGGATCTGCGGATCCGGACGCCCGCCGCGGACGCGCGTTCGGCGACCAGCTCGATGACCTGGTCGGCGAGGGTGGTCATGTCCACGGTTGCGGTGCCGGGTTGGCTGCGGCCGACCTGCGAGAAGTGCAGCAGCGAGGTGAGGAGCTCGTCCATCCGCCCGGCGAGCACGCGGGTCGTCTGCAGCCGGCGGACGGTGCCGGCGTCGAGGTCCGGGGCGTCCTCGAGGGCGAAGTCCGCCGAGTTCGCGATTCCTCGCAGAGGCTCCTTCAGGTCGTGGGCGACGACGTAGGCGAACGAGTCGAGATCGTCGTTGCTCCGTCGGAGCTCGGCGTTGGCCTCGCCGAGCTCGGCCGCATGCCGCAGGACGAGCTCGGACACGGCCCGTCCCAGACTGGTGGCCAGCTCCACCTCGGTGGCCGACCAGGGCCGTGAGCGGCCGCGGACGGTCTCGCGCCAGACGCTGTGCGAGCCGCGTGGGCTCAGCCGCTGGCCGCGCGAGCCGATCACTGCAGGACGCGACGGATCGGCCGCCCACTCGACCGTGCGCAGGATCTCCGGCCGGAACCAGGCGATCAGGTCGCCGTCACCGCTGAGCGGGAGCACCAGCACCCCACTCGTCGGCCCGGCGAGATCGGCGAACTCCGGGAACGCCGCCGACAGCCGGTCGGTGCTCCAGACGGACCCCGGCGGCCCGATCGGCAGCCGGTCGAGGAGGTCGGCGACCACCGTGGCGTCGGGCAGGTCCCCGCGGCCGTCGATCCGGCCGTGGAGCCGGACGAGCGCCCCGGAGGCGGGGACGAGATCGAGGAGGCCGTGGTCGTCGGCGAGTAGTGCGGCCGGCGGCCCGGCGGGGATGGCGGTGACGATGCGCGTCAGGGTGGTGTGCGCGTCGGCCCGGGCCCTCTCCTGCTCGCTGCGCTCGATCGCCACCAGCTGCAGCGACAGCGCTGCGCCGAGGAACTCGCAGGCGGCGCGCGTCTCCGGGGCCAGGAGCAGTGGCCGTGAGTGGTGACAGGCCACCAGACCCCAGAGGCTTCCGTCTTTGATCAGGGAGATCGACATCGATGCGGCGACACCGATGTTGCGCAGGTAGTCGAGGTGGTAGGGGGACAGGCTGCGCAGCACCGAGCCCGACAGATCGAGGGGCCGGTCGGTGCCCGGGACGGTGGGCGGCACCAGCGCGGCGGACGGGTCGTCGACGTCGGCGATCGACCTGATCCAGTTGCGCAGGTAGAGCCTCCGGGCCTGGGGCGGCACGTCGATCGCCGGGAACCACAGGCCGAGCCAGGACTCCCAGTCCGGGTGACGGTCCTCCGCGATCACGTGGCCGGGCCCGTCACCGTCGAAGCGGTAGATCACGACCCGGCTGTAGCCGGTCAGTCGCCGGATCTCCTCCACCGCCCGGTCGGCGAGTTCGACCACGGTCGGGGAGCTCTGCAGGGTCTGCAGCGTTCGCCGGATGCGGCCGGTGAACGCGGAGAACGCGAACGGTCCCTCCCGTCGGGCCGGTTCGAACTCGCAGAGGACCAGGCCGTCGCTACGACTCACCGTCACGTCGACGTCCGTCGCCGCGTCAGGTCCCGGCTCACCGAGGTGCTCCAGGCGCATCGGCAGCAGCGAGGACTCACCCGCTGCGAGGTCGTGGACGGCGCGACGGAGCAGCTCGGTCTGGCCTGCGCCGATCAGGTCGGTGATCGGACGTTCCAGCAACCGGTCCGGTTCCCGGCCCAGCACCGGCCCCGAGTTGGCACTCACCACCCGCACCACCAGGGCCGTGTCCACGGCGACGAGCACACCGTGGGACTGCGTGGCCCCCAGGAGATGGATCGGCTCGGACCGGCATACCTCGAGGTCGACCGGGGTGCCCGACGCGTACTCCGCCGCCGCGTCGAGAGCCGTGTCGTGGTCGACGGCCCGGCTCATGCGGTCACGGCCCCGCCGTGCGGGAGCCAGTAGTCGAGGGCACCGCACAGCGCGGCACAGAACATGGCGTAGTCGACCGGTTTGAACACGTAGCCGTTGGCCCCCGCCCGGTAGCACTGCTCGACGTCGCGTGGATCGGTGGAGGACGTCAGCACCACGACCACGAGGTCGGCGAGCTCCGGCCGACCCCGGATCTCGCTCAGCACGCTGCGCCCGTCGACCCCGGGCAGGTTCAGGTCGAGCAGCACGACGTCCGGTCGGCCGACGGTGTCATCGAGCAGCCGGTCGAGCGCACGACGGCCGTCGGCGATCGCCTCCAACTCCGTCGTGGGGTACGACCGGGCCATGGTGCGCTGCACGGCTTCGACGTCCTCGGCGGAGTCCTCGATCATCAGGACCAGATCAGTCATCCGTGCTCCATCTCGACCTCACACCAGAACCCCGGCGCCATCCCGTCGAGTGCTCCCAGACGCAACGCCGCCGTGTGGAAGGGGCCCTCGCCCATCGGGGGCGGTTGCCGGTCGCCCCCGACGCCTGGCGGTGACGCGACCGCCACACGAAGCTCGAAACGCAGGCCGCGGCCGAGTTCGAAGACCACCAGCTCGCACCCCGACTCCGCGGCGGTGGTCCACCGGTCGGCGAGATGCCCCACGATCGTCGCGATGACGCTCGGCCGTTCGGTGGGCCGGCGGTGTCCCACCCTGCCCAGGCCGTCGATCACCGCGGCCCGCACCCGACCGGCGAGGTACTGCCCGGGAGGAATCGTGGTCTAGAGGACCGGCTGACCGCGCAACCGCACGGCCACCATCGCGACGTCGTCGTCGTCGCGGTCGCGGTACCTCGCCAACAGGTCCGAGATCCGGTCGAGCAACAGACCGGACGGGAGGCCGGCGGAATCGGCCAGACCCAGTAACAGCCCATCGGTCTCGAGCATGCCGGCCGGGCCACGCGACTCGGTCACGCCGTCGGTGTAGATGAGCACGGTGTCGCCGGCATCGAGGCGGATCGATGTCTCCGCGAACGGAGGATCGCCGATCGCCCCGAGCATGGGGTTCACCGTCCCGATCTCTTCCGGAGGCTCGCCCGCGCGGATCAGTACGGGAAGGGGATGGCCGGCGGCACACACCGTGACCTCGGTGTGCAGGCCGTCGACCGAGATGCTGATCACCACGGCCGTCGTGAGCCGCTCGTACCCCGGGATGCTGCTGCGCAGGGTGCGGTTGAGCCGGGACAGCGCGGCGGAGGGGCTGGCACCGTCCTCCAGCACCACCCGCAGTGTGTGCCGCGCGATCGCGGTGATGCCCGCGGCCTGCGGCCCGCGCCCGCACACGTCCCCGATGACGACGGCCAACGAACCGTCCGGGCGCGGGACGGCGTCGTAGAAGTCGCCGCCGATGCCCAGCGCGGTGTCTGCGGGGTGGTAGCGGGCGGCCAACTCGATATCGGGGAGCTGTGGCAACGACGGTGGCAAGAGCCTGCGGGCCAGGGCCCGGGCCGCCTCGTCGCGCTGCTGGTACAGCAGAGCGTTGTCGATGGCGACCGCGATGCGCGAGACCAGCGACTCCACGAACGGGATCCGCGGGGGCCGTCCGCCCAGACCGGGCCGGGCCTGGGCGAGGGAGACCACGCCGAGCAGTCGGCCGTGTGCTCGCAGTGGCACCGACAGCACCCAGCACCCGGCGACGGTGCCGACCTCGGTCCGGCCGCCGGCCAGTACCCGCTCGGCCAGTCCGAAGCCGGCAGTGCTGCCCGCAGTCGGGTGCGTGGCCCGCTGCTGCTCCGTCCACATCTCCGCCTCGGCCCGGGCGTCGACGTGGGCGACGGCGGCCGGACGCAGGGTTCCGTCGTCGACGAGATGCACCACGCACCGCCCGGCGAGACCCGGGACCGCGATCCGGGCGGCGCGCGCCAGCGTCTGTTCGACGTCCAGTCCGAGATCGAGCTGCGACGACGCCTCCATCAGGAAGGCCATCTCCGCGCGGACAGTCTCGTCCTGCCCGGCGAGCTCGATACGGGCGAGACTCCTGGCGAGCACTCCGGCCATCTCTCCGATCACGTCCTCACCACTCGATCCGATGCGTCGGCCCCCTTCCAGGGCCAGCACGATCACGGCGGGCCGGGCCGTGGGCAACGGCCAGGCCACCACCGCCGGGGCGCCGAGGACGAGCAGGTCCGGCAGCAGCGCGGAGAACCGCGCCATCACCTCCGTCAGGTCGGGTGCGTGCACCGGTAGGTGCAGCTGGAGGCACTCCTGGACCCCGGGGGTGGAGTACGCGGCGTCGACAGCCAGCCCGCGCATCGCACCCGGGGCCGGATCGCGGTCGCCGGACCCGGGTGCCGGGACGAACGCCGCTCCCTTGACCCCGGGCAACCGGGTCAGGTGATCGACAGCGATCTCGGCGACCGCGGCGGCGGTCTCGGTCCCGATCAGTGAGTCCCGCAGCGCCCTGAGCCGCGCCGCCCGGTCCGCCGCTCTCCGCTGGTCGCGGAGAGCAGCCTGCATGGCCAGCTCGTGGCCGACCGCAGCGGCCACGTCGGTGAGGGAACCGACGGCGGATGCAGGCCATTCGCGCGGTGACCGATCGACGACGCACAGCGCGCCGATCACGTGTCCCTCGCTCGAGATCGGAACTCCGATGTAGGCACCCACGGCCCCGGACGTCACCGCCGGCAACGAGCTGAGTCGGCCGTCCCGGGTCGCGTCCGGGATCTCCACCGGCCCGTCCTCGGAGAGCGTGACCAGGCACAGCGATTCCTCGACGGGCTGATCGGCCCCGAGCGGACCCTCTCCGTGACCTCCGACCACGGTGCGGTCCTGATCGACCAGCGCGACATGGGCGAGGGGCGCGTCGCACACTCCCGCGGCCAGCCGCGCGAACCGGTCGAGGCCGGCCCGCACGTTCCCGACCGAGTACCGCAGCCGTTGCACCGCGGCCAGCCGACCAGGGTCGGAGAGCGGGATGCACACCCGCCGGGCGCCGGGCGGACCCACCGTGATCCCGTCGGCGATCCGGGCGAGCGCGCCCGCGATCTGATCCGACAGCGCCAGCAGGAACAACCGCTCAGCGGCGGAGAACGAGTGCTCCCCGGTGAACGCGACACCGAGTACGCCCAGCTCGCGGTCGTCCGCGACGAGGGGAAGCGAAGCCGTCGCGCCGAACCCCGACCCGATCGCCGCGAGAGCGGGATAGAGCTGCTGCTTGACCAGGACACTCGGGAGCCAGACGGCACTGCGCCGACGGAGGGCGTCGGTGATGGGCAACGTCTCGTCGTAGGGGATCAACTCCCACCCGTCACTCGAACGACCCATCCTGAGGCTCCCTGCGAGACTCAGGCCGTCGTGACGACACAGGTAGAGCACCGCACCCGCGGCCCCGATCGCACCGACACCCTGCCCGAGCGCCACCGACCCGAGATCGTCCAGACTCATCGATTCAGCACAGGCTGCGGACACCATCTGCAGCCGGGCCAGGAGTGGATACGCCTCTTCGGCATCGGATCGCGACCTCGACAGCTCGCCGAGCCCGGGCAAGTCTGGCTCCAGCACGCCACTACCTCCTCGATGCGGTTCTCATCCACCACGGTCCTGAGGTCACACGATCACCAGCGACCTGGTCGGGGCCCCGCCTCTGAGGGGTCGAAGTAATAAGCCTGTCGAACTATATGGCTGCCGAGCCTCTATGGCGAGACGGTCGCCGGAAGAGGCAATAGTGAAGTGAATGCCGATATGAGGGCTTTGTGACCGATTCAGGCGTTGTCATCGCCCGCCGTCTGGACCATCCGCGATCGATGTGCCACGCAGAGCGACAACCCCGCGGACTCTGAGCGAACGGCCCCCTGGATGCGTCAGGACGTCGAGCGGCCGGTCCTCGCCCGCCCGGGCGACCGAGGCCTGCTCGATGACGTCGGACTGATCGGCCCCGGACTGATCGGCCCGGACTGATCGGCCCGAACGCATCCCTCTCGATACGCTCGTGTTCGTGAACGACGGGGCGAGACTGGCAGCGGCCATCCGGCAGATCGTCCTGACCGTCGAGCGGTACCGCCTGCAGGCGGCCAGGACCGCGTTCGGCGTCGGGGACACCGAGATGGAAGCCCTCTCACAGCTGTTCGTCACCGAGTCGAGCACTCCGACCGAACTCGCGCGTCACCTCCACCTGACAACCCCCTCCGTGACAGACCTGGTCGACAGGCTCGTCTCGGGTGGCCTCGTGGTGCGCAGTTCGCATCCGACAGACCGGCGGAAGATCGTCGTGACGCTCAGTGCGACCGCCCGGTCGAAGATGGAGGACATGTTCGCCGTGGTCACCGACGTGACCTTGCGGGCGACCGAGACTCTGACACCTGCCGAGCGCACGATCGTGATCGACTGCCTGGCCTCCGTCTCCGACGCCTACGAGGAGACGATCGCGGCTATGACGGCCGGCCCAGGCGGCCGCTTCGCCGCGCACATCGCCTCCCCCGCCGCCGTGCCGCCCGGCCCACCCTGATCGACACCTCGTGGATCGTCCGGGCCGGCAGCGTGCAGATCGACCGGCTCACCCCCGGCACCCGGGTCGTCGTCCGTCTCCCGGTGGGTACGGCATGACCCGGGTGCTCGTGGTCGACGACCACCCGATGTTCCGCCGTGGACTCATCGCACTGCTCGAAGCCGGCGGGTACGACGTGGTGGCCGAGGTGATCACCCTGTTCGACGACGAAGCCTCGGTGAGGGCCGTGCTCGACGCCGGTGCAGACGGCTACATCGTGAAGGAATCCTCGCCCGAGCAGATCATCGCGGCGCTGGACGCCGTGCGGATGGGCACGCAGTGGCTGGGCAGCAGTGTCCCGCGGCCCGGCGGATCCACCGCCGCCGCCTCGCCCGACCCGGTCGTCCCCGGCCCGTCGCGCCGGAATCGGCAGTGGCCGAACTGCTCGGACGCGGCCTGACCGACCAGGTGATCGCCGCCCGCCTCGGCCTGTCCGCCGAGACGGTCGCCCACCACGTCTCCACGATCCCATCGGATGCGTACTCGACACGGTGGCAGGAAAGAGACACGGTGGCAGGAAAGAACCGGGCGTCGCACGAGTCGGGAGCCGACCGCTCGGGGCAGCACTTCCCACCCCCGGGAGGCCGTAGCGCCTCCACGACGGCGGCGCGCAGCAGGCTCGACCGGGCGCGCCCCGTCGCGGTCAGGAACGCCGGAACCACCGCCGCCACGCACCGCCGGAACCCGTCGTCGCCGCGCAGCTGCAGCGCTGCGATGCCGGTACCCCGGCCAGGACCTGATCGACGTGCTGTCCGCATCCGCGGTAGGTGGCCTTCTTGCACGTCCGGCACATCACTCGCTGGCACACGTGGTCCTCCATCGCTCGCATCGAAGGAACCAGCATACCCCATAGGGTATCTGAGACCCCTGCCACAGAGATGCCCCCTGGGGCATGGAAGTCAGAGCGCCACCGTTGTGCCGTATACCCCAGGGGGTACTACGACGGAGAGGTGCAGAGATGTTGCCGGAGATCGATCCACAGCAGTTGGCCCAGATGCGTACGGCCGCCACGGTGACCGTGGTGGACGTGCGCGAGGCGGACGAGTACCGCGCGGGGCACGTGCCCGGCGCCCGGTCGATGCCACTGGGGGTCCTGGGTGCACGGGTGCCCGAGCTCCCGCGCGACCGGCCGGTGTACGTGGTCTGCCAGTCGGGCGGTCGCAGTGCCCAGGCCACGCGGATGCTGCGCGGAGTGGGTGTCGAGGCCGTGAACGTCCGCGGCGGCACCGCCGCCTGGATCCAGACCGGTCAGCCTGTCGAGCACGGCACCGCGACGGAGGCGACTCGATGATCGAGATCCTGACGATCGAGACCCCCGGGTTGGGCGATCGCAGCTACCTGGCCCACGACGGGCGCGTCGCGCTCGTGGTCGATCCGCAGCGCGACATCGACCGGGTCCTGGCCCGTGCGGCCGAGGCCGGTGTGGTGATCACGCACGTGTTCGAGACGCACATCCACAACGACTACGTCACCGGCGGCCTCGCCCTCGCCCGGGCCACCGGCGCCGCCTACCTCCTCAACGCCGACGACGCCGTCGCCTTCGACCGCACCGGCCTGCACGACGGGGACGTCGTGACCGTCAGCCCGGAGATGGCCGTGCGGACGCTGCACACGCCGGGTCACACCCACACCCACCTGTCCTACGCGCTGCTCGACGCGGCGGGCGACCCGGTCGCGGTGTTCAGCGGCGGCTCCCTGCTGTTCGGGGCCACCGGACGCCCGGACCTCCTCGGCCCCGACCACACCGACACCCTCGTGCGCGCCCAGTGGCACTCCGCCCACCGGCTCGCGACCGAGCTGCCCGGGTCCGCGACGCTGCACCCGACGCACGGGTTCGGCAGCTTCTGCTCCGCGAGCGCGACAGCGAGTGGCACCGCGGGCACCGTCGGCGACGAGACCCGCACCAACCCCGCGCTCACCCTGGACGAGGAGCACTACGTCCACGACCTGCTCGCCGGGCTCGACGCCTTCCCCGCCTACTACGCCCACATGGCCCCGGCCAACAGCATCGGCCCCGACACCCCGGACCTCACCCCGCCCGCCACGGCCGACCCGGGCGAGCTGCGTCGACGGATCGACACCGGCGAGTGGGTCGTGGACCTGCGCGACGGCACCGCCTTCGCCGCCGGGCACGTCGCCGGCAGCGTCAACATCGGCCTCACCGGGCAGTTCGTCACCTATCTCGGCTGGCTGATCCCGTGGGGCACCCCGGTCACGCTGCTCGGCGAGACCCCGTCCCAGGTCGCCGACGCCCAGCGTGAGCTCGTCCGCATCGGCATCGACCGGCTCGCCGCGATGGCGACCGGTGTGCCCGCCGACTGGACCGCAGCCCCGGTGTCCTTCCGCCGTGCCACCTTCGCCGATCTCGCCACCGAGCGCGCCACCGGCACCGGCCCGGCCGTCCTCGACGTCCGGCGCACCGCCGAGCGCGCCGACGCCGCCGTCCACGGGTCGGTGCACATCCCGATCCACGAGATCCTCACCCGCCTCGACGAGGTCCCCTCCGGAACCGTGTGGGTGCACTGCGCCGGGGGCTACCGCGCCGGCGTCGTCGCCTCCCTGCTGCACGCCCGCGGCCACGACGTCGTCGCCATCGACGACGACTTCGCCCGGGCCGTCGCGGCCGGGCTCACCTCGACCACCGCCCGGGCTGCGGCGTGAACACCACGACCCCCGACGTCGGCAAGGAGAGTACCGTGGCGACACATACACCCAGGGGTATTACCGGAGGAGTGGCGATGAAGATCGAGGACGATGTCGTCGGCAGCGTGGTCAACCGCCTGCGCCGCGCGGAGGGCCAGCTCGGCGGCGTCATCCGCATGCTGCAGGAGGGCCGCGACTGCAAGGACGTCGTCACCCAGCTCGCCGCCGTGTCCCGCGCCCTGGACAAGGCCGGGTTCGCCGTCATCGCCTCCGGGCTCGAGCAGTGCATCGCCGCGGGCGAGGACGGCAAGGTCGACCGCGCCCAGCTGGAGAAGCTCTTCCTGTCCCTCGCCTGACCCATCACCCCACCGAGGAGAACCCATGTCCGCGCACACCGTCACGCTCGACCTCTCCCACACCGACGCCATCGACGCCGTCACCGCGGCGCTCGCCACCCAGGGATTCGGCGTCCTGACCACCATCGACGTCCGCGCCACCCTGAAGGCCAAGCTCGGTGAGGACGTGGAGGACTACACGATCCTCGGCGCCTGCAACCCCGCACTGGCCCACCAGGCCCTGTCCACCGACCCCGAGATCGGGCTGCTGCTGCCCTGCAACGTCACCGTCCGGCAGTCCGGCGGCCACACCCTCGTGCAGGCCGTCGACCCGGCCGAACTGCTCGCCATGGCCGGCGACGGCGGCCCGCAGCCGGCCGAGCTCGCCGCCGTCGCCACGGACGCCTCAGCACGCCTGCACGCCGCACTCGATTCCCTCACCGGCTGAGGACCACGGCCCTCCGGCCCGGAAGGACAGGGCGTCCGCCCCTCGTCCACCTCGACCGAGGAGACGACCGTCGACCTCCACCGACGGACAGGACCGCACCTCCATGACGGGTACAGCGGCGATGAGCTGGTTCTGGATCTGGCCGACCCTCGTCGTCATCGGGCTCGCGCTGCTCAGCTACCTCGCCTACCGGCTTCCCCGAGGCCGGGGCGGCGAACGCCCAGCGGCCCGGCGCATCCTCGACGATCGCCCGGCTCGCGGCGAGATCGACGTCGCCGAGCACCGCCGCCGGGCCGAGCTCCTGTGACGCCGGTACCGATCAGCCGCCGCCGCGCCCTGATCCTCGGCGGTCTCGGCGCGGGCGGGCTGGTCGCGGGGACCACCGGATGGATCGCCACGGTCATCGCAGACACCGGGGAGTTCCAGCCCGGCACCACCGGCGGGGAACTGTCTCAGCCCCCCGTACTCGACAGCCGCGACGGCAGGCTCTCCGTGGAACTGGTCGCCGCTGTGGGTGCCCGGCTGGCCGGCCGCGACACCGCAGCCCTGGGCTTCGACGGCGACTCCCCCGGCCCGACCCTGCGCGTCCGCCCCGGCGACGAGCTCGCCGTACGGCTCACCAACCGACTCCGCCAGCCGACCAACCTGCACACCCACGGCCTGCGCGTCTCCCCGCAGGGCAACAGCGACAACCCCTTCCTGCGGATCGACGAGCAATAGTCAAGACCTGTGGATGAAGATCTTTAGGCGGCTTCCGGTTGGTGGTGGTCGTCGGGTCGTTCGACGAGCTTGCCGTTGACGAACAGGGCGCCGGCGCGGACGAGCGCGACCAGGTGTGGGCCGTTCACGGCGCGCCAGCGGTCCTGGGCGGCCTCGATGAGCTTGAACGCCATCGCCAGCCCGGCTGCCCGCGAGCCGGGACCGCGAGTGATCTTCGTGCGGTGCCGGACGGTGGCGAAGGTCGACTCGATGGGGTTCGTGGTGCGCAGGTGGATCCAGTGCTCGGCGGGGAAGTCGTAGACCGCGAGCAGCACCTCGACATCGTCGGTGATCTTCGCGACCGCCTTCGGGAATTTCGCCCCGTAGGCGGCCTCGAATGCTTTCACGGCGTCGAGGGCGTGGCGGCGGTCTTCGGCGTTCCAGATCTCCGCGAGTGCCTTCTTCGCCCCCGGGTGCGCGGATTTCGGGAGGGCGCCGAGCACGTTGGCGATCTTGTGGAACCAGCAGCGCTGCTCGCGGGTCGCGGGGAACACCTCGCGCAGCGCGGCCCAGAACCCCAGCGCGCCGTCTCCGACCGCGAGGACCGGGGCGCGCATCCCTCGCCGGGCGGCATCGCGCAGCAGGTCCGCCCAGGACTCGGTCGACTCGCGGTAGCCATCGGCCAGCGCGACGAGCTCCTTGCGCCCGTCAGCACGGACGCCGATCAGCACGAGCAGGCACAGCTTGTGTTCTTCGAGGCGGATGTTGACGTGGATCCCGTCGGCCCACAGGTAGACGTAGTCGGCTCTGGACAGGTCGCGGGCGGCGAAGGTGCGCTGTTCGGCCTTCCAGGTCTCGGTCAGCTTCGTGATCACCGGCGCCGAGAGCCCGGCGGTCGAGCCGAGGAACTGGCCCAGGGCGGGCACGAAGTCGCTGGTCGAGAGCCCGTGCAGGTAGAGCAGCGGCAGCACTTCGGTGATCTTCGGGGTCTTGCGGCACCAGGGCGGCAGGATCGCCGAGGAGAACCGCGCCCGCTCCCCGGTCTGCGGGTCGGTGCGCCGGTCGTTCACCCGCGGCACGGTCACCTCGACCGCGCCGGCGCTGGTGAGCACCTCGCGGGGCTGGTGGGTGCCGTTGCGCACGACCAGCCGGCGGCCGTGCTCGTCGCGCTCGCCGACGTGGCGGGCAATGTAGTCGTCGACCTCGGCCTGCAGAGCCTCGGCGAGCATCCGGCGGGCGCCCTCGCGGACCAGCTCGTCGATCAGCGAGCCGCCGTCCCGGTGGGGTTCATCTGCGTCGGCAGCTCCAGGAACTACGGTGAGCACGGGTCGTACCCTTCCGACCGGCGTTGGCGCGCCGATCTTGCTTGATGGCCTCAAGATCACCGGAAGGGTACGGCCCCTCCGGTCATCCACAGGTTTCAAGCATTGCTCCGGATCGACCCCGGGGAGTCGTTCGACTACCTCTACCGGATCCCCGCCGACCACCCGGCCGGCACCCACTGGTACCACCCGCACCACCACGGCACGGTCGCCGACCAGCTCTACGGCGGACTGGTGGGCGGGTTGATCGTCGACCGTGGGGGTGACGTCCCGGTCACCACGGACCGCCTGCTGCTGGTCACCGACATCACCCTCGACGGCACCGGAGCCGTCGTGCCGGCGACCGCCACCGAACGGACCGTCGGCCGCGAAGGCCGGCTGCTGCTGGTCAACGGGCAGTACCAGCCCACCATCACCGCCGCACCGGGCGCGACCGAGCGCTGGCGGATCGTCAACGCCTGCACGTCCCGGTTCCTGGCCCTGCGCCTCGAGGGCCACCAGCTCGACCAGATCGCCCTGGACGGGTCGTTCCTCCCCCGACCGACCGGCCACGACAGCGTCGTCCTCGCCCCGGGAAACCGCGCCGACATCCTCGTCCGCCCCCAGGACACCGGCCGGTTCACGCTCCTCACCGATCCCTACGACCGCGGCTCCATGATGGGCCGCAGCACCGTCGGCGCCGGGTCGACGCCGCTGGCCACACTGATCACGTCCGGCCCGCTGCGCGGCGCCGCGCCACTTCCGGCCGCGCTCCCGGCAGAGGACCCGTCCACCGCTCCCGCCACCCGGAGACGAACGACGGACTTCCGGATGGGCATGGGCGGCGGGGGCATGGGCGGCGGGGCGGGGATGGCCGCGTCCGTCGACGGACGCACGTTCGACCACGACCGTGACGACCAGACCGTCACCTTCGGCAGCACCGAGGAATGGACCGTCACCAACTCCAGCCCGCTCGCCCACCCGTTCCACATCCACGTGTGGCCGTTCACCGTCCTCGCCACCAGCGACGACCGCCCCACCACCGGCACACCGCAGGACGTCGTGATCGTCCCGCCCCGCGGCTGGGTGCGGCTACGGATCCCGTTCACCACCCTCACCGGACGCAGCGTCTACCACTGCCACATCCTCGACCACGAGGACGCCGGGATGATGGCCACCGTGGTGGTCGCCTGAACCGGAGACCACCACGGCACACGGTCACCCGGAAGGCGTGGTGGTCAGGCGGACGCCGGAGCGCGGTCGGGACTGCCGGTCAGACGCAGATAGGGCTTCACGACGCGATGGTGGGGGAACAGCCTCGCGGCATCCTCCTCGTCGACGCCCAGCCCGACGATCACGTCCTCGCCGGGTTGCCAGTCCGCGGGCGTCGCGACCGGGTAGGCGTCGGTGAGCTGGAGGCTGTCGATGGCGCGCAGGATCTCGGCGAAGTTGCGACCGGTGGACATCGGGTAGGTCAGGATGAGACGGATCGTCTTGTCCGGTCCGACGACGAACACGGTGCGCACCGTAGACGTCGCACTCGCACCCGGGTGGATCATGTCGTAGAGCTCCGACACGGTCCGGTCGACGTCGGCGATCATCGGGAAGTCGACCGGCGTGCCCTGGGTCTCGCCGACGTCGCCCTCCCAGCGCAGGTGCGACTCGACCGAGTCGACAGACAGGCCGATGACCTTGACCCCGCGCGCCCTGAACTCCGGGCCGAGGCGGGCGACGGCGCCCAGTTCGGTCGTACACACCGGCGTGAAGTCGGCCGGATGGGAGAACAACATCCCCCACGAATCGCCGAGCCACTCGTGGAAACGGATCGGGCCACGGGTGGACTCGACGGCGAAGTCGGGGGCGGTGTCCCCCAGGTGCAGGCTCATCGGGATGGAGTCCTCTCGATCGTGCATCGTGGTTCGTGCGGCACGACCTGGCCGCAGCCGTCGTCACCGGTCATGTGCGCCGCGTGATGCGGCGGCCGGGCACTCTCGCCCGACGACCAGGGCGGCCTCGTCGATTCGTCCGACGCTCCCCACCGAACCCTCTCGAGTAGCAGTTGTGGGGCGCCGAACGACCCCGTCGCGTGGGGTCGTTCGACCCCCAGCAGGACGCCGCAGGATCGACGAGGTGGGTTCGGGCCTCGGGGCCGGTGAGGGCCACCCCCGGCGGCCCGGCCCGTCGACCGACCGTGCCACGGAAGCGGGAACACCCGCCAACGCGAGTAGGTTGAGTTATACCGTAGGGGGTATCCGAGCAGGAGAGATGGGAACCATGTCGACGATCGAACTGACCACCGAGAACTTCACCGACACCGTCGAGCACGGCGGGATCGTGCTCCTCGACTTCTGGGCGTCGTGGTGCGGTCCGTGCCGCATGTTCGCCCCCGTCTTCGAGAAGGCGGCCGGCAAGCACGACGACGTCGTGTTCGGCAAGGTCGACACCGAGGCCCAGACCGAGCTCGCCCGGACGTTCGGCATCTCCTCGATCCCGACGCTGATGGCCATCCGCGACGGGGTCGTGTTGTACTCCCAGCCCGGGGCGCTGCCCGAGTCGGCACTGGAACAGCTCATCGAGCAGGTCCGGGGCGTCGACATGGACGACGTCCGGCGCGCGGTCGCCGAACAGCCCGGGAACTGAGCGACCCGAACCACCGGGCCGGACGGACGGTAGGTCCGGGCAGAAGGCCTCATGCCCGGACCGCCGTCACCCGTGATGCTGGGAGCTGGAGGCGCTCCGATCGGAGCCCCGGCAACACGGAGGTCGACATGGGAGAAGCCGCCGCACGGCAACGGGAGGCGCGCCTGCTCGGGCGCGAACTGCGCCGGGCGATACCCGACACCTACGAGGCCTATGCGCAGCTGTACGGCGCCGTGCTCGAACCAGGCGCGCTGAGCGCGGGCGTCAAGGAGCTGATCGCGCTCGCCATCGCCGTGACGAAAGAGTGCGACGGCTGTATCGCCGCTCATGCCGACGGGGCTGCACGCAGTGGCGCGACGGCCGACGAGGTCGCCGAGGCGATGGGTGTCGCCATCCTGATGAACGGCGGACCCGCCACTGTGTACGGGCCCCGCGCCTACGCCGCGTTCCGCGAGTTCGCGGCAGCTACCGCCCCGCACCGGACCACAGCCTGCGCAGATCACGACGCACCGTCGCCGGCCAATGCCTGAACCGCGGGACGACATGACCACGATCACCTGCACCGGCTCCGCAGGTGACCTTTCACTGGACCGCCTGCTCCACGACCTCGACGTGGCCAACGACACCCACCCCGTCCACAGCGGGTGCACGAGACATCCCCGGGCACACGACGGCTACGGCGACGACGAGGCAGAACGCCACGACGGGGCACCTGACAGGCGCTGATCCGGCCGCATCCTGACGATCACTCCCGTCGAGGCGGAGCGCAGAACCATCGCTCCCGCCACACACCCGTCCACCCGGTGCGCCGCCACTCGAGGACGGTGCGTTCCCCGAGAACCCCGTCGACCACCTCAGCGTCCGACGACAACGAGCACGAGAACCCCGACACCGACGATCGCGGTACTCGCGGCGAACAACCGCACGAGCCCCCCACCGGCGAACGACGGCGGTCCGCCCGGATCACCCGCTCCGCCCGATCCCACCGTGCGTGGCTGCGCACCGCCTGCGCGACGGCGAGGAACGCCAGCGTGATGGTCGAACCGTCGCGCAGCAGCTCGGGGGTCAGGTTGTGCGCTCGTCGGCCGGCGAGAACCGGTGGTCCGGGTCGTGTCCGAACTCCCTCAGCTGGGGCCGCAGCCGGTGTCGCAGCTGAGGTTCTGCTCGCGATCGAGCGGGCCAGCGCATGGCAGGGGCACGTACTCGGGCCGGTCAGAACACCCCGAGGGCCTGCACGGCGACGAAGCCACCGACCAGGATCAGCATGACGGCGAAGCTCCTGGTGAGGGTGTCGCCGGAGAGCTTGTCCGCGACCCGCTTGCCCAGGAAGCTGCCGACGACGGAGAGCAGGGTGAAGGGCACGACGATCCGCCAGTCCAGGTCCAGCGGGGCACCGACCCGGGACGCCATCGAGGACACCGCGTTGAGGGTGATGATCAGCAACGAGGTGCCGACGGCGTGCGACATGGGCATGCGCAGGATGATCACCAGTGCCGGGACGACGAGGAACCCGCCGCCGACGCCGAGGAACCCGGTCATGAAGCCGACGACGAGACCGCTCAGCACGATCTTGGTCGCGGTGACGAGCAGTCGCCTGCGCCGGGTGGGCACCCGCACCGGGAGGCGGACGGCGGTCGACACAGAGCCGTCCGGCCGCGCCGAGGGGAACGGCTCGCCGGCCGACTCCTCGGGCTTGCGGCGACCGGAGCGGCTGTTGACCAGCATGGCGATGGCGGTGAGCACGGTGACCGCGGCGAAGGCCAGGAGCAGCACGCGCTGGTCGACGTGCCGGTTGAGCAGGGTGCCGAGGAACGCGGCGGGGATGCCGAGCGCCCCGAAGGTCAGTCCGGTGCGCCAGTCGATGCGGTCCCCGCGCAGGCGGGCCAGGGTGCCGACGAGTGCGGTGATGCCGACGATGATGATGCTGCTGGTCGTCGCGCTCTGCGCGGTGAGTCCGAGGACGTAGACCAGCAACGGGACGGTCAGCACCCCGCCGCCTCCGCCGAGCGCGCCGACGACCAGGCCCATGAGCAGGCCGAGCGCAGCTGCGAGGACCGTCATCAGCCGACCGCGCCCGGCGTGCCGTCGTCGGTGGTGATCGGGAGTCCGGCGTCGGCCCAGGCCTTCATCCCGCCGGCCATGTTGCGGACGTCGACCCCGGCGGCGGCGAGAGCGACGGCCGCCTTGCCCGACCGGTTGCCCGAGCGACACACCGCGATCACGGTCCGGTCGCGCGGGACCGACGCCGGCTGCAGGTCACCCAGGGGCAGGTGGACGGCGTCGGCAATGTGCCCGGTACGCCACTCGTCGGGCTCGCGGACGTCGAGGAGTAGGGCGCCGCGCACGGCCATCTCCTGCGCGGTCATTGGATCCACCTCGACGATCGGATCAACGGCGACCATCAGCTATCTCCTGCCACATCGTGGACTGTTGCCGTAAATGTACGTTCATTTGTCCGGTGCGGCAAGCACCGGATCCGACGGCTCCCACCACCTGGGCCGATGCGTTGCCGAACGGGCGGCCGCGGTGGTCGAATGGTCACGTGACCACGGTGACGTCCTCGACGCGCCACACGTTCTGCGTGTGCCTGCTGGCGACGGATCAGCTGTCTGTCGACGATCGTCGCTGTCGGACGGGCCTCCAGACCCGGTGATCTGACGGTCCGGGCACGTGCCTAGGACCCGGTCACCCCCCGACCAGCGAAAGCGTTCACCTGATGAGCACGACCGACGCCCGTCCCCACCGCTCGGCCACGGACCACTCCCCCGGCCCGGGGGTCGGTGATGAGTACGCCGACGGGCGCGAGTCCGTGGAGGCACCCCGGCGACACGTCCTGGTCCGCATCGCCGACGCCGTTCGTGCCGCGCACGCGGCGGCGGTGCCGTTCTGACCACGCCCGGAGGCGCGGGCGGGCCAGCGGTCATGCGACGCCGCGCAGCATCCCCTGCCAGTAGAGCGCCGGGAGGCCGTAGCGCTTGAGGTACCACATGTCGCGCCGCTCCTTGATGGTGTCGATCACCGGGATCGACGGCGTCGGCTTCATCGAATAGTCGAACTCGGCGAGCAGCATCGCGTGCCGGGACGTGGTGAGCGGACAGGACGCGTAGCCGCCGTAGCGGGCCGAGGGCGCCCGGCCGGCCATGACGTCGACCAGGTTGGCGACGACGACCGGGGCCTGCTTGCGGATCGCGGCGCCGGTCTTGGAGTTCGGACTGGACCCGGCGTCGCCCAGGGCGAACACGTCCGGGTACCGGGTGTGCTGCATGGTGTGCTTGTCGATCTCGACGTAGCCGGCCGGGTTGGCCGGGTCGGCGAGCGGGCTCTTCTTCACCCAGTCCGGCGCGGACTGCGGCGGGACCATGTGCATGACGTCGTAACCGAGCGTGGCCTCGGTGTCGTTCGCGCGGTCCGCGATGGTGACCTCCCGCGCGTCGGGGTTGACGCTGATCGCCTCGCTCTGCAGGTGCACCGTGATGCCGTAGCGGTTCGCCACCCCGACCAGGATGTCGGAGAACTCCTTGACGCCGAACATCCCCGGGGTGGGGAGCACGAGGTGGATGTCCATCTTGTCCAGCACGCCCTGCTCGCGCCAGTAGTCGGCAGCGAGGTAGGCGATCTTCTGCGGCGCTCCCGCACACTTGATCGGCCCGGCCGGCATGGTGAAGACCGCCGTGCCCGAGCGCGTGTCCCGGATGAACTTCCACGTCGCCGGGGCGAGTTCGTAGAGGTAGTTGCTCGACACCCCGTCACGCCCGAGGGTCTGCCCGAGCCCGGTGATCTTCTCCCAGTCGAGCTGGATCCCCGGACACATGACCAGGTACTCGTAGTCGACGTGCGAGCCGTCGTCGAGGGCGACCTGCTTCGCGTCGGGGTCGACCCCGACCGCGGCGCGCCGGATCCACGTCACGCCCTTGGGCATCACCGCCGACTGCGATCTCGCACTGGCCTCGACGGGCGCCCGACCGCCACCGACGAGCGTCCACAGCGGCTGGTAGTAGTGCGTCGACGCCGGGTCGACGACGGCGACGTCGGTCTGGCCCTGACGCTTCAGGCGGGCGGCGACGGTGAGTCCGGCACTGCCCCCACCGACGATGACGATCTTGTGTCGAGCCATGGCCGACCCCTTTCCGTCGAATGTACGGACATCTGACCGTATCGTTCAGTGGTTGGGATCACAACCTGCCGGCTCGCATCCGATGACTGCCCGCGCGTGGTTCGATGCCGATCTGACGGGTTCGACTTGACCGCGAGAGGCGCTGACGCCTACCGTCCCCGAGTAGATGTACGGACATTTCAACGGAGGGTCCGCATGGTGAACGTCGAAGTGATCCCCACCGAGGAACTCGGGGACCGCAGCTACCTCGCGCACGACGGTGTGGTGGCGGTGGTCGTCGACCCGCAGCGCGACATCGACCGCGTCGAGACGCTGCTCGCCGAGCGCGGTCTGACGGTGGAGCTGGTGGTCGAGACCCACATCCACAACGACTACGTCACCGGTGGCTTCCAGCTCGCCGCGCGCACCGGTGCGCGCTACGTCGTCAACGCCGAGGACCCGGTCACGTTCGACCGGGTCGCGGTCCGCGCGGGCGACGAGCTGACCGCCGGGGCGATGACGGTGCGGGTCGTCGCGACGCCCGGCCACACCTTCACCCACCTCGCGTACGTGATCAGCGACGGTGACGGCCCGCCCGCGGTGTTCACCGGCGGGTCGCTGCTCTACGGCAGCGTCGGGCGCACCGACCTGGTCGACCCCGCCCGCACCGACGAACTCACCCGCGCCCAGTACCACTCGGCCCGCCACCTCGCGGAGAGCCTGCCCGGCGAGACCGCGGTGTACCCGACCCACGGCTTCGGCAGCTTCTGCTCCGCGGGACCGACCGCAGGCGGCCCGAGCGGGACCATCGCCGACGAACGGACCCGCAACGACGCCGTCCTGGAGCCCGACGAGGACGCCTTCGTGGCCCGCCTCGTCGCCGGTCTCACCGCCTACCCGGCCTACTACGCGCACATGGCGCCGGTGAACCTGCACGGGCCCGCGCCCGTCGACCTCTCACCGCTGCCGACGCTCGATCCCGCCGAGCTCGCCAAGCGGATCGACGCCGGCGAGTGGGTCGTGGACCTGCGCGACCGCACCGCCTACGCCGCCGAACACCTCACCGGCAGCGTCGGCATCGGACTGGGCCCGCAGTTCGCCACCTGGCTCGGCTGGGTCATCCCCTGGGACACCCCGCTCACCCTGATCGGTGAGAGCGCCGAACAGGTCGCCGACGCCCAGCGCCAGCTCGTGCGGATCGGCATCGACCGACCCGCGGGCCGGGCCACCGGCACCGTCGACGCCCTCGCCGACGGCCGCCCCACCCGCAGCTACCCCACCGCCACCTTCGACGACCTCCACGCGGGCCGCGGCGACCGCGCCGAGGAGCCCGTCGTCGTCGACGTCCGACGCGACGACGAGTACGCCGTCGCCCACATCCGCGGGGCCCTGCACATCCCACTGCCGGAGCTGGCCGCCCGCCTCGACGAACTGCCCGACCGGCAGCTCTGGGTGCACTGCCAGAGCGCCTACCGCGCCTCCATCGGCGCCAGCCTGCTCGATCGCGCCGGCTTCGACGTCGTCCTCGTCGCCGACGAGTTCCCGCACGCCCAGGAACTCGGCCTCACCGACTGAGCGGAGCGCCCACCCGGTCGTCCGCGCCGCATCCGACGCCGAGCCGGACCCACGACATCGACGTACCGACTCGATATACCCCTACCGGGTAGGGAATGCACCACCCCCCGACCACCGGAAACCGTTCCCCCGACAGGAGATCACCACGTGACCCGCACCCCCTCCGGCCGCTCCGACGAGACCCGGACAGTGGACCCGTCGACGCTGATGACCTGGGTCGAACGGGCCGCCGACGTCCCCGATGGCCCGATGGTCATCGACGTCCGGAGCATCGCCGAGTACGACACCGTGCACATCCGCGGCTCCTACCACGTGCCGGCGCAGACTCTCGCCGAGCACACGGCCGAGCTCGCCCGCCACCTCGACGACCCGTCGAGCCCCGTCGTCCTGGTCTGCCAGTCCGGCGTCCGCGCCGAGCAGGCACGCCGACACCTCGCCGCCGCCGGCCTCGACCACGCGCACGTCCTCGACGGTGGCGTTCCGGCCTACGCCGCCGCCGGCGGCGACGTCGTCCGCGGCCGCCGCGTCTGGGCGCTGGAGCGTCAGGTGCGCCTCGCCGCCGGTAGCCTCGTACTGGCCGGCCTCGGCGCCGGCCGGTTCCTCCACCCGAACGCCCGCCTGCTCGCCGCAGGCATCGGTGCCGGACTGACGTTCTCGGCCCTGTCCGACACCTGCGCCATGGGGTCGATGCTGGCCCGGCTCCCGATCAACCGGGACAGCGCAGACCCGACCGTCTCCGCGACCGTCGCCGCGCTGAGGGAACGACCTGCCCGAGGATCGTCCGCTGCCGCCGCCGACCCGGCTGTCGCGACCTGACGAGTCTGCTCGGTGAACCACCTGGCCCCGGATGGTCAGGAGCGACACACCTGGAGCATCTGGGATCCGTCTGACGAGCCGAGCCGCTGCTGTGGAACGGTCACCCCCTCACGGGGAGCGCCGTAGCGGGCCAGTCCAGGAGCCCTACGCCGAGCATCGCGACGTGCAGCGTCAGCCGCACTTCGGCGTCGGTGGGGTCCAGATCGGTCGCCGTGCGGGCGCGCGCGAGCCCGTTAGGCCCACCTGCGCCGAGGTAGATCTCCACGGGCGTCAGCAGCACCGACGCCCGGCCGCGAGTGGTCTGCACGCTTCGGGCCCGGCGGAGCGGACTTGAGCTCAGCACCCCTTGAGCATGATCTCCTTGTACCTCTCCCCATCGATTCCGACTTCCCTGCTCGGCACAACCTTCAGGCAGGTGCACCTGTGTCCGACCCGTCCGTGACCGACCCCTCCGTGACCGGACAGCCGGCGACGATCCCCGCGTCGTACCGCTCGCTCGCGCAGGCTGTGGCGATCCTGCGCATCTTCTTCGGCGTGATCTGGCTGAGCAACGGCATCGCCAAGCTCGTCGACGTGGGTTCCTACGACCTCGGCTTCGCGACGTTCGGGCTGCTCTGGCTGCCTCAGGCCGAGTACATCGCCGACGACGCCTCCGGCACCACATTCCTCGGCCCTGTCGGCGCCTTCTACCAATCGGTGGTGCTGCCCAACTTCGGCTTCTTCGGCACCTTCCTCACGATCGTCGAGATCGCCGCGGGTCTGGCCCTGCTGTTCGGGGTGGTCACCCGCGCCGCGGCACTGGGCACGCTGCTGTTGATCGGCCCGATCTGGGTCATGTACCTGGCATCGGCGGCCACGCAGTACCTGTGGACCTACCCGGTCGACCTGCTCCCGCTGCTGCTGCTCGCGATCTTCCCGGCGGGCCGCATGTGGGGTCTCGACGGGCGTCTGGCCGCCCGCTTCGGCGATCGGTGGCCGTTCTGAAGCGCGCAGCGCGGCGGGCCGCCGTCACTCGCGACGCAGAGCCAGCCAGGTGAACGGCTGCACCGCGCCCCACGGTGTGCGGTGCTCCTCGCGGCGCTGCGCGACGACCCGCAGGCCGGACCCCGGACCGGCGCCCAGTTCAGCCGCGAGCGCTTCGGGCGAGTAGCGGGCCGTGGGAAGCCCCGAACAGGACTCCGGACCGTCGGCGGCGAACGTCCCGACCACCACCAGCGCGTCCGGGGTGAGCGCGGAGTCCAGCAGGTCCCGGTAACGCTGGCGATCCGCCGCATCGGTGAGGAAGTGGAACACCGCGCGGTCGTGCCACAGACCGAACCGGTGGTCCGGCACCCAGTCCAGAACATCGGAGACGACACAACGCAGCCGGGATGCGTCGGCACCGAGGCGTTCCCGGGTATGAGCAAGCCCGTCGTCGGACACGTCGAGCACCGTGACGTCGACGAAGCCGCGCTCCAGCAGCACGTCGGCCAGTCGGGACGCGCCTGCGCCCACGTCGACGGCCGGCCGCCCTGGGTCCGCTCCCCCAGCGTCGATCAGCGCGATCGAGCAGGTCGGCTCGATGGAGAACCAGCTGACCTCGGCGTCGCCGCGCTGCGTGTAGGTGTCGCGCCAGTGCGCCGCTCGCTCGCTCGTCATCGTGTTCCGCATCCGGCCCATCGTACGTTATTCCAACGATCAATGGATTAGTATGACCGAGGTTGCACGAGCCCCACCACCCGCCGACCGGTCGCCCGACGGAACCTCACTGCGACGCTCTGTCGCGCCGCTACGCGGCGGGCTGCCCACAGGGCTCGATCACCTCCCCCGCCACGTCGTCGACCACCCGTGTGGCGACACCGACTACCGTGATCCACGGATCTATGGAGGATGACGTGGGCGACCGCTCAGCGAAGACGAACCTGCTCGACGAGCTGGCCCGGGTGGGCAAGGCTCTCGGCAGCGGTACGCGACTGGAGCTGCTCGACCTGCTCACGCAGGGACCGCGGTCGGTCGCCGACCTCGCCGCGGCCGCCGGGCTGGGCCTGACCACGACCTCGGCCCACCTGCAGACGCTGCGCCGCGGCGGTCTCGTCACCGGGGACCGGGACGGCACCACCATCCGGTACCGGCTCTCCGGGCCCGACGTCGCGGCCCTGCTCGCCGCGGTGCGCGCCGTGGCGACCGTCCACCTGCCCGACGTCGTCGCCGCGCGCGACCGCTACCTCGGCCTCCCGACCACCGACGACCCGGCCCGCGACGACCCCGCCCGCGAGGAGATCGGCCGCGACGAGCTGCTGCGCCGGGCCCGGGCCGGCGAGATCGTCGTGCTCGACGTGCGGCCCAGGTCCGAGTATCGGGCCGGGCACATCCCGGGGGCTGTCTCCATCCCGGCCGACGAGCTGGCCGACCGGCTCGACGAGCTCCCGGACGACGTCGACGTGGTGGCCTACTGCCGTGGCGCCTGGTGCGTTCTCTCCCACGACGCCGTCCGGCTGCTCACCGCCCGGGGACACCGGGCGTACCGGCTCGTCGACGGGATGCTGGAGTGGCGCCTCGACGACCGACCGGTCGAGGTGGCGGCGGTATGACCGACGCCGACCTCCCCCTGCTGCAGGCCAAGGACCACGAGGCCCCGTCACTGTTCGAGCCGGCGAACCTGCTGCGCGAGGCCCGTCGTCAGAAGAACCTGCCCGACGTCGACGTGCCCGCGGTGGCGCTGCTCGACCCCGACGGCGACATCGTCCGCCACCTCGCCCGCACCGGCACGGGACGCCGCCACCCCGGCTGGGCCTGCTACCACACCGACATGTGGACGGTGGACGTCGACGGCACCGAGATCGGCGTCGTCGGCGTGGCCGTCGGCGCCCCGTTCGCCGTGCTCGTCGCCGAGCAGCTGGCCGCTTCCGGGGCCGAGCTCGTCATCAGCATCACCTCGGCGGGCCAGATCTCCCCGCTCGGCGCCCTGCCGTGCTTCGTGCTCATCGACCGCGCCCTGCGCGACGAGGGCACCAGCGCCCACTACCTGCCGCCGGGCCGGTGGAGCCGGCTCGACGAGACGCTCGCCGCGAAGCTCGACGGCGCCTTCACCGCACTACCCGAACCGGTGCTCACCGGGTCCTCCTGGACCACCGATGCCCCCTACCGCGAGACCGCCGCTGCGATCGCCGCTGCGGAAGAAGACGGCATCGCCTGCGTGGAGATGGAGGCGGCCGCTCTCTACGCCTACGCCACCGCCCGCCAGCGAGCCGTCGTCTGCCTGGCCCACATCACCAACACCATGGCCACCGACGGCGACGACTTCGAGAAGGGCGCCGACAACGGGGTGCACGATGCGCTCGCCGTTGCCACCGCGGTCGCGGCGGCACTGCGCTGAAGCATCACGCAGGTACTGCATCTCGTCGGCATTCGGCCGCGACGGCGTCCAGGCGCTCGATGTCGGCCTCGATCGTGACCAAGAGCAGCCGGGCGTACGGATCGACCAACGTGACCCGCCGGTCGACGATGCGCGATTCGCCTCCACCGGCTCGGCAGGTAGCCGCGCCGCGACTGTCACCTACGTGCGGAGGACCTCCATGTCGCGGAGGGCATCGGCGAGATCCAGGAGGTCGACCTCGCCGCGGTCGGTCAGGCCCGGACGCACGACGATGCGGGTGTAGGTCAAGGAGACCCGGTACTCCTCGTGGCCGCGATCCATCGCCGCCACGACCAGAGCGTCGGATGCCGCTTCGACCGCTCCCGCCCGCGTCGACCCAGTGCCGCCGGCCAGAGGCTGCACGTTCTCCGCTCCGGCGCTGAGCACGCCGAGCGTCCAGGTGGTGTTCATTCGCGCAGGGTCGCGGACCCGGTGCGGCCGTGTCGGCGACGCACCGAGTTGTCCACAACCCGACGCTCCTACTCGTCCTCGGGGGTTCTCCCCGAGCAGCCGAGTCGCCTGCCGCCAGGCCCGCAGTATCGAGGTGTAGGCGGTGGCGTCGCAGAGCATCCGTTCAGCAGTTCCGTGGCCCGCGCGGCCCAGAGCGCAAGTTCCACCGACCCGTGTGGGAGCCGGTGGCTCTGCGCGCTGTGTCGCTCGATGGCGCCGAACATGGCCGAGCGCGCCGAGCTTCGCGCGTTCAGGCAACTCCGCGTCCCGAATCGGAACAACCGCGACGACGGCCTCCATGAAACGTTCGCCGTGCCGACGACGTCAACCGAAAGGCAGCGAAGCATGGGACGGGTCGAGGGGAAAGTGGCGTTCGTGACCGGGGCCGCTCGGGGACAGGGCCGCTCACACGCGGTGCGACTGGCCGAGGAGGGCGCCGACATCATCGCGGTGGACATCTGCACGGACATCGAAACCGTGCCCTACCCGGGCTCGACGGTCGACGACCTGAAGGCGACCGTCGCCGCGGTGGAGGACCACGACCGGCGGATCATCGCGCGGGAGGCGGATGTCCGCTCGTTCAGCGCGCTCAAGGCCGTCTACGACGAAGGCGTCGCCGAGTTCGGCCACGTCGACATCGTGGTCGCGAACGCGGGCATCCTGTCGATCGCCCCGGGCTGGGAAGTCACCGACGAGCAGTGGGACACGGTCCACGACATCAACCTCAAGGGCGTGTGGCACACGGCCAAGGCCGCCATCCCCGGCATGATCGAACGCGGCCAGGGTGGATCGATCGTCCTGACGAGCTCCATCGCCGGGATCGGACCGCTCGCCGGGATGAGCCACTACGCAGCGTCCAAGCACGGTGTCACAGGCCTTGCCCGCAACCTGGCCCACGAGCTGGCCCAGCACAGCATCCGGGTCAACTCGGTGCACCCGACGACGGTGAACAGCCCGATGATCAAGAACCAGGCGATCTTCAACGTGTTCCGGCCGGACCTCGAGAACCCGACCGAGGAGGAGGCGCTCGAAGGCTTCGCCACCCTGACGAAGATGCCCATCCCGTACGTGGAGCCGGTGGACATCAGCAATGCGGTCTTGTGGCTCGCCTCCGACGAGGCGCGCTACGTGACCGGCGTGCAGATCCCGGTCGACGCCGGCTGGTCCGTGCGCTGAGTCCCGCGGTGAGCTCCGGTGATGCAGGAGGAGACGACGTGAAGCAGTGCTCGGAGGCACCCGCCACCCCCCGGGGAGGCAGGACTCGGCGCGAGCGGAGATCGCGCGCAGGGTGGTGGGCCGGGAACGCGAGCTGACCCTTGTCCTGGCCGCCGTCACGGCCGGGTGAGACGCCTTGCTGGAGGGCCCACCGGGAACATCGAAGTCGACCATCCTGCGGGCGATCACCGCGCACTGGGGCGTGCCGTTCGTCCTGGTCGAGAGCAATGCCGAGCTGACGCCGGCGCGCCTGGTCGGACATCACGGCCCGGCTCGGGTGCTCCGGGAGGACTACTCGGCAGACCACTTCGTCGCCGGACCACTGGTCGAGGCGATGCGCGGTGGTGGCTTCCTCCACATCGAGGAGCTCAACCGCGCCCCCGAGGACACGCTCAGCGTCCTGCTGGGCGCCATGGCGGAGCGGGCGGTGACGGTGCCGCGGGTCGGCACCGTCACCGCTCCCGCCACGTTCCGGGTCCTTGCCTCGATGAATCCGTTCGACAACGTCGGGACCGCCCGGGTCTACGACCGGTGGAACCGGTTCGCGGTCGGCTACCAGAGCGCGGACGGGGAACATCGGTGTCTGCTCGAGTCATCTCGGCCTCGTCCACCACCCGGCAGTGATCTGGGCGATCTTCGACCGGCTCGCCCGACCGGTCGGCCGTTGGGAGCCGTTCCGGGCGCCCCTGCCACTGCGAATGGCCTATGTGGCGCCCTCGAGTCGCCGGCGCGGCTGACAACACCCGCCGCGGCGGAGCGTTCCACATCGGAACAACTATGACGGTGGAGCGATCGCCAGAGTGTGAGCCAGAAGTCACAGCGTGAGCCCAGTTGCCCACGCCGGAGGTCAAGGAGGACCACATGACAGCGGCTCCGTCGGTTCGGCCGACGTCCACCTCGCCCGAGTCCGACGCACTGCGCGCGCTCTACGCGGACTGGTCGAACATCATCGCCACTACGCCCGACCTGACCATGCGGCTGTTCCGCAGCATCTTCGACGAGTGGCACCAGCCCACCCGCGAGCCCGAGGACGTGACCTACCGGGAGGAGGTCGTCGGCGGGGTGCCCGGGATCTGGGCGCTGCCCGCGGGTGCGGACACCTCTCAGGTGCTGCTCTACACCCATGGCGGGGGCTTCGCGGTCGGCTCGGCGTCGAGCCACCGCAAGCTCGCGGCGCACGTGGCTAAGGCACTCGGCGTCACGACGTTCGTTCTGGACTACCGCCGCGCCCCCGAGCACCCGCACCCCGCGCAGGTGGAGGACGGCGTCGCGGCGTTCACCGCGCTGACCGAGCGCGGCATCGCACCGGCCGACATCACCACGATCGGCGACTCGGCGGGTGGCAACCTGGCCGTCGCCATCGCCTTGGCGCTGCGCGAGCAGGGCAGGCCGCTGCCCGGCCGGGTGATCGCGTTCTCCCCGTGGCTGGACATGGAGAACAAGGGCGAGACCCTGGTGACCAACGACGCCACCGACGCCCTGATCTCCGTACCGCTGCTCGAAGGCATGATCGCCGGCGTGCTCGCCGGCGGCGCCGTGCCCGCGACGACGCCGCTGGCCAACCCGCTGCACGCCGACTTCACCGGCTTCCCGCGGCTCTACGTCAACGCCGGCGGGGCGGAGTCCCTGCTGGACAACGCCACCCGCCTCGCCGATCGGGCGCGGGCCGCCGGGGTCGACGTCACGCTGAACGTCGTCGACGGCATGCAGCACGTCTTCCCGTTCCTGGCCGGGAACGCCCCCGAGGCCGACGCCGAGATCGCCGAGATCGCCGCGTGGTACCGCGCCTGAGCGCGACCCCGCCCTCACTCCACCCGACCCACAGGAGCACCTCATGAGCACCACCACCACCCCGGACGTCGACGCCGTCGTCATCGGCGCCGGGTTCGGCGGCATCTACATGCTGCACAAGCTGCGCAACGAGCTCGGTCTGACCGTGCAGGCCTTCGAGAAGGGCGGCGGCGTCGGCGGCACCTGGTTCTTCAACCGTTACCCCGGCGCCAAGTCCGACACCGAGGGCTTCGTCTACCGCTACTCCTTCGACAAGGACCTGCTGCAGGAGTGGGACTGGTCCACCCGCTACCTGGAGCAGTCCGCCATCGAGGAGTACCTCAACCACGTCGTGGACCGCTTCGACCTCCGCCGCGACATCCAGCTGAACACCGAGGTCACCGGGGCCGTCTTCGACGAGGACACCGACCACTGGACGGTGACCACCGCCGACGGCGCCAGCGTCACCAGCCGCTACGTCGTGAACGCGCTCGGTCTGCTGGCCAAGACCAATATCCCGGCGATCCCGGGCATCGACACCTTCGCCGGGCAGGCGGTGCACACCAACGCCTGGCCCGCGGACCTGGACATCACCGGCAAGCGTGTCGGCGTCATCGGCACCGGCTCGACCGGCACCCAGTTCATCGTCGCCGCGGGAAAGACCGCGGCGCACCTGACGGTGTTCCAGCGGTCACCTCAGTACTGCGTGCCGTCCGGGAACGGTCCGGTCGACCAGGCCGAGGTCGAGAGGACGAAGAAGAACTTCGACGCGATCTGGGACCAGGTCCGCAACTCGGTGGTCGCCTTCGGGTTCCAGGAGAGCGGCGTCGAGGCGATGAGCGTGTCCGAGGAAGAGCGGCAGCGCGTGTTCCAGGAGAACTGGGACAAGGGCAACGGCTTCCGGTTCATGTTCGGTACGTTCGCCGACATCGCCGTCAACCCGGAGGCGAACGCGGCCGCCGCGGCGTTCATCCGCTCGAAGATCTCCGAGATCGTGCAGGACCCGGAGACCGCCCGCGCTCTCACCCCGACCGGCCTCTACGCCAAGCGCCCGCTGTGCAACGAGGGCTACTACGAGACCTTCAACCGCGAGAACGTGTCGCTGATCTCGATCGCGGACAACCCGATCACCGAGATCACCCCGGCCGGGGTGCGCACCGCCGACGGGGTCGTTCACGAGCTCGACGTGCTGGTCTTCGCCACCGGGTTCGACGCCGTCGACGGCAACTACCGGGCGATGGACCTGCGCGGCCGCGGCGGCCGCCACATCGACGAGCACTGGACCGACGGCCCGACCAGCTACCTGGGCCTGGCGAAGTCCGGGTTCCCGAACATGTTCATGATCCTCGGCCCGAACGGGCCGTTCACCAACCTGCCGCCGAGCATCGAGGCCCAGGTCGAGTGGATCGGAGACCTGATCGGCGACGCGGAACGCAACGGCATCCGGACCGTCGAGCCGACCCAGGCCGCGGAGGACGGCTGGACCGCCACCTGCAACGAGATCGCGAACTTCACGCTGTTCCCGAAGGTCGAGTCCTGGATCTTCGGCCAGAACATCCCGGGTAAGAAGAGCTCGGTCATGTTCTACATGGCCGGGATCGGCGCCTACCGGCAGAAGCTCGGTGAGGTCGCCGAGAACGGCTACGAGGGCTTCGAGCAGAAGGCCAAGGAGACCGCAGCCGTCTGACGGCCGGCGGTCCGCCTGAACGGGCTGGTGATGCCGACCGTGTGGTCTGCGTCACCAGCCCGGCTATCATCGGAGTTCGGGACCCCTCGGGTGCCCCGATCGCGCCGACTCGACGACGAGGAGCGGCAGTGGCCAGCGAACCGACACCGATCCCGGACACCGCGGATCCCGGACCGGCCCGACGGGTGCGGTCCGACCAGGCACGCACCCGGCAGGCCCTCGAGCGGCTCCTCGATCAGGGACTCCTCGCGACGCCGGTCGCCCAGTCCGGTGTCCGCGACGTCATCGAGCGCAGCTGGCGGCGCTGCGTCGGCGCCGAGGTGCCGATCGGCCGCCACGACATCCCCTACGTCGCCGACGTGCACGACATCGCTCCCCGGCTGCACGCCGCGGCGGCACCGGTGCTGGACCGCCTCGGCGACGACCTCGGTGACGCCCGCGTGGCGATGTTCCTCAGCGACGACCAGGGGCGCATCATCATGCGCCGCGCCGGGGAGTCTCAACAGCTCCGCACCCTCGACGACTCCTGCGCCGCCGAGGGCTTCGACTTCTCCGAGACCTCGATCGGCACCAACGGCCTGGGCACGGTCGCCCGCGAGCGCCGCCCGCTACTGGTCCACGGCTCCGAGCACTACAACGAACTCCTCGGACCACTGACCTGTGCCGGCACCCCGATCTTCGAGCCGTTCACGCAGCAGTTGCTGGGCACCTTCGCGCTGGCCTGTCGGACCGACCAGGCCAGCCCGCTGATGACGGCGATGGCCACCGACGTCGGCCGGCAGATCGAGGGCAACCTCACCGCGATGCTCGGCGCACACGAACGCATGCTGATCCAGGCCTTCCTGCTTGCGACACGCTCCGAACGGCAGCCGGTCATCGTCGTCACCGAGAACACGGCTTTCGGCAACACCGCCGGACTCGTCCACGTCACACCCGAGACGCACGCCCTGCTCTGGTGCGACCTCGTCGAGTCCGGGCTGCGCGCGGGCCGGCACCGGCGCGTGGTGCAGCTGGCGAGCGGTCGGGCTGACGCCCTCGTCGAGCGGGTCGAGGGTGTCGGCCCGACCGGGCCGGCCTTCTGCGTACGGCTGCTCGACTCACCGCGCAATCCCGAACGCGACCGGACGCCGCCCTCTCGACGGGCACGACGAAGCGGCACGGCACCGGCCCTACTGCACCCCCTCGCCGACATCTCCGAGCAGCTGCGCACTGCCGTCGGGTTCGGTGAGGTGCTAGCCGTCGACGGTCCCGCGGGCAGCGGGAAGCTCACCGCGGCCACCGCGGCACTGGCCGAGAGGACCGGCTCGCCACCGCTCCTCATCGACCTCGCCCGGGCCGAGTGCCCGAAGTCCCTCGCGGAGACCGGCGCCATCGCCGTCGTGCTCCACCATGTGCACGACGCTTCTGGCGAGCACCTGCGCCGCGTCAGGACCGCCATCGAGGACGCGAGCGTGCCGGTCGCGCTCACCGTCGACCTGGACACCGCCCACGACGGCGTTGCGGCCGTGGTCGCGGCACTGTGCACGACGGTCCGGTTGCCGTCGCTACCGGCGATGTCCGCCGAGGTGCCCCGCCTGGTCACCCGGATCGTGGCGGGCCTACCACCCGGCCAGCGGGACACCCGGTTCACCTCGGACGCGCTGCAAGCCCTCATACGCTGGTCGTGGCCCGGCAACCTGGCCGAGCTCCGGCGGACCGTCGAACAGCTGGCGCGTCGGCGGCCCGGCCGCAGCATCGGCACGGCCGATCTGCCGCCGAGAATGCAGCAGGCTGCACTGCGCGGACGGGGCATGATCGAGACCGCGGAACGCGACGCGATCATCACCGCGCTGCACCGAGCAGGCGGCAACCGGACGAAGGCGGCCGCCGCACTCGGCATCGGCCGGACCACGCTGTACCGCAAGCTGCAGGAGTACCGGATCCCTTCCGGCAGCTGACCTCGCCGGGGGTGGGCCCGGTCCCCCGCGCCCACCCCTCCCGCCGATCCCTACCGGTTCACCGGGCGACCCCGTCGTCGAGGCCGACGAACACATCCGACCGGACTCGACCGCGCAGAAGCTGTCCACGCTGCGCCCGATCCTCGGCCGCGACGACGAGGCGTCCACCCTCACCGCGGGCAACGCGTCGGGGCAGAACGACGGCCTGCGCCCGCTGGTCCAGCTGGTCCTGGGAACTGGCCGGGGTGGCGCCTCGGACGATGGGGATCGGCCCGGTACCGGCAACGGCGAAGGCCCTGTCGGTGGCCGGGCTGACGCGGGCTGACAGCGACCTGATCGAGCTCAACGAAGCGTTCGCGGCGCAGGTCCTGGCGTGTGCCGGCGAGTGGGAGTTCACCGACGCCGACTTCGACCGGGCCAACGTCAACGGCTCGGGAATCTCGCCGGGCCACCCGGTCGGTGCGACCGGCGGCCGGATCCTGGCCACGCTGTCCCGCGAGATGGTCCGCCGGGATGCCCGCTACGGCCTGGAGACGATGTGCATCGGCGGCGGTCAGGGCCTCGCCGCCCGTCTTCGACAGGGTCTGAGATGCACTACCGATAGCCAGCCGATTCCTTCGCACATCCGATCAGTCGGCCCCATCGCCGGGGAATACGTCCCACGAGGTCTGCAGGACCCGGTGCAGGACCGGTGAGTCGTCGTCGCGGCGCCATGTGAGGAACACGTCGATCGCGGGCAACCGGTCGGCGATCTGGCGGACGCGGACGCCCTCGAGCGGGAGGTGTTCGATCGCGCTCGCGGTCGTGAAGTGCAGGCCGACCCCGGCCGAGACCAGCGCCGTGGCCGTCCACGAGTCGGGTGCGGACTGTGCGAAGCGGGGAGCGAAACCCGCAGCGTGGCACCGCTCGACGAACATCGCGCGGACGGCCGAGCCGAACGACTCGGGGAAGGCGACGACCGGCTCGTCCCGGAAGTCGGCGATCCGCACCTCGTCGGCGACGGCGAGCCGGTGCCCCACGGGGACGGCGACGACGCACCGGTCGCGCGCCACGCTCCGGCCGGCGACCCCGACGGGCGGCTGCGCGAACCGGGCCAGCGCCAGATCGGACTCGTTGCCGAGCAGCTCTGCGACGGCCGCGGTGCCGTAGCGACCGGGCAGGAACTCGAGGTCGACCAGCGGATGCTGCTCGCGCACCGCGCGGGCCAGCTGACCGACCACGACGTGGGCCGACGGTCCCGCGAACGAGATCCGGACCCGGCCGCTGCGGCCGTCCCGGGCGGCCACGACCGCCGCGCGCGCCTCCCCGGTCCGGGCCAGCAGCGCGTGCGCGTGCGGCAGCAGCGCGGTTCCGGCCGGCGTCAGCTCGACCGTGCGGGTGGTGCGCCGGAAGACCTCCGCGCCGAGCTCGGCCTCCAGCGCGCGCACACTGCGGCTGACGTGGGGCTGCGCCAGGTACAGCCGGTCGGCCGCACGCCCGAAGTGCAGCTCCTCGGCGATGGCGACGAAGACACGCAGCTTCTGCTCGTCCATCTCCCACCCCTCATTGATGCGTCGAACGCAACAGTAGGCGGTGTACTGGTCTTGGACGGGTGACGGGTCTGCAGGGCACCGTGGACGCATGAGCCAGCCAGCGACGTCGACCTCAGAGGTGTCCGCGGAGGACTTCCACTTCATCCACGAGCAGGTCCGTGACTTCGTCCGGACCGCCGTGGTCCCACGGGAGAACGAGATCATGCGGACCGACCGGATCCCCGACGACCTGCGTGCGGCCGCAGCCGACATAGGACTGTTCGGCTACGCGATCCCGTCCGAGTGGGGTGGCATCGGCCTCGACCTGACCCAGGACGTCGAGCTCGCGATGGAGTTCGGCTACACCTCGCTGTCGCTGCGGTCGATGTTCGGCACCAACAACGGCATCGCCGGTCAGGTGCTGGTCGGCTTCGGCACCGACGGGCAGAAGAACGAGTGGCTCGCCCGGATCGCCACCGGCGAGGTCGTCGCATCGTTCGCCCTCACCGAGCCCGGCGCCGGATCGAACCCCGCCGGGCTGCGCACCCGCGCCCGGCGCGACGGCGACGGGTGGGTGATCGACGGCCAGAAGCAGTACATCACCAACGCCTCCTCGGCGGGCCTGTTCGTCGTCTTCGCCCGCTACGCCGACGCGGTGCCCGGCGCCCCTGGGATCGCGGTGTTCCTCGTCCCCGCGGACACACCCGGCGTCACCGTCGGCCCGAAGGACGCCAAGATGGGCCAGGAGGGATCGACCACCTCCGACGTCGCGTTCACCGGCGTCCGGGTCCCCGCCGACGCCCTCGTCGGTGGCGACGAGGCCGCGGGCTACAAGGCCGCGATGACCTCGCTGGCCCGCGGGCGGGTGCACATCGCCGCGCTCGCCGTCGGCACCGCACAGCGCGCACTCGACGAGTCCGTCGCCTACGCCGCGCAGAACACCCAGGGCGGGCAGCGCATCGGCGACTTCCAGCTGGTCCAGGCCATGCTCGCCGACATGGCGACCGGCGTCCTCGCCGGGCGGGCCATGGTCCGCGAGACCGCCCGCGCCTACGTCAGCGGCGAGGACCGGCGGATCGCCCCGTCGGCGGTGAAGCTGTTCTGCACCGAGATGGTCGGGAAGGTCGCCGACCTCGCCGTCCAGGTCCACGGCGGCGCCGGCTACATGAAGGAGATCCCGGTCGAGCGGATCTACCGCGACGTCCGGCTGCTGCGCCTCTACGAGGGCACCAGCGAGATCCAGCGCCTCATCATCGGCGGCGGCCTGGTCCGGCAGGCACTGGCCCGGTCGTGACCACGGCACCGGAGCTCCCCCTGGCCGGCATCACCGTCGTCGCGCTCGGGCAGGCCGCCGCCGGGCCGATCGCCACCCGGCACCTCGTGGACACCTTGCCGATCGGCTCGTCGCCGAAGGCCGGGTAGATGTGCACGCGGGCGTACAGCTCGTAGCTGGCGCGCGTGGTCTCCTCGATCTCGTGCGTCCGTAGCCACGCCTCCATCGCGACCCGGAAGGACGCGTTGGTCGTGGCGTGGCGTTGCTCGTCGATACGCGCGCTGAGGCGGCGGAGGATCCGGCGGGCCTCGGCCTCGTCGGTCGTGGACTCCGCAGACTCGGCGGCTCGCCCGTCAGCGGGTCCTGGCCGGCGTAGTCGATCACTTGGAAGACTTCCCGCGGCGGCGGATCATGCCGCGCGGGCGCCCCTGAGCAGGCTCTCTGGCCACGTCCCGATCGTTCTCGATGCCATCGCCGATGCCATTGATCGACTCCGGCGTGCGGATCGAGGCTGTTCTAGCTGGTCAAGCTGGTGGAGACGAGGGGAATCGAACCCCTAACCCCTGCCTTGCAAAGGCAGTGCTCTGCCAATTGAGCTACGTCCCCGTGATGCTGTGGAGAGACGATACCCGCTCAGCGGGTGGTGGCCTCGTGCCACAGGTCGGCCTCCGGGCGCGAGCCGCGGATCTTCGAGAAGACGAGCGCGCCGGCGGCGAGTGCGGCGACGACGGTGAGGAGCTTCTTCATCGAAGATCACGTCCTGTGTGCCGGAGGAGTGTGAGGAGTGGGCCTAGGTGGATTTGAACCACCGACCTCGTCGTTATCAGCGACGCGCTCTAACCAACTGAGCTATAGGCCCCTGCGGCGGAGACGAGGTTACCCCAGAGCCTCCACCGCCTTCACCGGTGGGGTCAGTCGCGCTCGGAGAGCGTGACCTCGACGCCGCCGACCAGGTCGGCGGACACGTTGTAGACGAACGCCGCGATCGTGACGGCGACGGCGAAGAGCAGGCTGTTGATCGCCCCGACGACGGCCGCGAACCCGAACACCCGGCCTGCGCTGATCAGCGGGGCACCGGTCTGGGCCTGGCCGGAGACGAGGTCGGCGTAGGTGCCGTTGAGGCGGTCCCAGACGCCGATGCCGTCGAGGACGCCGTACAGGACGCCCACTGCGACCAACCAGACGAAGAACAGCACGACGGCCAGCACGAGGGCCAGTTTGAGCGCCGACCACGGGTCGAGGCGGCGCAGCTGCAGCGCCGCCTGCCGCGGTGCACGGCTGCGGGCTGCGCGGACCGGTGACCTGGTGCCGTCCTCCCCGCGGGCCGGCTCGGGCTCCGGGGCGCGCAGGAAAGCCGTGGGGCCCTCGTCGAGCAGGCCCCCGGCCGGAGCCGCCTCGCGGGTGGCCTCGCGCGGGTCGGGGCCGCCCTGTCCGGGGATGCGGTGCCACGGGGGCGGGGTGGCGGCGTCGGGCCCCGGTCCGGGCACCGGGCCCGGAGCGGGAACCGGGCCGCCGCCCGACGGCCGGAACACCTGCTGCGTCGGGGCGTCGGCGGCGGCCGTGACCGGTGCACTGCCGTTACCGTTCCCGTTGCTGCCGGCCGCGTCGGGCACGCGCATCTGCGTGGTCGGCGCATCCGGCGGCGCGACGGGCCCGTCGGCGACAGGCCCGTCGACGACGGGCACGTCGACGACCGTCTCGTCCTCGACGACCGGGACGGCGCCCTTGGTCAGCGGGACGGCGCCCGCGTCGGCCGGACGAGCACCCGGATCCGCGTCGACCGGACCACCCGCGGGCACGGGAGCGCCGCCGGTGTCGTCCGGCGCGGTCGACTCGTCGGTGACCACCGTGGACCCGGTGTCCGGGTCGCGGTGGTCCGTGTCGTCGCGGTCCGGCTGCTCGTCCGGGGTGCTCGTCTTGTCGTTCACGAGGTGGAGATCTCCTCGGTACTGGGGGGCGGTGCGGGGTCAGGCCCCGCCGGTGACCTCGGGGGCGTCCGCGTCGTCCTCGGCGTTGCGCGCGACAGCCAGCAGCGTGGCGGTCTCGCCGAGGTTCATCAGACGGACTCCCTTGGTCTGCCGGCCCGCCTTGCGCACTTCCCGGGCCGACGTCCGGATCACCCCACCGGTGGAGGTGATCGCGTACAGCTCGTCGTCGATCCCGACGATGAGCGCACCCACCAGCGTGCCACGACGCCGGTCGTACTGGAGCGTCAGCACGCCCTTCCCGCCGCGACCCTGCACCGGGTAGTCCTCGATCGGCGTCCGCTTCGCGTATCCACCCGTGGTGGCGACCAGGACGAAACGGTCGTCCTGCACCACACCGAGCGAGAGCAGCCGGTCGCCCACGTTGAACCGCATCCCCAGCACGCCCGACGTGGCGCGGCCCATCGGGCGCAGCACCTCGTCACTCGCGGTGAACCGGATGGACTGGCCCTCCGCCGAGACCAGCAGCAGGTCGTCGTCGGCGGAGCAGAGGACCGCCCCGACCAGCTCGTCGTCCTCACGGAGGTTGACCCCGATCAGGCCGCCGGTGCGGGGCGAGTCGAAGTCGGTGAGCTTGGACTTCTTCACCAGACCCGTGCGCGTGGCGAGCACCAGGTACGGCGACACCTCGTAGTTCTTGATCTGCATGACCTGGGCGATGTGCTCGTCGGGCTGGAACGCGAGCAGGTTGGCCACGTGCTGGCCGCGCGCGCTGCGGTTGGCCTCGGGCAGCTCGTAGCCCTTGAGCCGGTAGACCCGGCCCTTGTTGGTGAAGAACAGCATCCAGTCGTGCGTGGAGCAGACGAAGAAGTGGGCGACGATGTCGTCCTGCTTCAGCGCCGCGCCCTGCACGCCCTTGCCGCCGCGCTTCTGCGCCCGGTACAGGTCGGTCTTGGTGCGCTTCGCGTAGCCGGTCTGCGTGATCGTGACGACGATGTCCTCGACGGCGATGAGGTCCTCGTTGGTGACGTCGCCGTCGTCGGCGATGATCTGGGTGCGCCGCTCGTCACCGTGCTTCTCGACGATCTCGGTGAGTTCGTCGCGCACGATCTGCCGCTGGCGCTCCGGGCGGTCGAGGATGTCCTGCAGGTCGGCGATGGTGCGCTCGATCTCGGCCAGCTCGTCGATGATCTTCTGACGCTCCAGCGCGGCGAGGCGCCGCAGCTGCATGTCGAGGATGGCCTGGGCCTGGATGTCGTCGACGTCGAGCAGCTCGATCAGGCCTGCCCGCGCGACCTCGACCGTGGCCGAGGCCCGGATCAGGGCGATGACCTCGTCGAGGGCGTCGAGCGCCTTGACGTAGCCGCGCAGGATGTGGGCCCGCTCCTCGGCCTTGCGCAGCCGGTAGCGGGTGCGCCGGACGATGACCTCGATCTGGTGGCGGATGTAGTGCCGCACCATCTGGTCCAGGCGCAGGGTGCGCGGCACGCCGTCGACGATCGAGAGCATGTTGACGCCGAACCCGTACTGCAGCTGGGTGTGCTTGTAGAGGTTGTTCAGCACGACCTTCGCGACGGCGTCGCGCTTGAGCGTGATGACGATCCGCATGCCGATGCGGTCGGAGCTCTCGTCGTTGATCTCGGCGATGCCGGCGAGCTTGCCGTCGCGGTGCTGCGTGGCGATCGACTCGATCAGGTTGTCCGGGTTGACCTGGTAGGGCAGCTCGGTGGCGACGAGGATCGTGCGCCCCTTGGCGTCCTCCTCGACCTCGACGACGGCGCGCATCCGCACCGACCCGCGGCCGGTGCGGTAGGCCTGCTCGATGCCGTCGCGGCCGACGATGAGTCCGGAGGTCGGGAAGTCGGGGCCCTTGATCCGCTCCATCAGCGCCGTGAGGGTGTCCTCGTCGGAGGCCTCCCAGTTGTCCAGCGCCCACACCACGCCCGCGCCGACCTCGCGCAGGTTGTGCGGCGGGATGTTGGTGGCCATACCGACGGCGATGCCGGAGCTGCCGTTGATCAGCAGGTTGGGCACGCGCGACGGCAGGACGTCGGGCTCCTGCGCCTTGCCGTCGTAGTTGTCGGAGAAGTCGACGGTGTCTTCTTCGATGTCCTGCAGCATCGCCATCGCCAGCGGCGAGAGGCGGCACTCGGTGTAGCGCATCGCCGCGGCCGGGTCGTTGCCGCGGGAGCCGAAGTTGCCCTGGCCGTCGATCAGCGGGTAGCGCAGCGCCCACGGCTGGGCGAGCCGCACGAGCGCGTCGTAGATGGAGCTGTCGCCGTGCGGGTGGTAGTTGCCCATCACCTCACCGACGACGCGAGCGCACTTCACGTAGCTGCGGTCGGGGCGGAAGTTGTTCTCGCCCATCGAGTACAGGACGCGCCGGTGCACCGGCTTGAGGCCGTCCTCGACCAACGGCAGCGCCCGGCCGACGATGACGCTCATCGCGTAGTCGATGTAGGAGCGCTGCATCTCCTGCTGGATGTCGACCGGCTCGGTGCGGTCGCCTCCGCCCGTCGGGGGCAGCGTGGGATCCAAGGTGTCTGTCACGTGAGTTCCTTCCGCGGTTCTCGGACTCAGACGTCCAAGAAGCGCACGTCCTTGGCGTTACGGGTGATGAACGACCGGCGCGACTCGACGTCCTCGCCCATCAGCACCGAGAACAGCTCGTCGGCGGTGGCGGCGTCGTCGAGGGTGACCCGCAGCAGGACCCGGTGCGCCGGGTCCATCGTGGTCTCCCACAGCTCCTTGGCGTTCATCTCCCCGAGGCCCTTGTAGCGCTGGATCCCCTCGTCGCGGGGGATCTTCTTGCCCGCTTCGCGGCCGGCCTCGAGCAGGCCCTGCAGCTCGCGGTCGGAGTAGGCGAACTCCGGCTCCGCCCCGCGGCCGCCCCACTTGATCTTGTAGAGCGGGGGCTGGGCGAGGAAGACGTGGCCGTGCTCGACGAGCGGGCGCATGAACCGGAACAGCAGCGTGAGCAGCAGCGTGCGGATGTGCTGACCGTCGACGTCGGCGTCGGCCATCAGCACGACCTTGTGGTAGCGCAGCTTGCTGACGTCGAACTCGTCGTGGATGCCGGTGCCCAGCGCGGTGATGATCGCCTGGACCTCGGTGTTCTTGAGGACGCGGTCGATCCGGGCCTTCTCGACGTTGATGATCTTCCCGCGGATCGGCAGGATCGCCTGGAACATCGAGTCGCGGCCGGACTTGGCCGAGCCGCCCGCGGAGTCGCCCTCCACGATGTAGACCTCGGACTTGACCGGGTCGGTGGAGCGGCAGTCGGCCAGCTTGCCCGGCAGCCCACCGATGTCGGTGGCGCTCTTGCGGCGCACCAGCTCACGCGCCTTGCGGGCGGCCGCCCGGGCCTGCGCCGACTGCACCGACTTGTTGACGATGATCTTCGCCTCGGCCGGGTTGCGCTCGAACCAGTCCGAGAGCCACTCGTTGCTGACCCGCTGCACGAACGACTTGACCTCGGTGTTGCCCAGCTTGGTCTTGGTCTGCCCCTCGAACTGGGGCTCCTTGACCTTCACCGAGACGATCGCGGCGAGCCCCTCACGGATGTCGTCGCCGGAGAGCGCCGGGTCCTTGTCCTTGAGCAGCTTCTGCGCGCGCGCGTAGCGGTTGACCGTGCTGGTCAGCGCGGAGCGGAAGCCCTCCTCGTGGGTGCCGCCCTCGTGCGTGTTGATCGTGTTGGCGAACGTGTAGACCGACTCGGTGTAGCCGGAGTTCCACTGCATCGCCACCTCGAGCGCGTGCCCCTCGGCCTCACCGGAGAACGACACGAGCTTCTTGTGGATCGGGTCCTTCGACTTGTTCAGGTGCGCGACGAAGTCCTCGAGCCCGTTGGGGTAGCAGTAGACGTTCTCCACAGTCTTCGCCACGTAGCCCTCGGCGTCGGGCTCCTCGGCCCCCTCGGGCGCAGTGCCGTTGCGCTCGTCGCGGAGCACCATCGTGAGGCCCTTGTTGAGGAACGCCATCTCCTGCAGCCGGCGACGGATCGTCTCCAGGTTGTAGGTGGTGGTCTCGAAGATGTCCGGGTCGGCCCAGTAGGTGATCGACGAGCCGGAACGCGTCGTCTCCTCGCCCTTGCGCAGCGGGCCGGGGATCGAGCGCGCGTAGTGCTGGCGCCACACGAAACCGTCGGTGTGGATCTCCGCGTCGAGCGCGACCGACAGCGCGTTGACGACGGAGACGCCGACGCCGTGCAGACCGCCGGAGACGGCGTAGGAGTCGCTGTCGAACTTGCCGCCGGCGTGCAGCATCGTGAGCACCATCTCGATGGCGGGCTTCTTCTCCACCGGGTGCATGCCGACCGGGATGCCACGGCCGTCGTCGACGACGCGGACGCCGCCGTCGTCCTGCAGCGTGACCTCGACGCGCGTGGCGTGCCCGGCCATCGCCTCGTCGACCGCGTTGTCGACGACCTCCCAGATCAGGTGGTGCAGGCCGCGCTCACCGGTGGACCCGATGTACATGCCGGGTCGTTTCCGGACGGCCTCGAGGCCTTCCAGGACCGTGATCGAGTTGGCGTTGTACGAGCTCTTCTGCTCCGGCACGGGCCGTCTGTCTCCTCGCTGCACCAGCCCGGGCCGCGGGGAGATCGGTCCGGGCGTTCGACCGGGCCCGCCTGGGCACCCGGAAACACTCCTTCCATCCTACCGGGGCGGTCCGACAGAACGGCGGCTAGGACCCGCCCAGATGCCTCACAGAACGCCGAACAGTCGCCGGTTCGGGTCCGGCGGCACGGGCGGGGGGTGAGCGGCGCCTCCGGCGACGTCATGTCGCCCTGAGTGGCCACAGAAGCGTTCGGGCTGATCAGCCGTACGTATCGCGCGGCCCGCGGCCCCGGACGGTGCGCGGGCCGTGTCGCCAGCTCGGACCGCTGGGACCGACCACGCGGATCCGCCGCACGATGTCCTTGCCGACGGCCCCGGCCAGGCGCACGAGCAGCTGGCGCTGCAGCGTCCGCAGCTGCGTGGCCCACGCCGTCGACTCCGCCTGCAGCACGAGCTCGCCGTCGCGCAGCGACACCGGTGTGCAGTGGTCGGCGATGTCGGCGCCGACGAGCTGCGGCCAGCGGCCCAGGACGGTGGCGTCGGTGAGCCGGGGCGACCATCCGCGGTCGAGCGAGACGCGGGAGGCGACGCGGCCGAGCAGCTGGGGGTCGCGGTCGTCGGGGCCGGGGCCCGACCACCGGCGCCGCCGCCCGCTGCGCCCGCTCGACCGCGTGCCGCGACGCTCCGTCGCGCGCTGGGCCGACCTCTCCGCGGAGGCCTCCCGAGCGGCCCGCAGCGCCTCCCGCGCGATGTCCGATCCACGACCGGCGGTCGGTGGGCCGTCATCCCCAGGGGTGGGGACAAACCCCCCCGATCGGGTCGCGGCGGGCGGTTCACCGGACACGCTCGACGGTCGTTCCGGCCGGTCATCACCAGTACGGGCCGAGTTATCCACAGTATCCACAACCTTGTCCACAGCCGGTCGGGTTCACGGTCACGCTCCTGACGAGCCGGTTCGCGTCCCGGCGGTGACTTCCCCGCCGCCCACCGCGAGGCGCGCGCCGTCGAGGCCGTCCGGGACGTCCTCGGCCACCGCGGCGGTGACGAGCACCTGTTCGGCGCGCCGGGCGACGTCGGCGAGCGCCCGGCGGCGCCGCGCGTCGAGCTCGGCGAACACGTCGTCGAGGATGAGGACGGGTTCGACGTCGTCGGCGCAGAGCAGGCGGTAGGACCCCAGGCGCAGGGCGAGCGCGAGCGCCCAGGACTCGCCGTGGCTGGCGTAGCCCTTCGCGGGTCCGGGGCCGAGCAAAAGGTCGAGGTCGTCGCGGTGCGGGCCGACCAGGCACACCCCCCGCTCCACCTCCTGGCGGCGCACGCGGGCCAGCTCGTCGAGCAGGAGGGGTTCCAGATCGGCCGGGGAGGACGGCAGCCCGCCCGGCACGCTGGATCGGTAGCGCAGCGCGATCGGGTCCGACGTGGGCGCGACCTCCGCGAACGCCTCGACGGTGTACGGCGCGATCCCGGCGACCAGGTCGAGGCGCCCCGCCAGCAGTGCCGCGCCGGTGCGCGCGAGGTGGCCGTCCCACACGTCGAGGGTGGAGAGGTCGGCCCGGCCGTTGCGCGCGGTCTTGAGCAGGGCCGAACGCTGCTTGAGAACACGGTCGTAGTCGGAGCGGACCGACGCGTAGCGCGGGTAGCGGATCGTCAGGAGCTCGTCGAGGAACCGGCGGCGCTCCCCCGGGTCGCCCCGCACCAGCGCGAGGTCCTCCGGCGCGAACAGCACGGTGCGCAGGATCCCGAGGACGTCGCGCGGTCGCGCCACCGGCGCCCGGTTCACCCGGGCCCGGTTGGCGCGACCGGCGGTGATCTCCAGCTCGACGTGCAGTTCGCGTCCGAGGTGCACCACCGACCCGCGCACGATCGCCCGGTCGGCGCCGCGCCGGATCAGCGGGGCGTCGGAGGCCACCCGGTGCGAGCCGAGGGTCGCGAGGTAGCCGACGGCCTCGACGAGGTTGGTCTTCCCGACGCCGTTCGGCCCGACCAGCACCGTGACACCCGGTTCGAGGTCGAGCTCGGCCGACTCCCAGGAGCGGAAGTCGGTGACGGCGAGGCGGCGCAGGTGCATCCAGGCTGGGTCTAGCTCTGGGTGGAACCGGTGCCCGAGCTGGGGCCGGCGTGGTCGCCGGGGGCTCCGGCCGGGCCGGCCGCGCGCACGGCGTGCCCGCCGAACTGCTGGCGCAGCGCCGCGACGGCCCGCATCGCGGGCGAGGAGTCCTGCCGCGAGGCGAACCGGGCGAACAGCGCCGCAGAGATGACGGGGAGCGGCACGGCGTGGGTGATGGCCTCCTCGATCGTCCAGCGACCCTCGCCGGAGTCGTCGACGTAGTCGTCGAGCTTGCTCAGCGACGCGTCGTCCTTGAGCGCCAGGACGAGCAGGTCGAGCAGCCAGGAGCGGACGACCGTGCCGCGCGACCAGGCCTGCAGCACCGCGGGCACGTCGGTGACGAGGTCGACGGCGGAGAGCAGCTCGAAGCCCTCCGCGTAGGCCTGCATCAGGCCGTACTCGATGCCGTTGTGGACCATCTTCGAGAAGTGCCCGGCGCCGACCGGACCGGCGTGCGCGAAACCCTCCTCGCGCGGTCCCTCGGGGCGCAGCGCGTCGAAGATCGGCATGGCCAGAGCGACGTGCTCGGGCGTGCCGCCGGCCATCAGGCCGTAGCCGTTGTCCTTGCCCCAGATGCCGCCGGAGACGCCGCAGTCGAGGTAGCCGATCCCCTTCGCGTCGAGCAGCGCGGCGTTGGGGGCGTCGTCGGTGTAGCGGGAGTTGCCGCCGTCGATGACGAGGTCGCCGGGCTCCAGCACGCCGGCCAGCGCCTGGACGGTGCTCCGCGTCGCGTCGCCGGAGGGCACCATCACCCAGACGACGCGCGGGGCCGTCAGCGCCGCGGCGAGGGATACCAGCGAGTCGACGTCGGTGACCTCGGGGCGCGGGTCGTACCCGACGACCTCGTGGCCGGCGGCGCGCAGGCGATCGCGCATGTTGCCGCCCATCTTGCCCAGACCGATGAGTCCGAGTTGCACGGTGTCGCTCTCCTGGTTTCTCGGGGTGACGCCGTGCGGGACCGGACTCAGCCGGGCAGGCGGACGGGCATCAGCAGGTGCAGGTATCCGGGGACGGCGTCGGCGGTGGCGCCCGCACCATCATCGCCGGTGCCGGTGGGCGGCGCGGGAACGGGGCGCACGAGCGCGGGCCGGTTCGGCGTCGTGAACGTCAGCTGGGCGCGGTCGGTGTGCAGCGCGCCGAGGGAGTCGAGCAGGTAGGTCGGGTTGAACGCGATCGTCAACGGGGAGCCGTCGAGCTCGCAGGGGAGCTCCTCCTCCGCGCTGCCGACGTCGTCGCCGCCCGCGGCCAGGCGCAGGCCGTCCTCGCCGAACTCCATGCGGACCTGCGCGACCCGGTCGGTGACCAGCGCGACGCGCTTGATCGCCTCGACCAGCCCCGCCACCTCGACGGTCGCGGCGCTCGTGTGCTCGGCCGGGATCAGCTGGCGGAAGCGTGGGAACTCCGCGTCGAGCAGCCGTGTGGTGGCGCGCCGGCCGGCGCCGGTGATGCCGAGCATCCCGTCGCCTGCGGACAGCGAGATCTCGACGCGTCCCGCACCGGCGAGGGACTTCGCGACGTCGGAGAGCGTCTTGGCCGGGATCAGCACGGCGACGGAACCGGAAGCCAGGTCCTCGCCCGGCTCCCAGTCGAGCTCCCGGACGGCGAGCCGGAAGCGGTCGGTGGCGGCGAGCGTCAGCCGGCTGCCCTCGATCTCGAGCCGGATGCCGGTGAGCATCGGGAGCGTGTCGTCGCGGCCTGCGGCCACGGCCACCTGGGCGACGGCCTCGGCGAGGTCGGTGCCCGCGACGGTTCCGGCGTGCTGGGGCATCGCGGGCAGCTGTGGGTAGTCCTCGACCGGCATCGTCGGGAGGCTGAACCGGCTGTTGCCGCAGTTGATCGTGGCGCGTGACCCGTCGACGACGAGGTCGACCGGCTTCGACGGCAGCGCCCGCGTGATGTCGGCCAGCAGGCGCCCCGACACGAGCACGCGGCCCGGGTCGCCGATCGTGGCGTCCAGCTCGACCCGCGCCGAGGTCTCGTAGTCGAAACCCGAGACCGTGAGCCGGTCGCCGTCCTCGCCACTGCTCGCCTCGACCAGCACCCCACCGAGCACGGGAACGGGCGGCCGCGCCGGGAGGCTGCGCGCCACCCACGCGGCGGCGTCGGCCAGGACGTCGCGTTCGACCCGGAACTTCATGGCGGGGACCTCTCGCGGCAGGGAAGGACTCACCGGTCGGTTGGGGAGCCGGGAGGACCACCACCGTAGAGCCTTCCGGCGGCGGGTGTCATCCCGCCCGATCGGCGCCCGACCGGAGCTCCGTCCACACGCTTGTTCTTCTTGTAGTTCATGAAGAAGAGAGATCCAGCAGTAGTACTCACACCTGTGAGTTGTGTGGATGGAGCGCATCTCCGCAGGTCGCAGGGTGTGGCGTCCTGTGGAGCCCGTCGTGGGTCGGCCGGGGGACGGTTCGGTCGACCGGTGGATGGACGCGGGGCCCACAGGGTTGTCCCCCGGATGAACACCGGTTGTCCACCGATTCACGGGCATCCGTCCACCGGTCTGCGCACGACAATCCACAGAGTTGTCCCCAGATGTGGGTGAAAGTGCGCTCGCACGGGGACGCACGGCGACGGGTTCGTCGCGCTCGGCGTGGCCGTTCGACGGCGGGGAACTCACAGAGTTCCCGCGCGACACACCGGGATCAACGCTGCGTCACCATGCGGGTCACTATCCGTTCGTGACCGACACACCGTCCGGCGCCGAGCGCGACCGTCTCGACGGCGAACGGTCCGTCCCCGGCGGCGAGTCGCCGGCCCGGACCGGGGCGCGTGTCGTCGACGCGGGGACCCGGGACGACCGGAGGTGAGCGGCGCGATACGCGTCGGAAGGTCACCGGGACCGCCGTCCCGCACATCTCGCGACGATCACGACCGCGCGGAGGGACTTTCAGTGACGCGCGCGCTGCTTGATCCGGGCCGTCAGTTCCTGGACCTGTTCGAAGGTCTTGCGGCGCTGAGCGATCTCGTTGCGGATCTTCTTGTCGGCGTGCATGACCGTGGTGTGGTCGCGTCCGCCGAAGGTCTGCCCGATGCGCGGCAGCGACAGGTCGGTGAGCTCGCGGCACAGGTACATGGCGATCTGACGGCTCTGCGCGAGCGCCTTCGTCTTCCCCGGCCCGCACAGCTCGTCCATCGTGACGCCGAAGAACTCCGCCGTGACGCCCATGATCGTGGACGCGGTGATCTCCGAGGCGCCGGAGTCGGGGATGAGGTCGCGCAGCACGATCTCGGCGAGCTGGGTGTCGACGGGCTGGCGGTTCAGCGACGCGAACGCCGTGACCCGGATCAGCGCGCCCTCGAGCTCGCGGATGTTGCGCTCGATGCGCTCGGCGATGAAGGAGAGGACGTCGTCGGGGACCGCGAGCCGGTCCTGCGCGGCCTTCTTCCGCAGGATCGCGATGCGCGTCTCCAGCTCGGGCGGCTGGATGTCGGTGATGAGGCCCCACTCGAACCGCGTGCGCATCCGGTCCTCGAGGGTCTCCAGGCGCTTCGGCGGCCGGTCGGAGGAGACGACGATCTGCTTGTTCGCGTTGTGGAGGGTGTTGAAGGTGTGGAAAAACTCCTCCTGGGTCCCCTCCTTGCCCTCGAGGAACTGGATGTCGTCGACCAGCAGCACGTCGACGTCGCGGTAGCGGCGCTGGAACGCCACCTTGCGGTCGTCGCGCAGGGAGTTGATGAAGTCGTTCGTGAACTCCTCGGTGCTGACGTACCGCACGCGCATGCCGGGGAACAGCCGCTGCGCGTAGTGCCCGACGGCGTGCAGCAGGTGGGTCTTGCCCAGCCCGGAGTCGCCCCAGATGAACAGCGGGTTGTAGGCCCGCGCGGGCTGCTCGGCGACGGCGACGGCCGCGGCGTGGCTGAAGCGGTTGGAGGCACCGATCACGAAGGTGTCGAAGATGTACTTCTCGTTGAGGCGCGACTGGGAGCGCGGCGCCGCGGCCGGCTCGCTCGCGTGCGGCGCCGAGTAGGTGGGCCAGACCTCCGCGCGGCCCTCGCCGATGCGGCCGTCCGGCATGCGCCCGTCGGTGGTGCGGCCGTCGGGCTGCCCCGGCCCACCGCCGCGGGGCGGCGGGTCGACGGCGAGCGGCGGGCCCGGTCGGCGGTCGGGGGAGTCACCGTTGGTGTGCGTGTCGGCGGTGTCGTAGCCCGGCGCGCGGACGGGCAGCGGACCGGTGCCGTCGACGTCGCCCCGGCCCATCGGGTCGCGTTCCGCGGGACGGTGGTCGTGGGACTGCTGCCCCGGCGGATCGGGCACCTCGGTGCCGCCGGACGCCGCGGAGGCGTCGACGACGACGGCGAGGTTGACGGTGACGCCGAGATGACGGCCGAGCGCATCGCTGATCGGCTGGCGCAGGACGCGCTCGATGGCGTTCTTCGCGAACTCGCTCGGCGCGGCCAGCAGAGCGGTGCCGTCGATGAGACCCAGCGGACGGGTCAGGCGGAGGAAGGCGCGCTGCTGTGAGGACAGCGCCTGCAGGGAGTTGGGCCCGCCCGCGGCGCCGGAGAGATCGGCGATGACGCGGTTCCAGACCTGTCCGAGGTCGCCCGGCTGATCAGCCACGCCGACCTCCTTCGCTTCGATCCAGTGGCCACCGCGGGCCGGCCGGGGAACCATCCCCAGACTTGTCCACACCTGTGTGCAGGACCGTACGCGGGCCGGCGGGAAGGAGATCCCGCGGGCCCGTGCTGTCCTGCTGTGGTGCGACCGATCCCCCCGGATCGACACTGTGAGGGGGCAAGGTAACAACACCGACCGCCACCCACAAGCCGCTCCCCCGCGCGACCGGCGGGCCCGGTGGCGGGGTGGTTTGACCCTCATCGAGCGGGCTGCGTACCCTGGTCCCAGGAGTGCCGCAGGTTGGGCACCGCATGTACCAGTACGTCAAGCAGTCACACCGTTCCGAGACAACAGCGGACGGCGGACGCGTCGCCGGAGTCCGCGGCGTCGGTCCCCGCGCCGTCGAGCAGGAGAGCCGACCGTGAGCAAGGGCAAGCGCACCTTCCAGCCGAACAACCGCCGCCGTTCGCGTACGCACGGTTTCCGGCTGCGCATGCGTACCCGGGCCGGCCGCGCGATCCTCGCCGCCCGCCGCGGCAAGGGCCGCGACAAGATCTCGGCCTGATCCGGCCCCGCCGGTGCTGCCGGCCGCTTCCCGACTGACCAGGGGCGACGAGTTCGCCTCGGTCATCCGTCGGGGTCGGCGCAGCGGCAGGCCCCGGATGGTCGTTCATCTGCAGATCATGGGAGACACCGACGCCGCGCCGCGCGCCGGTCTCGTCGTGAGCCGTGCCGTGGGAGGTGCCGTCGTGCGCCACCGCGTGTCCCGGCGTCTGCGCCATCTCCTCGCACCCCGGCTGGCCTCGCTGCCCGCCGGGGCCTGTGTCGTGGTGCGGGCCCTGCCCCCGGCGGGCACGGCGACGTCGGCCGAGCTCGGCGTCGACCTCGACGCGGGCCTGCGCGGCGCGCTCCGCAAGCTCCCCTCCCCCGGGGCACGACGGTGACCGCCTCGCGCGCGGCCCGCCCCCTGATCGCCCTGCTCCGCGGCTACCAGACCTACGTCTCCCCCGCGTTCCCTCCCGTGTGCCGGTTCCACCCCACCTGCAGCAGCTATGCCGTCGAGGCGCTGCAGGTGCACGGGGCCCTGCGCGGTTCCTGGCTCACGCTCCGGCGCCTGCTCAAGTGCGCGCCGTGGCACCCTGGCGGTATCGACCTGGTTCCGGCCCGACCGAACCACCACGAGGAGCAAGCGCCGTGCTGAACTTCATCTACTACCCGGTCTCCTTCATCCTGTGGGCCTGGCACAAGGTGTTCGGTGCCGTCCTCGGTGCCGACAACGGGATCGCCTGGGCACTGTCGGTCGTCTTCCTCGTCTTCACCCTGCGCGCGATCCTCTACAAGCCGTTCGTCAGCCAGGTGCGCTCGATGCGCAAGATGCAGGAGTTCCAGCCGGAGATAGCGAAGCTCCGCAAGAAGTACGGCAACGACCGGCAGAAGCAGGCCGAGGAGATGCAGAAGCTCCAGAAGGAGCACGGCGTCAACCCGGTCGCCGGCTGCCTCCCGGTGCTCGTGCAGGTGCCGGTGTTCATCGGCCTGTTCCAGGTGCTGCGCAACTTCACCCCGCTCAACGGCGACGGGTCGCCGCGCACCGAGAACTACTTCTTCGGGCAGGAGGAGGTCAGCTCGTTCATCCGGGCCGACTTCCTCGGCGCCAAGCTCGGTGCGATCGTGGTGAACGGTCCCGAGGCGATGCTGGCCGAGGGCACGTCGATGACGTCGATGCTCATCGTGATGATCCCTCTGATGATCGTGGCCGGCGTGTTCACCCACATCACGGCGCGGCACTCGGTGGCGCGCCAGACCGCGGCGCAGGGCGACAACCCGCAGACCGCGATCATGAACAAGCTGATGCTCTACGTCTTCCCCATCGGCGTCGTCGTCGGAGCGCCGTTCCTGCCGCTCGCGGTCCTGCTCTACTGGGTGTCGAACAACCTGTGGACGCTGGGCCAGCAGTACGTCGTCTACAAGCGGATCGACGTCGAGGAGACGGCGAAGCGCGAGAAGGCCGTCGTCGACCGGCAGACCCGCGCCCCCAAGCCCGGTCAGAAGCCGGTGCGTCCGGAGACCGCCGCGGTCGAGGCGCCCGAGAAGATCCCCGGGGCCAAGCCTGTCCTGCGCAAGACGCCGGCCGCCTCGAAGACGACGTCGGGCAACGGCACCTCCGCGACGTCGACCAACGGCAGCGCCTCGAACGGCAGCGCCAACGGGAGTGCCAACGGGAGTGCCTCCAACGGCACCCCCGCGGCCGACAGCGCGACCAGCGGAGCCGCCAACGGCAGCGCCCCGACCGGTGGCGCCGGTGGCGGAGCCACCTCGGCAGGCGCCGCCGCACGTCGGGCCGGCGGGGGTTCGCGCCCGCCGGCGCGCCGCAAGGGCAAGCGCCGCTGACCCACGAACCACCTGCGGCCGCCCGCGTCGGCGGTCGCTGCGGTGACGTCCGGGACCGTCCGGACGCCACCGGCCCATCTCGGAGAGGAGACGCATCGTGCCCCAGACTGCGCAGGACGGTACGGCTGAGGACACTGCCGCGACCCCGCCGAAGGCGGCCACCACGGCGGAGGAGCAGCTCGTCCGCGAGGGCGACATCGCCGGTGACTACCTGGAGCGGCTGCTCGACGTCCTCGACTTCGACGGGGACATCGACCTCGACGTCGAGGCCGGCCGGGCGATCGTCAGCATCGACGGCGGCGAGGACCTCAACAAGCTCGTCGGCGACCGCGGTGCGGTCCTCGAGGCGCTCCAGGAGCTCACGCGCCTGGCGGTGCAGCAGGAGTCGGGCAACCGCAGCCGGCTGATGCTCGACATCGCCGGGTGGCGTCAGGGTCGCCGCGACGAGCTCACCGAGATGGGCACCCGCACCGCGAAGGACGTCCTCGAGTCGGGTGAGTCGGCCCGGATGCGGCCGATGACGCCGTTCGAGCGCAAGGTCGTCCATGACGCGGTCGCGCGGGTGAAGGGCGTGTCCAGCGAGAGCGAGGGCGAGGAGCCGCGTCGGCAGGTCGTCGTCTTCCGCAATGGGTGACGTCGACCTGGTGGTCGACCGGGCGGTCGCCGAGCGTGTGTTCGGTGACCGCCTCCCGCTGGCTCGGCGCTACGCGGAGCACCTCGTCACCTCCGGCGTGGAACGCGGGCTGATCGGCCCGCGCGAGGCACCCCGGATCTGGGACCGGCACGTCCTCAACTGCGCGGTCGTCGCCGAACTCCTGCCGGACGGCGCCCGTCTGGTGGACGTGGGTTCGGGGGCGGGCCTTCCCGGGATACCGTTGGCCCTGGCCCGCCCCGATCTGCAGGTCGCTCTCGTCGAACCGCTCGCCCGTCGGGTGGACTGGCTCGACGAGGTGATCGCCGATCTCGGGCTCGACGTCCGGGTCGACCGGGGCCGGGTCGAGGAGACCGCCGTGCGGCGGCGATGGGAGGGAGCGGACGTGGTCACCGCCCGTGCCGTGGCGCCGCTCGCCCGCCTCGCGGGGTGGGCGCTCCCGCTGCTGCGTACCGGCGGACGCCTGCTGGCGGTCAAGGGCGCCTCGGCGCCCGAGGAGATCGCGCGCGACGCCGCCGCGGTCCGCAAGCTCGGCGGCGGTGATCCGGAGATCGTGCTCTGCGGCCACGGTGTCGTCGACCCCGCCACCACGGTCGTCGTGGTGGAACGGCAGCGTGGCACCGGCCGTCCGGTCCGGCGCGACAAGAAGTGACAGACGGCGAGGAGGGTTCGTGGGTGTGACGGAGCAGCATGTTTCACGTGAAACACCGGAGTGGACGCCGATCGCCGAGGAGGCGGAGCGTGCGGCCCGGGTGCTGCACCCGGACCGGCACGGCATGCCGCGCCCGGTGCACCGCCGCCTGCTGACGGTCGCCAACCAGAAGGGCGGCGTCGGTAAGACCACGAGCACGGTGAACCTCGCCGCGGCGCTCGCCATGCACGGCGTCCGCGTCCTCGTCATCGACCTCGACCCCCAGGGCAACGCCTCCACCGCGCTCGGCGTCGAGCACCGCCTCGGCACGCCGTCGGTGTACGAGGTGCTGCTCGGGGAGATCCGGCTCGCCGAGGCCGCGGTCGAGAGCACCGCATCGCCCAACCTGCTCTGCGTCCCCGCCACGATCGACCTGGCCGGCGCGGAGATCGAGCTCGTCAGCATGGTGGCGCGGGAGCAGCGGCTGAAGCAGGCGCTGACCCCTGACGCCCTCGACGAGCTCGACGTCGACTACGTCCTGATCGACTGCCCGCCCTCGCTCGGCCTGCTCACGGTCAACGCACTCGTCGCCGCCGACGAGGTGCTCATCCCGATCCAGTGCGAGTACTACGCGCTGGAGGGGCTGGGGCAGCTCCTGAGCAACATCGATCTCGTCCGCGCGCACCTCAACACCGACCTGCACGTGTCGACGATCCTGCTGACGATGTACGACGGGCGCACGAAGCTGGCCGATCAGGTCACCACCGAGGTCCGGACCCACTTCGGCCCGACCGTCCTGCGCACCGTCATCCCGCGCAGCGTCAAGGTCTCGGAGGCGCCGGGATACAGCCAGACGGTGTTGGCCTACGACCCCGGTTCGCGCGGGGCGATGAGCTATGTCGATGCGGCCCGGGAGATCGCCGAACGCGGCGCCTCCGGTCGCATCCGGACCGACGGGCGGTAGCACGGTGGCCGAACGCAAGACCCCGGAGCGCAAGGGCGGCCTCGGCCGGGGGTTGGCCGCACTGATCCCGACCGGGCCGCCGCCCGGTCCGGTCCTCGTGGCGCCCACCCTCGACGAGGCGCCGGTGTTGACGCCGCTCGACCGCAGCGCCCCGGCGCCGCGCACCGCCCCCGAGGCGGACGGTGGTCCGACGGTCGTCGAGGGGGCGGAGTACCGGGAGATCGCCGTCGCGGCGATCCACCCCAACCCGCAGCAGCCCCGCTCGCAGTTCGACGAGGAGGCCCTGGCCGAGCTGGAGCACTCCATCCGCGAGTTCGGGCTCCTGCAGCCCGTCGTCGTGCGCGAGGTCTCCCCCGGCTCGTACCAGCTCGTCATGGGCGAGCGCCGGTGGCGCGCCACCCAGCGCGCCGGGCTGGAGCGGATCCCGGCGATCGTCCGGAGCACCGGCGACGACGTCATGCTCCGCGACGCCCTGCTGGAGAACATCCACCGCGTCCAGCTCAACCCGCTGGAGGAGGCGGCCGCGTACGAGCAGCTGCTCGCCGAGTTCGGTGTCACCCACACCGAGCTCGCCGACCGCCTCGGCCGCAGCCGCCCCGTCGTCACCAACACGATCCGGCTGCTGAAGCTGCCGGTTTCGGTGCAGCGCCGCGTCGCGGCCGGCGTGCTCTCCGCGGGCCATGCCCGCGCGCTCCTCGGTCTCGAGGACGCCGGCGCACAGGAGGAGCTGGCCACCCGGATCGTCGCCGAGGGGATGTCGGTGCGCGCCACCGAGGAGGCGGTCGTCCTCGCCCGCCGCGACACCCCGACGGCGAAGCCGGTCCGCCGTCGCCCCATGCAGGCGCCCGGTCTGCAGGAGCTCGCGGAGAAGCTGTCCGACGCGTTCGACACGCGTGTGAAGGTCGAGCTGGGTCAGCGCAAGGGACGGATCGTCGTCGAGTTCGGGTCGGTCGACGACCTCGAGCGCATCGCCGGCCTGATGAACCGATCGGTGCCCCAGGACTGACGTTCGCGTTGTTTCACGTGAAACAACGATCGGCCGTAGGGCGATCGTCGATCGGCAGTGGCATACCGCGGTTGCGCGGGGTGGGCCCGCCGGGGTGCGGGCTCCCCCGCTGAGGCCGTCGCGCAGGGAGCCCGCCGTGGTCCCGCGCGACCGGGTCCTGTGCGCCGCGGCGGCACTCCGTGGCTCGGCCGGTGTCGCCCGTCGGCTCGCGGCCCGCTCGATTCCCGGCGGTCGTGTCGTACGAAGGGTGGTCGCCGATCGCAGCGGTCCACCCGTGCGTGCGGCCGCGGTGCCTCGCAGAGCCGGGGCGCCTGCTCGTGACGGTGACACCGCTGGTCCCGCCGCCGGTGTCCCGCGCGGCCCGCGAGGCGGACACGGCAGGCAGTGATCGCCCCTGATCTCGTGCCGGTCGGGGCCATCGGCCGGTGGCCGCCGCCCGGGGCGGTCGACCGCCGGGCGTCGTCGTCGAGCGGCACCGACGTTCCCGAGTGACGCCGGGGAGTGCAGGCGACGAACCGCGACCGCCCGTGCCGCCCCGGTTGCGCTCCCCGGACGTCGCGCCGGTTGTGCGGCTCTCCTGGCGCCGGCGTCGGGGCGTGGCCGCGTAACGCTTCCAGTCCCTGTTCCACGTGGAACAACATCGCTGTGTTTCACGTGGAACACCGGTCAGTCGCCGCGCTCCACCGCGCGTTCGACCAGTGCGGCGTAGAGGTCGCCGAGCTCGATCCCGGCCGTGGCGGCGGCGGTCGGGAGCAGTGAGGTGTCGGTGAGCCCGGGCGACACGTTCACCTCCAGGATCTGCACGCGACCCTCCGCGTCGACAACGGCGTCGAGCCGGGACACGTCACGCAGCCCGAGCAGTCGGTGCGCCGCGAGTGCGGCGTCCTCCAGAGCGGCGATCGTGGTGGCGTCGAGCCGGGCCGGGCAGTGGAAGGTGGTGGCCCCCGGCGTGTAGCGGGCGGTGTAGTCGTAGACCCCGCCTGCGGTGTCGACCTCCACCGGCGGCAGAGCGCGCGGCTCGGCTCCGTCGTGCACCACCGAGACCGCCACCTCCGTGCCTGCGACGAACCGCTCCGCGAGCACCGTGTCGGCGTAGGCGAGGCAGCTGACCATCGCGGCCGGAAGCTCCGACGCCTGGTGGACGACCTGCGCGCCGAGTGCCGACCCGCCCTGGTCCGGCTTCACCATCAGCGGCAGGCCGAGGCGCTCGACCATCGCGTCCAGGACCGCCTGCGCGCCGAGCTCGCGGAACGTGCTGTGCGGCAGCGCCACCCAGTCGGGTGTCGTCAGCCCCGCTCGTCGGAACTCCGCCTTCGCCGTCGGCTTGTCCCACGCGCGGCGGCACGCGGAGGCCGGGGTGCCGACGAACGGCACGTCGAGCAGGTCCAGCACCGCCTGTACGGACCCGTTCTCCCCCTCGCCCCCGTGCAGCGCGATCGCGACCGCGTCGGGGCGTTCCGAGCGGATCCGCCCCAGCAGCGTCGCGTCGGCGTCCCACTCGACGACCGAGAGCCCGGCGTTGCGCAGCGATGTGGCCAGCCGTCGCCCGGATCGCAGGGACACCTCGCGTTCGTGGGACAACCCACCGGCCAGCACGGCCACCGTTCTCAACGTCACCGCCGCATTCTGCGCCATCCCTCCGGACGGCGGGCGGTGGCGGTCCTCGTGCAGGGCCCGCGTGCTACGGCGTGTGCGGCGAGGGTGCCTGCGGGCCGTCGCGCGGCTCCGGCGGCGTGGCGGGCAGCCGGGCGGGCGTGCCGAACGTGCGCATGACGTCGAGCTCGGCCTCCAGCACCGCGGCCAGCCGCCGGACGCCCTCGGTGATCCGCTCGGGCGTCGGGTAGCAGTAGGACAGCCGCAGCTGCCGGCTGCCGAACCCGTCGGCGTAGAAGCCGGTGCCCGACGCGTACGCCACCCGCGCGGTGACCGCGCGCGGCAGCATCGCCTTCGTGTCGACGCCCTCGGGCACGGTGAGCCACACGTAGAAGCCGCCGTCGGGGACGTTCCAGGTGCAGCCCTCGGGGAGGTAGGTCTCCAGCGCGCGGAGCATCGCGTCGCGACGGTCGCGGTAGGCCTCGGTGTAGGTCTTCACCTGGCTGCGCCAGTCGTGCGCGGCGAGGTAGCGCGACACCAGCATCTGGTTGAACGACGGCGGGCACAGCGTGGCCGACTCGGCGGCCAGCACGAGACGCTCGCGCACCGCGGGAGGCACGAGCGCCCAGCCGACGCGCAGCCCGGACGCGAAGGTCTTGGAGAACGACCCGAGGTACACGACGTCACGGTCCATCGACCGCAGCGCCGGGTAGATCGTGCCGCTGAAGCCCAGCAGCCCGTACGGGTTGTCCTCGACGACCGCGACGCCGTACTCCGCGCAGATCGCGAGGACCTCCGCGCGCCGCGGCACCGCGAGCGTGACGCCGGCGGGGTTGTGGAAGTTCGGGATCGTGTAGAGGAACTTGGGCGTGATCCCCTGTTGCGCCAGTGACTGCAGCGCCGAGCGCAGCAGCGACGGCACGAGCCCGTGCTCGTCCATCTGCACGTGGACGACGCGCGCCTGGTACGCCGCGAAGCTCCCGAGAGCGCCGACGTAGGACGGCCCCTCGGCGAGCACGACGTCGCCCGGGTCGCAGTAGATGCGGGTGACGAGGTCGAGCGCCATCTGCGAGCCGACGGTGACCACGACGTCGTCGGGATCGGCGCGGATACCCTCCAGCGCCATCACCTCGCAGATCTGCTCGCGCAGCTCGGGCCGGCCCTGAGCGGAGCCGTACTGCAGGGCGACCTGACCCTCGCGCGCGACGAGATCGGCCACCTCGACGGCGAGCGCGTCGAGCGGGAGCGCCGCGATGTTGGGCATCCCCCCGGCCAGCGAGACGACCTCGGGACGGCTCGCGACGGCGAACAGGGCCCGGATCTCCGACGCCGTCATCCCCGCGGTACGTGCTGCGAACCGCTCCGCCGGGGCCGTCGCGGACGGTCGGTGGGGCTGGGGCAGCGCGTCGGACACGGTTCCTCCCGGGGTAGAGATCCGATCGAGTGTAACCAGGTGGAGTGGTCGACGGCCCTTCGTCGTGGGTGAGGCACCGGTCGCAGCACAATGCCTACCTTCCTGAGCTGGATCGATCTATCGTCGGGACGTCGGCGCGTCGGGCGGCGACGCTGTTCCTGGAGCTCGCCGCCGGAGGTAATTGTGTCCTGGCACGTTGCTCCGATCACTCTGGACAATCTGGACGATCTGCCCAAGCGGTGTCGTCGCTGTGTGTTCTGGGAGCTGTCGGAGACGCTCGGCAAACAGGCCGTGGAGTTCGGCTCGGTGGAGCTGGAGAAGGAGGCCTGGGTCTCCGAGGTCCTACTGGAGTGGGGGTCGTGCGGGCGGATCGTCCACGTCGACGGCGCCCCGGCGGGCTACGTCATCTACGCGCCGCCCTCGGCTTCTCCCCGCGCCGCCGAGCTGCCGACGGGACCGGTCAGCGCCGACGCCGTTCTCCTCACCACGATGCAGGTGATGCCGGAGTTCGCGGGCGAGGGTCTGGGCCGGATGCTCGCGCAGGCGGTCGTGCGGGACCTCACGCGCCGCGGCGTCAAGGCGATCGAGGTCTTCGGCGAGGCGCGCCCCGGCACCGAGCCCGGCTGCATGATCCCGGCCGACTTCCTGCGCAGCGTCGGCTTCAAGACCGTGCGCCCGCACCCGCGCTGGCCGCGGCTGCGGATGGAGCTGCGGTCGGCGATGACGTGGAAGGAAGACGTCGAGGCGGCGCTCGAGCAACTGCTGGGTTCGATCACGATCCCGATGCAGGCCCCGGCGCCCGTCGAGCGGGTACCGGCCCGGTCCTGATCACCCGTCAGCGGCGATCTCAGGGCGTCCTGAGATCAACGCTGACGGCCTGTCCCGGGTCACCGCAGGTGAGGGGCCCGGGGCGGGCCTTCAGATCGCCTGCGCCCCGCCCCGCTCCAGTTCGTGCGCGAGCACGTCGGAGAAGGTGAAGGTTCCGGTCGGCTGATCGTTCTGGCCGAGCAGGTAGAGCCGTTTCACGCCGACGAGGATGCCCTCGGCCACGACGTCGCGGAATCCGGGGTCGAGCAGGTTACGCCGGTCGCCGAGGTGGGTCAGGTAGCCGACCTCGATGCGCACCGTCGGCATGCGCGTCAGGCGAAGCAGCTCCCAGGTGCGGCCCTGGGTGCCGCAGTCGGTCATCGCGGTGCGGGTGAGCAGCTCGCGCTGGATCAGCCCGGCCAGCGCCTCACCCACCGTGGAGGTGGAGCCGGAGCCGTTGCCGAAGTGGAACGTGGCCAGCCCGTTGGCGTGCATGCTCTGGTTGGCGTCGGTGTGCAGCGACAGCACGAGGTCGGCGCCCGCGGTGTTGGCGAACTCCGCGCGCTCGAGGTCGCTGGGGCAGGTGTCCTCGCGGCGCGAGAGCATCGCCTCCATGCCGGTGGCGGTCATCCGCCCGACGAGCCTGCGGCCGAGGTCCCACATCAGGTCGGCCTCGGTGGCCCCGGAGACGCTGACACCGCGGTCGAGCCCGCCGTGCCCCGGGTCGACGACGATGCGCTTGCCGCGCATCCGCGGGCCGGCCTCGCGCAGCAGCTCCTGCTCGCGCAGCAGGTGCGGGCGCCCACCGGTGACCTTGCGACCCAGCTGCTTGAGCGAGCGCAGCGTGGCGGGCCCGCAGGCGCCGTCGGGGACGAGGCCGTACTCGCGCTGGAACGCGCGCAGCGCCTTCTCCGTGCGCTCGTCGAACACCCCGCCCGGTCGGCCCGGGTCGAACCCGAGCTCGAGGAGGCGCTCCTGGAGCGTGGTCACGTCGTCGCCGCTCATCGGCGCGGAGATCATCAGGGCGAGCATCCGGTCGCCCAGGCTCCAGCCCGCCTCGCGCAGCGCGCGGTAGGTGGCCGGCCCGACGATCCCGTCGGTGATCAGGCCCCGGCGCTGCTGGAACGCCCGGACGGACTGTTCGACGTGGACGTCGAAGACCTCGTCCGGGAATCCGGGCTGTGGCCCGGGCAGCATGCCGAACTGCCGCAGCGTCGCCCGGACCTCGACCACGGCCCGACCGCTGTCACCTCGGCGCAACAGCTGCATGCACCCCTCACTCGGTGTCGCTCACACCACCCGGCATCGGGCGGCCCGGGGACTCATTGTGCCCTGCCGCTACCCGGAAGGAGGACAGCGGGCGGTTCCCCGGCGTGTTCGAGTCGTGATAAAAGCGTGCCCCGCTCCATACGGAACGGGGCACGCGAGCCGGTATCAGCCCAGGTAGTCGGCGAGGTCCTGGAGCAGAGCGGCCTTCGGCTTGGCGCCGACGATCTGCTTGACCGGCTTGCCGTCCTGGAACACGATCATCGTCGGGATCGACATGACCTGGAAGGTCCGGGCGGTCTCCGGGTTGGCGTCGATGTCGAGCTTCGCGACGGTGAGCTTCTCCTTGTTCTCCCCGGCGATCTCGTCCAGCACCGGCGCGACCATCTTGCACGGGCCGCACCAGGTGGCCCAGAAGTCGACCACGACGACCTTGTCGCTCTTGAGGACGTCGGCGTCGAAGGTGGCGTCGGTGACGTCGACGGTGTTGTTGCCCATGGGTGGATTGCTCCCTCTCGTTAGGTCGGAGAAGTCTCAGCCGGTGACGGCAGCGACCTGCTCGGACGCCTGGCCGTAGCCACCGCCCGCCATCTCTGTGCTGACCGCGCCGTCGGCGAGCCAGCGCTCGGCGTCGATCGCCGCGGAACAGCCGGAGCCGGCCGCGGTGATCGCCTGCCGGTAGGTGTGGTCGACGAGGTCGCCGCAGGCGAAGACCCCGGGAATCGCGGTGTACGTGCTGGGCGACTGCACCTTCACGTAGCCGGCGTCGTCGAGCTCCAGCTGGCCCTTCACGAGTTCGCTGCGGGGGTCGTGGCCGATCGCGACGAACATCGCGGTGGCCTCGATCGTCCGCTCCTCGCCGGTGACGGTGTCGCGCAGCTTCACGCCCGACACGCTCCCCTCCCCCTCGACGCCGACGACCTCGGCGTTGAGCGCCCAGCGCATCTTCGGGTCGTTCCTCGCCCGCTCCACCATGATCTTGGAAGCGCGGAAGTCCTCGCGGCGGTGCACGATCGTGACCGACTTCGCGAAGCGGGTGAGGAAGGTGGCCTCCTCCATCGCGGAGTCGCCACCGCCGACCACGGTGATGTCGTGATCGCGGAAGAAGAACCCGTCGCAGGTGGCGCACGAGGACACGCCGCGGCCGAGGAGCTCCTGCTCGCCGGGCACGTTCAGGTACCGCGCGGCGGCACCCATCGCGAGGATGACGGCGCGGGCCCGGTAGGTGACGCCGTTGGCCTCGACGATCTTGACGTCGCCGTCGAGCGTGACCTTCTCGACGTCCTCGGAGCGCAGGTCGGCCCCGAAGCGGGTGGCCTGGCCGCGCATCTGCTCCATGAGCTCGGGGCCCATGATGCCGTCGGTGAAGCCGGGGTAGTTCTCCACCTCGGTGGTGGTCATCAGGGCCCCGCCGAACTGGGAGCCCTCGAAGACCAGCGGCGCCAGCTGCGCGCGCGCCGCGTACACCGCGGCCGTGTAGCCGGCCGGTCCGGAGCCGATGATGATCAGCTCGTGCACCTCGTCGGTGGTCACTGCAACCCCGTCCTCTCGACTGTGCGGCGGTACATCGCCTGCAACACGATCCCAGGGGCGGACATTCCGCGCCGGACCGGGCTACGGACCGCCCACCACGGTGTCGTCGAGCACCGCGCAGGAGGGGCTGACGACGAGCACCCGGATCCGGCCCAGCTCGCCGGTGGACAGCACCAGCAGCACCCCGGGCGTGCCCTCCAGGCGCACCTGCCGCCCGCCGAGCACCGCGGCGCCGGGGAGCCCCGCGTCACGCAGGCACGCGTCGCGTCGCGCCGGGTCGGTGAGGTCGCCCAGATCGGTGAGCCCGACGGTCGAGCGGGCGACGGCGGCGAGCTCCACCCGGCTGACGTCGAGCGCCGCGTCCGGACCGCTCGCCGGCACGCCGCAGAGCAGTGCGACGACGGCCGCGGCGGCCGCGGCGAGGACCCACCGCGCCCGGTGACCGGACCCGGGTCGGGTCCGGGGGTGCCGCGGCCGGGACCGGCCGGGACCGGGGATGCCGCGGTGGGAGTCGGAGGGGCCCCCCGGTGCGGTCCAGCGCCGCAGACCCGACGGGACCGGCGGGGTGGGCACGGCGGCGAGATCGGCCCGGGTGGCGGCCAGCGCGTCGAGCACGGCGGCGCAGCGGGGGTCGGCGACCGCGGCCCGTCGTACCTCGTCGGCGCGGGCAGGGGCGAGCAGGCCCGCGTCGAGATCGGCCAGCAGCTCGACGTCCGGGGCGTCCGGATCGGTCATCACGCCTCCTCCCGCAGATGTCCGAGCAGCCGCGCCAACCGGGTGCGACCACGGGCGCAGCGACTCTTCACGGTGCCGACCGGCACGTCGAGGATCTGCGCCACCTCCGCCACGGAGAAACCCTGCACGTCGACGAGCACGACCGCCAGCCGCTGCTCGGTCGGCAGCTCGGCCAACGCGTCGGCGACGGCCATCCGGGTGGCCAGCTCGCTCGCCGGGTCGGGGCGCCGCGACGGGACGTCGTGCGAGGGCCACGGCACCGTGCGCCGGGCCGCCTCCCGCCGGATCCGGTCGATGCACGCGTTGACCAGGATCCGGTGCAACCAGGTGCGGACCGACGCGTCGCCGCGGAACCGGTGGGCGTTGCGGTGCGCGGCCAGCAGTGCCTCCTGCACGGCGTCCTCGGCGGCGTCGCGGTCGGCGAGCGTCTGCACCGCCACCCCCCACATCCGGTCGGTGTGCCGGGCCACCAGCTCGGCGAAGGCACCCGGATCGCCGTCGCGGTGCGCGACGAGCAGTTGCGTGTCGCTCCGGGCGGTGGTCACGCGCGGAGGGTAGGTCGGCTGCCGCGGGCTCCGTGGGCGAACGGGGGAACTCAGCCCGCCCGGCGGAACTCCACCTCGCCGACCTCGGAGGAGAACCCGTCACCAGACGGCGCGAGCTCGGTGATCCACAGCAGGATGTGCTCGACGGGCTGGCTCCCGTCGAGCATGACGACGGTGGTGCCGCTGTCGAGGGTGGCCTCGGTGACGAGCTCGGTGTCGTCGAGGGCGGCGTCGGCGGTGGGGGCGGATCGCACCTCGACGCGTGTGCCGGCACTGGGCGAGGTGATGGACAGCTCGGCGAGCTGCACCGCCGAGGCGAAGGACGCCATGATCCCGATCCCGGGCTTGAGCGCGGGGAACTGCTGGCGGTAGGTGACCGTGCCCCAGGTGCTGGACGGGTCTCCGTCGATGACGCGGGTGATCCGGTTGACGTTGTCGCGGTCGCCCGACTCGACGAGGACCGCCACCTCGGCCACCCGGACGGGTCCGGCCGCGGGGGCGGCGCCCTCGGCGGGCGCGGGATCGGTGCCCCCCGCGTTCGGTCCGACGACGATCGTGGGCGTGGAGGGGTCCGAGAACATCGAGGTGACCTGCACCCCGACGTACCCGAGCACCAGCAGGACGGCCACCGCGAGCGTGGCCAGGCCGACGAGCAGCCGCCTGCGGCGTACGGGATCGGGCGGGTCGGCGGGGCGGCCGCGGTCCTGCCAGACGTCGTCGGGATCGGACGGGCCGCCGTCGTGTGCGGGCGGGAACAACGCGTTGCGCTCGTCCTCGCTGACGACGTCGCCGAGGATCCGGTGCACGGCCGCCGCGGTGTGCACGTGCCCGGGGGCGTTCTCCGGGCCCAACGCTCCCCTGGCGACGGTGTCGAGCTCCAGCGGCACACCGGGGCGCACCGCGGACGGGGGCTCCAGCGCTCCTCCCGCAGTGCGGACGGCGGCCGGCAGCCCGGCGCGGGCGGCGTCGGCGCCGGACAGGGGCCAGCGCGACGTCAGCAGGGTGAACAGGACGGCGCCGAGCCCGCGCACGTCGTCGGAGGGGCGCAGGCCGGGCCGCGGGAGGGCGAAGCACATGCGGGCGCGGCCGTCGGGCGTGACGCGGACGCGCTGCGGGTGGTCGCACCCCAGCACGAAGCCGTGCCGGTGGGCCTCCTCGGCCGCTGCGGCCAGCGGCACGACGGCGCGTGCGGCGGCAAGCGGCCGGAGCATGCCCTCCGCGACGGCCTCGGCGAGGCTGCGCCCGTTGACCCACTCCGTGACGGCCGCCCCGAGCACGTCACCGGGCAGGCCGGGGGCGTCGGGGGCGAGGACGTCGAGCAGGCGGGCGCAACCGGGGTGCTCGAAGGACCCCGACCGCAGCGCACGCACGATCATCTCGCCGGCGCGGGTGGCCCCCGTGGGGTCCTCGTCGCCGCCGATCGCCCCGTGCTCGGGTGCGAGCGTGCGCAGCAGCGTGACGGCGACGTCGCGGCGCAGCACGGTGTCCTCGGCCTGCCAGAACTCGGCCCCGGCGAGGAGATCGGACCCGACGCGGGTGCGGAGGCGATAGCGGCCGGCGAGCATCGCCCCGGGCCCGGCGGACGGGGGTGAGTCGCGCTCGGCCGGACCGGCCTGCACGGGGATCAGTCCCGGGGGTTCACTGGGCGGCGACGGGCGGCTCGCGAGCTCGCTCACCACACACCTCCCCCGGACCATGATCGGCCGTTCCGCCCCGTCGCACAGCCTACGTCAGGCGCCGCTCCCGCGACGAGGTATCACGCGCGCGGCGAGGCGGGAGATCCGGTCGACGACCCCGTCGACCTCCTTGACCTTGAGCAACCGCATCGCCGCCAGCATCGCGGGCGCGGCGACGATCAAGGCGACGACCAGGGAGGTCCACGCCGTGGCGGGGGCCGACCAGCCGGCCGGGAGGGGCAGGAGCGTCACCACGCCGAACGCCACGAAGGTTCCCAGCAGCGCCGCGACCGTGACCGATGCCATGGTCCCGATGACCTCGAGGGTGGGCAGCTGCCCCAGCCTGCGGCGCAGCAGGACCTGGCCGAGCACCGCCCCGAACACGAACGACGCGCTGTTGGCCGCCGACAGCCCGAGCACCACCTGCTCCGGCGGGAGCACCGCGCCGGCGAGCAGCAGCATCGGGATCTTCACCCCGACGGTGAACACCTGGACCAGGGTCGGGGTCCGGCTGTCGGCGAGCGCGTAGAACACCCGCAGCTGCAACATCGTGATGGCGTAGGGCAGCAGGCCGAACGCGGAGACGGCGAGCGCGCCGCCGAGCACCTGCGCACCCGGGATGTTGTCGGCGTCCCAGGCGAACAGCGCCAGTGCGATCGGGGTGCCGAACACCGTGATCAGCGCCGAGATCGGCACCAGGAAGACCGCGGAGAGCCTGCTGCCCAGCGCCAGGTCGGAGACGACGTCCGCGGTGCGGCCCTCCGCGGCGGCCCGGCTCATCCGCGGCATCAGCGCGGTGAGCATCGAGACCCCGAGGATGCCGTACGGGACCTGGAGCAGCAGCCAGGCGTTCGTGTAGGTCGCGGGGCCACCCGCGGAGGCGCCGATCGCGACGTTCGTCGTGACGATGAGGCCGACCTGCCCGATCAGCACGTAGCCCACGACCCACAGGGCGAGCCCGCCGGTCTCGGTGAGCCGGCGGTCCCAGCCCCAGGTGGGCCGGTAGCGGAACCCGATCCGGCGCATCGCCGGGATCAGCACGGCGGCCTGCACGACGATGCCCAGCGTGGTGCCGAGACCCAGGACGAGGAGCTTGGGCTCCCCCATCCGCACGGGATCGATGCTGATCTCGCCCGGGAGCAGCACGAACACCCCGAGCACGAGCAGCACGACGACGTTGTTGAGGACGGGCGCCCATGCGAACGGCCCGAACACGCCGCGGCTGTTGAGGATCGCGCCGAACAGCGCGCCGAGGCCGTAGAAGAAGATCTGGGGCAGGAGCAGGTAGGCGAACGCCGTGGTCAGCGGACCGGTGGCGGGGTCGTCGGCCGATCCGACGTAGATCGAGGTGATCAGGGGTGCCGCGACCATCGCGACGAGGGTCGCCACCAGCAGGGCCGAACCGGCGAGGGTGAGCAGGCGGCGGGTGTAGGTGTCGCCGCCGTCCTCGTCCTCGGTCTGCGCGCGGACCAGCAGCGGGATGAGCACGCTGGAGAGCACCCCGCCGATCAGCAGCTCGTAGATGATGTTCGGCAGGTTGTTCGAGACCGTGTACGAGCTGTTGACGAGCCCGAGGCCCAGCACGCCGACCAGCACGATCTGGCGCAGGAACCCGGTCACCCGGGACACGAGGCTCGCGATGGCCATCAGGCTGCTGGAGCGGCCCAGTGACGGTGCGGGCTCGGCGTCGGTGATCGGCGCGAAGATCTGGGTGATCTCGTCCGAGCTGGGCGGTGGGGCGTAGCGCGACCGGATGATGCCGGTCGGCTGGTCGCCGGTGCGGTCGGGGCGCGCCGCGCCGGGGCGCCGGGAGTCCGCCCAGGGGGGCGGGACGCCGGGCAGCCCGGGCGGCGGTCCCTGCGGTCGACGCCCGCGCGGGTCCGGAGCTCCCGGGCCTCCGGGTCCTCCCGGGCCTCCGGGTGGGCGTCGCGGGGGTACGCCGGGACCCGAGCGGTTCGGACCGGGCGGGCGCGGGGGTGCGGGGTGCGGCCCGGCCGGGGGTCGGCCGGACAGCGGCCGGCCCGGTGGGACCGGACCGGGAGGGCCAGGGTTCTGCGGACGTGGGTGCCGGGGTCCGGGTGGCGGGGGCAGCGGGGGTCCGGCGTGCGACGGCGGCCCGGGGAACGGGGGCACGTCGGGGTGCGGCCCGGGTCCGGCGGGCGGGACCGGGCCGCCGGACCACCGCTGGTCGTGCTGGGGCGGCATCGGGCCGGGAGGTGTCATCGGGCCGGGAGGTGTCATCGGGCCGGGAGGGGGGGCGGCCGGTCGCCGCCCGGGTACGCGCGACCCGGGATCGGGTCCGTCGGACGGACGGTCGCCGGGGCGCCGACCGTCGTGGTGGCGGTCGCCGGGCTGCCGTTCGTCGGGCTGCCGTTCGCCGGGCTGCTGTTCGTCGGGGTGCGGGTCCCCTCCGCCGGGCACTAGCGGGCTCCCGGCGGACGGAGCGGGGGCCGACCCTGGAGCGGCGCGCCGGTACCGGGCGGGACCGGGACGTGGCCCGGGACGTCCGGACGGCGCACCGGGGGTCCGGCGGGCCCGGACGGGCCGGACGGCCCGGGTCGGTTCCGGCCAGTCGTCGGGCCAGCCGGGATCGGTCCGTTCGACGCGGGAAGGGGCCGCGGCGGGGCCGGGAGCGTCCGGTCCTCCGGCGCCGGAGGCGGCGTCGAGGTCGGCGGGGGGCCCCGCAGGTCGGCCGGCAGCGCCGTCTCCGCGGTGTCCGGGATCGTCTCCGGGGAGCCCGGCCGCGGCGGCCGGGGCGTGTTCCGGCCCGGCTCCGACCGGATCCGCCTCAGGATCCGGCGTGCCGCCAGCACCACGAGCAGCACCCCCGCGGTCCCCGTCAGCCACAGGGTGATCGTGCCGTAGGCGGTGGAGCGCACCTGCAGGCGGCTCGGCGCACCCAGCAACCCGCCGTCGATCGTGCGGACGGTGGCGTCGACGGTGAACACCCCGGACCGCTGGACCTCGGCGCTGGCCTGGATCTGCCGACGCCCGAACGGGGGTACCTCGACGACCGGGATCGGCGCGACCCGCAGCCCCGAGGTGCTGGAGATCTCGACGCGCACGCGCATGGTCACCGGGAGCCCGTTGGCCACCGTGAGCAGCAGCGGGGACGTCGACGTGCCCAGGGAGAACGGGCTCGGGGGTTCGAGCACGGCGACGGTGCCGCGGAGTTCGGTGACCCGGTCGGCGAGCGCGGCGGCCGCGTCGGTCGCGAGCTCCGGGGTGCCCCGCCAGGCGGCCGAGGCCGGTCGGACGGCGCCGAGGACCAGGGGGTCGAAGAGGTCGTCCGGGTCGACGCCCAGCTCGTCGTCGACGACGGAGGAGTCGAGGTCGCCGATGTCGTCGAGCACCGGGCCGATGGCCGCGACGGCGTTCGGGGCGACCTCGCGGGCGCCGGCGCCGATCGGGTAGTCCAGCGTCCGCTCGGTCGTGGAGGTGGGGGTGGCGAGCGCCGAGCCCAGGCCTCGCGCGGTGAGGAGTCCCTCGTCGACCAGCGTGCCGAACCCGTCCAGCAGGGCCCGGGCGGCGACGCCGTCGACGTTCCAGCGGTGCGGCGGCGCGATCACCAGCGGGCCACCGGTCGGCGCGTCCTCGACGGCCCGGAACGCCACGGTGCCCAGCACGTCCTGGCCGGAGAGCGGGCCGCCCGCGGCGGCGGCGGCCGCCGCCCCGCCCCGCCCCGCAACGGTGGTGGCGACGCTGATGGGTCCGCCGGCGGCGAGCGTCACCAGCGGATCGGCGACGACCGCGGTGGTCGCGGGCCCGGTCGTGGCGACCGGCACCGTTCCGGCGGACTCGGCCTGCGCGGGTAGGTCGAGCCCGTCGGCGGAGAGCACCAGCGACCGCACGCCGCCCTCGGCGTACGTGGCCAGGCCCGCCTCGTCGACGACGCCGTCGGCCGGCCACGCCGTGTCGGGGAGCACCGGCGTGCCGAGCAGGTCGGCGACGAGCCCGCGCCCGGCGGTGACGGCCCCGACGGCGCTGGTCTCGAGCTCGCCCCGGGTGAGCGCGACGACGTCGGCGTCGGCGAAGGGGAGCGCGAGCACGCACATGCCCCGTGCCGCCTCGGCGAACGACGCGAGCCACGCCCCCGCGACCTCGGCGCCGCGGCCCGGCACGAGCGAGCCGTCGGCGCCGGGGACGACGTAGCCCTGGCTCATCGCCTGCGCGGTCTGCAGGAGGTCGGCGTCGGTGACGACGCAGGTGGCCGTGCGCACCGGGGACCCGGCGGGGGCGGCCTCGGCGAGCGCCGCCACGAGCCCGCCGAGGCGTCCGGTGGGGGCGAAGGAGTCGGCGAGGGTGTCGTCGGTGAGCCGGACGGGCTCGCCGGGTGCGGTCGTCAGCCGCCGAGGGACGTCGACGACGGGGTAGAGCAGCGAGAACGGGGTGGCGGCCGCGGGCGGGGTGCTCACCGCGTCGGCGCCGTCGAGGTCGGGCAGCCCCACCACCGGCAGCAGCATCCGCACCGCGGCGAGCCGGGCCCGGTCGCCCTCGCCGGGCACGCCGTTGACGTTGACCAGCAGCTCGTAGACCCCGGTCGCCGCCAGGGCCAGCGTGGATTCGGGGGCACCGCTCAGCGGCACCGTCAGCCGGACCGGCACCCGATCCCCCACGTCGAGCGCGTCGGGGAGCTCCTGGAACTGCGGCGCGATGGAGTCGGTCGGGGCGCCGCCCTCCAGCGCGTCGCGCACCGCGCCCTCGGAGGTGAGCGGCTGCCCGCGCTGCAGACGGACCCCGATGTCGGTGACGGTCTCGTCGCCGGTGTTCGTGAGCGTGCCCGTCACGGTGAGGACGGTCGGCCCGGAGGCGGTGACGACGCGCGGCGCGAGCTCGTCGAGGACGAGGGTGAGGGCGCCCGCCACCGCGCTCGGGGCAGGCTGGCGCGGTGCCGCGAGCGCCGCACCCGTGACGGGGCCGACGAGCAGCACGACGATGATCGCGACCAGGGTCGCGATCCGCTTCACGCCGAGTCCTCCAGGAGTTCGGTGGCCCGCCGGATCAGCCGTCGTTCGTCGGCGTAGGCGAGTCGCGACTCGAGCTCCTGCAGCGGCACCCATGCCACCTCGGAGACCTCGACGTCGGAGTCGGACAGCTCGCCGCCCAGGGCGCGCATGAGGAAGTGGTGCACGGTCTTGTGCACGCGACGGTCCTCCGCGACGAACCAGAAGTCGATGGTGCCCAGGGGTGCGACCACGGCACCGATGATGCCGGTCTCCTCCTCGACCTCGCGCACCGCCGCCTGCTCGGCGGTCTCGCCCGCCTCGATGTGCCCCTTGGGCAGCGACCAGAGCAGCCGTCCGCGCCGGTCGAGCCGCCCGATGACGGCTGCGGTTCCCGAGGCGTGGTCGACGACGAGGCCGCCTGCCGACGTCTCGTCGACGGTGCGCAGCCTGCGCCGACGATCCGGTGGGCCACCCGCGCGGCGCCCACCCGAGCGACCGCGGGATGTGGACATGTGGCGATGGTAACGAGCCGATCGCGACCGCACCGGGGGCGCGCGGGCCGGTATCCCGACGCGTGCCCGCGGGACGCCGCCTAGACTGACCGGTCGTGCCTCCCACCGACCTCCTCCGCGCGCAGCACAATGCGCTCGTGGACCTCGTGCCGATCCCGCCGGTGGCCGACGAGCTGGCCCAGCGGTTCGCCGCGGCCGGTCATCGGCTGTACCTGGTCGGGGGCAGCGTGCGCGACGCACTGCTCGGTCGCGGGGTCAACGACCTGGACTTCACCACCGACGCCCGCCCGCAGGACGTGCTCGCCGCACTCGCCGGGTGGGCCGACGCCGTGTGGGACACCGGGATCGCGTTCGGCACCGTCGGGGCGCGCCGCAAGGGCCAGACCGTCGAGATCACGACCTTCCGCGCCGACAGCTACGACGGCGTCACGCGCAACCCCGTCGTCGCGTTCGGCGAGTCGATCGACGACGACCTGGTCCGGCGCGACTTCTCGGTCAACGCCATGGCCGTCGAGCTGACGGGCGAGCGCATGTTCGTCGACCCCCACTCCGGCCTCGCAGCCCTGCACGCCGGCACCCTCGACACGCCGGCCACGCCGGAGCAGTCGTTCTCCGACGACCCGCTGCGGATGCTGCGCGCCGCGCGGTTCGTCTCCCAGCTCGGGCTCGCGCCCGCCCCGCGGGTGGTCGCCGCGATGACGGCGATGGCGGGCGAGCTCTCCCGGATCACCGCGGAGCGCGTGCAGGCCGAGCTGTCCAAGCTGCTCCTGGGCGCACACCCGCGGCGGGCGATCGAGCTGCTCGTCGACACCGGGCTGGCGGAGATCGTGCTGCCCGAGGTCCCCGCGATGCGGCTCGCCGTCGACGAGCACATGCAGCACAAGGACGTCTACGTCCACTCGCTCGTCGTACTGGAGCAGGCGATCGACCGCGAGACCGACGGCCCCGACCTCGTCCTGCGCCTCGCCGCCCTGCTGCACGACATCGGCAAGCCCGCCACGCGGCGCAAGGAGGCCGACGGGCGGGTCAGCTTCCACCACCACGAGGTCGTCGGCGCGAAGATGACGCGGCGGCGGCTGCGCGAGCTGCGCTACCCGAAGGCCGTCATCGACGAGGTGGCGCAGCTCGTGTTCCTGCACCTGCGCTTCCACGGCTACGGCAACGGGGCCTGGACCGACTCCGCGGTACGCCGCTACGTCACCGACGCCGGCCCGCTGCTGGAGCGTCTGCACCGGCTCGTGCGCAGCGACTGCACCACCCGCAACCGCCGCCGTGCCGCCGCACTGCAGCGCAGCTACGACGGGCTGGAGGAGCGGATCGCGGCCCTGCGCGAGCAGGAGCAGCTCGATGCGATCCGTCCCGACCTCGACGGCAACGCGATCATGGAGATCCTCGGCATCCCCGCGGGCCCGCAGGTGGGCAAGGCCTACAAGCACCTGCTCGCGGTGCGGATGGAGCAGGGCCCGCTGACGCGCGACGAGGCCGAGGCGGAGCTGCGGCGGTGGGCGGCCGGCAACGGCTGAGCCTGCCTACTGCAGAGCGGGTCGGCGTCGCCGCAGCTGCTGGTCGTGCGCCAGCAGCCCGGCGACGTAGAGCAGCGCCGCCCCCGCCAGCAGCAGCGGTGCGCGGCCGTCGGGCGGGCTCAGCAGGGCCGTCACCGCGACCGCCAGCACGTAGCCGACGTTGAACACGATGTCGTAGAGCGCGAACACGCGCCCCAGCACTCCGTCGCCCGCCTCGCCCTGCACCGCGGCGTCGGTACACAGCTTCACGACCTGCCCGGTCATCCCGATCACGAACGCCGCCACCATCACGGCGGGCAGGCTGAGGAACGCGGCCAGCGCGAGCTGCGTGACGGTGGCGACGACGAGCGCGGCCCGCACCGTCCGCGCCCGGCCGATCCGGCGGATCGACCACGGCGCGACCACCGCCGCGACGCCCAGCCCGGCCGCCGCGAGGACGACGGCCTCGCCGAGCCCCGCGAACCCGGCCCGCAGGATGCCCTGGTCGGTGAAGGCGTAGCGGAACAGCAGCAGCGTGGTGAGCGTGTTGACGCCGAAGGCGAGCCGGTGCGCGGCGAGCGCGGCGAACGACGCCGCGACCGACGGGGTGCCCGCGACCGCGCGGGCCCCGTCCGCGAAGCCGCCCGCGACGGCCCGCGCGGTGGTGCGGGCCCTGTCGCCCGTCCCGTCGGGGCCGAGCCGGCCCGACCGGAACCGGGCGGCGAACACCGCGGCCAGCACCGACCCGACGACCGCGATCCCGACCGTCGCCGCGGAGCCCGCGTCGTCGGCGCCGAGCAGCGCACGCAGCCCGACGGCGCTCACCCCGCCCAGTGCCGAGACCGCCGCCCCGGCCGTGACGGCGAGCGTGTTGGCCTCCACCAGGTGCTGCCGCGGCACCACGTGCGGCAACGCCGTCGAGAGCCCGGCGAGGATGAACCGCGCCACCCCGGCCACCGACAGCGCGGCCACATACAGCCCGGGGCCGGTGACCCCACCCAGCACCACCGCGGCGACGACGAGCACGAGTGCCCCGCGCAGCAGGTTGGCGTAGAGCAGGACCTGGCGGCGGTCCCAGCGGTCGAGCAGGGCGCCCGCGAACGGCCCGATCAGCGAGTACGGCAGCAGCAGTACCGCGAGGCCCGCGGCGACGGCGAGGGGGTCGGCCTGGCGCTCCGGGTTGAACAGCAGGGCCCCGCCGAGCGCGGCCTGGAACAGCCCGTCGCCCCACTGCGCGGAGAACCGCAGCCCGAGCAGGCGGGCGTACCCGGGGGTGGCGACGAGGCCGGCGAACCCGAGCCGGTTCTCGGGCTGGGTCGTCGGCACGGTGGGAAGGCTACGCAGGGGCCGGGGGTGCGACGATGGGGCCGTGGTGGACGAGCGTGCCTCTGACCCGACCGGCGTCGCACCCGGGATGCTGCTCGTCGCCGCCCCCGGACTGACCGATCCCAACTTCCGGCGCACGGTCGTCTACGTCATCGAGCACCGGCCGGAGGGCAGCCTCGGCGTGGTGTTGAACCGGCCCAGCGAGGTGACCGTCCACGACGTCCTCCCGTCGTGGGCGCCGCTGTCGTCGACGCCGCAGGCGGTGTTCGTCGGAGGGCCCGTGGAGTCGGAGACGGCGCTCTGCCTGGCCGCGTTGCGCACCGGCCAGACCGTCGACGGGGTGACCGGGCTGGTCGCCGTCCGCGGTCCGGTGGCACTGGTCGACCTCGACGGCGACCCCCGCGCCCTCGCCCCCCGCCTGCGCGGCCTGCGCGTGTTCGCCGGGTACTCCGGCTGGGACGCCCGCCAGCTCGCCGGGGAGATCGACCGCGGCGACTGGATCGTCGTGCCCGCCCTGCCCGACGACGTCGTCGCCGGGCACGGCCCGGAGCTGTGGGCCCGTGTCCTGCGCCGCCAGGGGGTCCCGGTCGCGCTGCTGGCCACGTTCCCGGACGACGTGAAGCTCAACTGACCGCCGCGCGGCCGCCGCCCGGGCGCGCCAGGATGGACCCGTGCCCCGACCCCGCCCCGAACCCGCAGGCCCCGGCCAGGAGTCCGTCTGGGACTACCCGCGCCCGCCGCGCGCCGAGCCCGACCACCGACGCGCCGTGCTGAGGTACGGCGGGGTGGTCGTCGCCGACACCACCGATCTCGTCCGCGTGCTGGAGACCAGCCACCCGCCGACGTTCTACCTGCCGCGCACCGCGTTCGGCGAGTACCTGACGCCGGTCGAGAAGACCACGTTCTGCGAGTGGAAGGGCGTCGCCCGCTACGTCGACGTCGTGGTCCCCGGCGCGCAGCCCCTGCGCGAGGTCGGCTGGTGGTATCCCGAACCCGACCGTCGCTACCCGGAGCTGCTGGACCGCGTCGCCGTCTACGCCGCGGCGTTCGACGAGATCACCCTCGACGGGGTGACCGTGCTGCCGCAGCCCGGCGGGTTCTACGGAGGCTGGGTGACGCCGGAGGTGGTGGGACCGTTCAAGGGAGGTCCGGGCTCGTGGGGCTGGTAGGGCGGCAGCCGGCCACGAGGTCGCAGCCCGCGCACACCCCGCCGCAGGCCACGGGCTCCGGCTCGACCGGGACCGTCGCCGCCGCGCGCTGACCCACCATCCCGCCGAACGCCCCGAGCGCCAGCGTCCCGACGACCGCGACGGCGAGCACCACGACCGACACCGCGCCCACGGGCCCGGCGATCAGCACGGCCCCGCCGACGAGGGCCACCGCCCCGGCCGCCCCGACGGGGGCGGCGGCGACGCGGTTGGCCAGCGCGAACGCGGCGTCCGACGCCAGGGTCTCGGCGGTGCGGACCCCGATCCAGCGGTTGCGCCGCAGCCGCCCGCGCGCCCCGAGGACCGCGACGGCGAGCAGCGCCAGACCGGCGAGCACGAGCAGCACGGCGATGATCAGGCGGGGCACGAGGGGCACGTGACCAGCGTAGGTCAACCCGATCGCGGCGCGACCCGCACCGGCGTTACCCTGGGCGCGTGGCCCGTCGCCTTCTTCTCCAGGCCGTGCCGGTCTGACACGACACCGGCGCGGCGACCCCTCCTGCCTCACGGCGGAGGGGTTCCTTGCTTTCCGGGCCCACACGGCTTTCCGGGCCCACACGACATCACCGGGATGGACATGAGCACCGACACCAGCACCGCCGCCGACACCGACGCCCCGCCGTTCCGCTACGGCGCCGCGCTGGCCACCGAGATCGAGCGCAGCTGGCAGGACCGCTGGGAGCGCGAGGGCACGTTCCACACGCCCAGCCGTCCCGGGCCCGACGCGGGCGAGAAGGTCTACCTGATGGACATGTTCCCGTACCCGTCCGGGTCCGGGCTGCACGTCGGGCACCCGCTGGGCTTCATCGGCACCGACGTCCTGGGCCGCTACCTGCGGATGAACGGCCGCACGGTGCTGCACACGATGGGCTTCGACTCGTTCGGCCTGCCCGCGGAGCAGTACGCCGTCCAGACGGGCACGCACCCGCGCACGACCACCGAGGCCAACATCCGGCGGTACAAGGAGCAGCTGCGCCAGCTGGGCCTGGCCCACGACGACCGTCGCTCGATCGCCACCACCGACGTCGGGTTCTACCGCTGGACCCAGTGGATCTTCTTGCAGATCTACAACGCCTGGTACGACCCGGAGCAGCAGAAGGCGCGCCCGATCGCGGAGCTGGAGGCGGAGTACGCCGCAGGCACCCGCGGGCCGTGGGACGAGCTGTCGCGCGTCGAGCAGCGGAAGGTGATCGACGGTCACCGTCTGGCCTACATCTCCGAGGCGCCGGTGAACTGGTGCCCCGGGCTGGGCACGGTGCTGGCCAACGAGGAGGTCACCGCCGACGGCCGCAGCGAGCGCGGCAACTTCCCCGTGTTCCGGCGCAGCCTGAAGCAGTGGATGATGCGGATCACCGCGTACTCCGACCGTCTGGTCGCCGACCTGGACCGCCTGGACTGGCCCGACTCCGTCAAGGCCATGCAGCGCAACTGGATCGGCCGCTCCGAGGGCGCCGTCGTCCGGTTCGGCACGGCCACCGGCAGCGGCTCGCCCGTCGACATCGAGGTCTTCACGACCCGTCCCGACACGCTGTTCGGTGCCACCTACGTGGTCCTGGCCCCCGAGCACCCGCTGGTCGGGAGCCTGACGCCGCTGGAATGGCCCGAGGGCACCGACGAGCGCTGGACCGGTGGCGCGGGCACGCCGGCGCTGGCGATCGAGGACTACCGCTTCGAGGCCGGTCGCAAGACCGACCTCGACCGCCAGGAGAACAAGGAGAAGACCGGCGTCTTCACCGGCGCCTACGCCGTCAACCCGGTGAACGGTCAGCAGGTGCCGGTGTTCGTCGCCGACTACGTCCTGATGGGCTACGGCACCGGCGCGATCATGGCGGTGCCCGGCCAGGACCAGCGCGACTGGGACTTCGCCGCCGCGTTCGGGCTGCCCGTCGTCCGCACCGTCGACCCGGGTGAGTGGGAGGGCGAGGCGTTCACCGGCGACGGCCCGGCGATCAACTCGGCCAACGCCGAGATCAGCCTGGACGGGCTGGGTGTCGCCGAGGCGAAGCGCACGATCACCGACTGGCTGGTGGCCCGCGGCGACGGCGAGGCGGTCACCCAGTACAAGCTGCGCGACTGGCTGTTCTCCCGCCAGCGCTACTGGGGCGAGCCGTTCCCGGTCGTCTGGGACGCCGACGGCCTGCCGGTCGGGCTGCCCGACTCCGAGCTGCCCGTCGAGCTGCCCGAGATCGACGACTACTCCCCCAAGACCTACGACGCCGACGCGGCCGACACCGAGCCGGAGCCGCCGCTGTCGCGCAACGAGGACTGGGTCGTGGCCGACCTGACTCTGCCCTCGACGGACGGGGGGGCGCCGGTCACGGCGTCCTACCGCCGCGAGACCAACACGATGCCGCAGTGGGCCGGTTCCTGCTGGTACCACCTGCGCTACCTGGACCCCGACAACACCGAGCGGTTCGTCGACCCCGACATCGAGAAGTACTGGTTGGGCGCCGACCCGTCGAAGCCGAACGACCCGGGTGGCGTCGACCTGTACGTCGGCGGCGTCGAGCACGCCGTGCTGCACCTGCTGTACGCCCGCTTCTGGCACAAGGTGCTGCACGACCTGGGCCACCTGAGCTCCGAGGAGCCGTTCCGTCGGCTGTTCAACCAGGGCTACATCCAGGCGTTCGCCTACACCGACGCCCGCGGCACGTACGTCCCGGCCGAGGAGGTCACGGAGACCGCCGAGGGTGGTTTCACGTGGAACGGCGAGACCGTCCGCCGTGAGTACGGGAAGATGGGCAAGTCGCTGAAGAACGTGGTGACGCCCGACGAGATGTGCGAGCGCTACGGCGCCGACACCTTCCGCCTCTACGAGATGTCGACCGGCCCGATGGACGTGTCGCGGCCGTGGTCGACGCGGGACGTCGTCGGGTCGCAGCGGTTCCTGCAGCGGGTGTGGCGCAACCTGATCGACGAACACACCGGCGAGGTGCGGGTCACCGACGCCGAGCCGGACGTCGACACGCTGCGCGCCCTGCACAAGGCCATCGCCGGGGTGCACGCCGACTACCAGGCCCTGCACTACAACACGGCCGCGGCGAAGCTGATCGAGCTGAACAACCACCTGACGAAGTCGGGCACCGGTGTGCCGCGGTCGGTGGCGGAGTCGCTGGTGCTGATGATGGCCCCTCTGACGCCGCACATCGCCGAGGAGCTGTGGTCGCGGCTGGGGCACGCCGAGACGCTGGCCTACGCCGGGTTCCCGGTCGCCGACGAGCGGTACCTGGTGGCCGACACCGTCGAGTACCCGATCCAGGTCAACGGCAAGGTCCGCTCCCGGATCACCGTCGCCGCCGACGCCACCCCGGCCGAGGTCGAGGCGATCGCGCTGGCCGACGAGAAGGTGGCGGCGGCGCTGGGCGGCAAGGACCCGCGCAAGCTGATCGTGGTTCCCGGCCGCCTGGTCAACGTGGTGCTCTGACCGTTCTCAGCGGCGTCGGCGGGGCGGGGGCTTCGGCTTCGGTCCCGCCGACGGCCCCCTCGGGGCACCGCGCGCGATGGCGACGAAGTCGGCGTGCGTCAGCCAGGCCTCGACGGCGTCGACGACCTCGGTGGCGTCCTTGATCGCGACCGGGCCCTCCGCGGTGGGCACGGTGCCGTCGGCGTGGGCGAGCTCGGCCCGGTTGTGCAGGGACCGCAGCAGCCGGCCGACCTCCGGGTCGAGGCCGCGCTCGTGCACGACGTGCCGGACGAACGCGGACACCACCGCGGCCGCCTCGGGCTCGGGTGGGCGCTGGAGCTCCAGCAGCGCGGCCTCGGCGGCGGCGAGTGCGGCGCGGAAGGCCAGCGCGACGGTCTGCGCGGCGAACCCGGTGGTGCCCAGCAGGTGTGCGGCGAACAGCTCCTCGCGCGCCCGCACCACCCCGACGCCGTTCACGCCACCACCCGTGCCTCGGCCACGGCCCGCACCAGCAGCGACGTGCGCGGCGCGGCCAGCTCCGCGGCGCTCACCGGAACCGCGGTCACGGTGAACCCGGACCGCTCGGTGTGCTGCCACAGCACGTCGTCCATGCGGTGCAGCTCCTCCCACTGCGAGCGCAGGTCGGCCAGTACGACGAGCAGCTGCAGGTCGAACTCCCCCGGCCCCTCGCCGCGCACCCAGGACCCGAACACCATGACCTGCTCGAGCCGGTCGCCGTAGAGCATCCCGAGGTCGACGGCGACGGCGGCGGGCAGGTCCTCGTCGCCCGCGGTGGGGTCGGGGAAGCCCGCGGCGAGCCGTTCGGCCTCGGCGCGGGTGATCAGCTCGACGTCGGCGAGCCAGTGCACCGCACGCCGCCGGCCGCGGGCACCCCGGTAGCGGAACCACTGGTCCCGCAGCTCCGGGAACTCGAAGAGGGTGTCCTTGAACCGGCGGAACGCACCCGGACCGCTGATCGCGCGGTCGAGGAGGTCGGCCGCTCGGCGGTGGTGCACGGCCGCCACGAACTGCGCCATGTCCTGGTAGCTCTCGCGCGACTCCGTCCGCCGGATCCGCACGCCGGTGGGCCTGGGGCCACCGACGTCGGCCAGGCGTGAGGAGATCGCACCCGAGTCGGGGTCGATCCACCACGAGACACCCGAGCTGCGGTCCTCGAGGGCCGCACACAGCTCGTCGAGATCAACCGACTCCGGATCGAGCATCTGACGACGGTACCGCTGCGGGGGTCAGGTTGACCCGTGCGATCGGCCGCCGAGCGCCGAAGCGAGCAGGATGGCGCCCCAGATGCCGATCGGGAACATCGGCCAGAAGAAGATGAGGGACCCGGTCGCGAGCGACGTGATGCCCCAGATCGTGACGAGCACGATCGCCGTGCCGCCCCAGGAGCGCCACTCGTCGCGCCACTCGGCCTTCTCCACGGCCAACCGGTCGGTGACCGCGGGCACGGCCGGCGTCGGTGCGGGGAGGTCGGACGTGAGCTTCTCGAGCTCGCCGTAGGTGCGGGCGGCGTAGGCGTCGCGCAGGCGCTCGTCGTAGTCGGACAGGTCGAGCCTGCCCTCGTCGACCGCGAACTGCAGCCGCTGGGCGACCGCCGACCGGTCGGCGTCGGAGGCCCGCAGTCGCGCGCGTTCGATGTCCCCGCTCACGTCCACCAGAGTAGGCGCGGTGGGGTCGCCCGCGCATCGGTCGAGCGGAGGATGGTGACAACTGTCAGGTGGACCCGGCCGGCCGCAGGACCAGTTCGGTGAGCGCGGCGTCCGGCGGAGCGGTCACGGCGAGCAGGACCGCCCCCGCCACCGACTCCGGCCGCAGGTAGGCGCCGGGGTCGTAGGTGCCGCCCTCGTGCGCGACGACCGCCCGCTGCATGTCGGTGTCGACGCGGCCCGGGTGCACCGACGTGACGCGCACGCCGGCGCCGGCCTCCTCGGCGCGCAGCGCGTCGGCGAACGCCCGCAGCGCGAACTTGCTGGCCGCGTAGGAACCCCACCCGGCCTTCGCGGTGAGCCCGGAACCGGAGTTGACGAGCACGACCCGGCCGCGGGCGGCCCGCAGTGCGGGCAACAGCAGCCGGGTGAGCTCGGCGACGGCCACGACGTTGACCTCGAACTGCCGGCGCCAGGTGGCGGCCGGGGTGTCGGCGACGGTGCCGAGCAGGCCGACCCCGGCCGAGTGCACGAGCACGTCGAGCCGCTCGATGCCCGCGGTGGCCTCGGCCAGTGCCGCGGGATCGGTCAGCTCGACGGGCCACGGCCGCGAACCGGGCAGTTCCGCCGCGAGCGCGGCGAGCGCGGCGTGGTCGCGCCCGCCGAGCAGCAGGTCGTGGCCGGGCGCCAGGGCCCGGGCCACTGCGGCACCGATGCCCCGGGACGCCCCGGTGACGAGTGCGACGGGCTTCATGCGGCCGCACACTATCCGGTGTGGATCAGAGGCGGCGGGCCGAGTTGTACTGGCGCCCGTCGATCGAGGAGATCGCGACCGGCTTGCCGGACGTGCTGGCGTGCACCATCTGCCCGTTGCCGATGTAGATGCCGACGTGGCTCACCGGCGAGTAGAAGAACACCAGGTCGCCGGGCTGCAGGTCACCGCGGGAGACCGCGGTTCCGGCCTGCGACAGCGCGCGCGAGGTGCGCGGCACCTCGATGCCCGCCTGCTCGAAGGCCCAGTTGACGAGTCCGGAGCAGTCGAACGCCGACGGGCCCGTGGCGCCCCAGCGGTAGGGGGAGCCGACCTTGGACAGCGCGAGGTCGACCGCGGAGAGGCGGGCCGACGACACTGCGGCGGGTGCGGCGGCGGGCGCCGAGACGGCGACCGGCGCGATCCGGGTGGTGAGGACCGGAGCGGGAGCGGCGGCCGAGGTGACGGCCGCGGGTGCCGGAGCAGCCGCGGGGGCGGCTTCCTGGGCGGCGGTCGGGAACGCGATCAGCGCCGCGGCCGCGGCGGAGGTGGTGGCCACGACCGCGGCACGGGTCGCGTACCGGCGGAGGTGGTGGCGCGCGGGGCGGGCGGGCGACGGGGTGGTCGCGGCCCGGTCCGACGCGGGGTGGAGCAGCGCAGAACGGATCGACGCAGGGTGGATCGGCACGGATGGGGGTCCTCAGGGTGCGCACCGTCCGACGGCGATCGCGGGCCGGGGAGCACGCGGCGGTCGTACGGGGAACTCCCACGAGGTTGCTGGGCACGTGCCGTCGTCCTGACCGGGCACGCCGTTCCCCGCCCGTCGGGACGGTGACCCTGCGCCCTCCGCTCCGGGTGAGCGGTGGTGTCGCAAGGCCGTCCGCCACATTACGAACGCATTTCGCGAGAAAGCATGACCAAGGTCTCTTTACCCGTGGTCCGTTCTTGTGACCGTACTCACCGATTGCGCGACCCGAAAAGACGAATCACACCGTGGTGATATCGGTGATCATGGAGTACTCGTCGTCCTGCGGGTGACCTGCGCTGCCGTCCGAACCGAAATCGGGTCGAGATCCGACTGAACGAGTGAAAACAGTTCCGGTTCGGTACCGCTCCGACATTCTGAAAAGGTTGCAGAAACGAAGGACTATCGGGGCCCCGAGGGCCACGGTCCGGGCGGCGGCGGGCCCGGTCGGTACGTCGGCTGCTGCGGGGCGGGCGGCGGCCAGGACTGCGGTCCGGCGGCGGGCGGCGGGGGCGGTCCGGGCGGCGGCGGGGTCCAGTTCTGCGGGCCGCGGTGCTGCATCGCGACCGTCAACGCCTCCGGGTGTCCGACGGCCGCGGCCCGCGCCCGGCGCAGCGTGCCCAGGGCCTGCTCGTGCCAGATCGGCGCCGACGACCCGACGGTGCCGCGGGCGATCCGCGCCCGCAGGAACGCGAGCTCGGTGACCGCGGCCTGGTACTCCACGACGGCCTTCGCAGTGGCCCGGCCGGAACGGCGCCGCACCGCGGCCTGCCAGCCCCGCCGCCCGGCGAGGCTGGACAGCAGCGTGACCTCGCTCGGTGCGATCCAGCCGGCCTGAGCGAAGCGCGGCAGCTGCTCGGCCACCGTGCGCTGCTCCCGGCGGCGCTGCCACACGACGACGCCGATCATGCCGAGGAACAGCGGCAGCATCACGAACGCGTACACCCCGAGGAACGCGCCGCCGCCCCCGACGGTGGCCGAGCCGTTCCACAGCGCGTGCAGCAGCACGGCCCCGAGGTAGCCCACGGCGACCGCGACGATCCGCACGAGCGGGCTGCGGTGCCGGGCCGCGATCCCCGCCCCGATTCCGATCATCGCGGTGAACAGCGGGTGTGCGAACGGCGAGAGCAGCCCGCGGACGAGCAGCACGCCGAGCACAGCCCCGCTCTGGCCGGCCATCGAGTCCTCCGCGAACGCGCGGCCGATGTAGAGGATGTTCTCGGTGAACGCGAACCCCGCCGCGACCAGCCCGGCGTAGACGATGCCGTCGACGATGCCGTCGAACTCGCGGTTGCGGAACAGCAGCAGCCCGACCAGGAACGCGCCCTTGAACGCCTCCTCGACGATCGGGGCGACGATCACCGCCCCGTAGACGTCGCCGGCCCCGGTCAGCTGGTCGATCAGCAGCGCCGCGCCGGAGTTGATCAGCAGCGCGGACAGCGTGGCGAAGCAGGCGCCCCAGAGGAACGCGAACAGCAGCAGCATGGGCGGCTCGGGTTCCCACCGGTCGATCCACAGGAACGCGGCGACGACCGGCCCGACCGGGAGCAGCGCGCACAGCGCCCCGACGACCACCCCGCCCGGCCCGACACTGCCCGCGACCAGTCCGATCACCAGCAGGCCGCAGATCGCCAGCACCACCAGCCCGATGATCGGGCCGAGCACGATCCGGCGCTGCCGCTCCGGCGTCGGCAGTTGCGGTGGCGCCCCCCACCCCTGTGTCAGCTGCGTCATGCCCCGGGAGCCTACGGGTTGATCACCGCTCGGGTTCGGGACGACGGTCCTCCGGGGTGCGGCAGCACCGCTCCAGCCACAGCGCCCCGCCGACCAGCACCAGAGCGCAGACCAGCCCGATCACGGTGCCCGCGGAGTCACCCGCGGCGGCGACGATCTCCGCGGCCCGGGGCAGCACGTGCAGCGCCAGCCCGGCCCACGCCCCGGCCACGATCGCCCCACCGAGCGCGGACGCCTTCGCGACGACCACCGCCCGCGCCGCGACCAGAGGCGGCACGGGCGTGGTGCCGGGACGTCGCTCGATCCGGGAGCGCAGCACGTTTCCCGCGATCGCCTCGGCGATCCCGAGCACCCCCAGCGTCACGCCGGCGAACGCGGGGATCGCCGGGAGCGACCCGTAGGTCAGCCGCACCAGCAGGTTGGCGACGACGGCCGCGACGAGGGCGGCGACGAGCAGGTCGCGCGACCGGGTGGTGGTCACCGCAACCACCCCGTGCGCGGAGGACAGGGCCCTGGCGCGTCCCTCCGCGCACGGGCACTCACAGGACCGGCCCGGGGCGCATGCCGTCCTCGGCGTCCGGGCCGAGCGCGGCGAGGACCGCCGCGACCGGTCCGTGCCCGGGCAGCACGGCGGCGGGGTCGACGTCGAGCCACGGCCGCAGCACGGTGGCCCGGTCCGGGGTGCCGGGGTGCGGGAGCAGCAGGTCCGGGTCGTCGCTGAGCACCGGCCCGTCGACACCCGTCACCGTGACCACGTCGACGTCGAGCGTCCTGGGCCCCCAGCGCACCTCGCGCACGCGGCCCGACGCGTCCTCCAGGGCCTGTCCGCGCCGCAGCCACTCCCGCGCGTCTGCGGCCGGGTCGTCGACGACGATCACCGCGTTGAGGAAGTCGGCCTGCTCGACCCCGCCCCACGGCGCCGTCTCGTACACCGGCGACACGCCGACCAGCACGTCGGCGAAGCCGGCGACCGCGGCCCGAAGATGGGCGATCCGGTCGCCGAGGTTGGAGCCGAGGGAGAGCACCGCGCGGGTCACCGGGCGGGCCGGGTGCGTCGGGCCACCACCGCCACGTCGACGAACTCCAGGGGGATCGGGGCCTGCGGCTTGTGCAGCACGACCTCGACCTCCTGCACGCGTGCGTCGGTGAGGACGTCGGCCGCGATGCGTCCGGCGACGGTCTCGATGAGGTCACACGGCTCCCCTCCGACGATCTCCGCCGCCCGCTGGGCCAGCTCGCCGTAGTGCAGGGTGTCGGTGAGGTCGTCGGACGCGGCGGCGGGGGCGAGGTCCATCCACACGGTGATGTCGACGACGAAGTCCTGCCCGTCGCGGCGCTCGTGCTCGAACACGCCATGGTGACCGCGGACCCGCAGGCCGCGCAGCTCGATCCGGTCGCCGTGACTCACGAGTACGGATTGGCCGGGGGGCCGGTCCGGGCCCGCGACGCCCCGAGCTGCAGCGCAGCGGCGACCGCGACGGCGTCCATGCTCCCGTCGACGTCGTGCACCCGCACGCCCCACGCGCCGGCCTGCGCGGCCAGTGCGGTGATCGCGGCGGTGGCGCCGTCGCGGCCGGGGGTCGGGCGGGGTGCACCGTCGGAGTCGGCCAGCAGCTCGCCGAGGAAGCGCTTGCGCGACGCCCCGACCAGCACCGGGAACCCGAGCGCGACGAGCACGTCGAGCCGGCGCAGCAGCGCCCAGTTGTGCGCGGCGGTCTTCGCGAACCCGAGACCGGGATCGAGCACGAGCAGACCGGGGTCGACGCCGGCCAGCACCGCGGCGTCGGCGCGGGCCACCAGCTCCGCGCGGACCTCGCCGATGACGTCCTCGTAGGAGGCCAGCTCACCCATCCGATCGCTGTGCCCGCGCCAGTGCATGAGGATCCACGGCACCCGCGCCGACGCGACGACGGCGGCCATCCGCGGGTCGGCCAGGCCGCCCGAGACGTCGTTGACGACCGTGGCCCCCGCCTCGATCGCGGCCTCGGCGACCGCGGCGCGGGTGGTGTCGACGCTGACCCGGACGCCCTCGGCGACGAGGTCGCGGATCACCGGGACGACCCGGTCCTGCTCGGTGGCCGCGTCGACGCGACCGGCACCGGGCCGCGTGGACTCGCCGCCGACGTCGACCAGGTCGGCTCCGGCGTCACGCATGGCGACCCCGTGCGCGACGGCGTGTTCGCGGTCGACGTAGCGGCCGCCGTCGGAGAAGGAGTCGGGGGTGACGTTCAGGACGCCGAGGACGGCGCAGCGGCCGGGGTGCGGCAGGTGCAGCATGACCGTCAGGTACCCCGGATCAGCGAGTACGCCTCGGCTCGTGACGAGGGCGACGTCTGGAACAGCCCGCGCACCGCGGAGGTCATGGTGCGCGACCCGGGCTTGCGGATCCCGCGCATGCCCATGCACAGGTGCTCGGCCTCCATCACGACGATGACGCCGCGGGGATCGAGCTTGCGCACCAGCGCGTCGGCCACCTGCCCGGTGAGCCGTTCCTGCACCTGGGGGCGCCGGGCGTAGAGGTCGACGACGCGCGCGATCTTGGACAGGCCGGTGACGCGCCCGTTCTCCCCCGGGATGTAGCCGACGTGCGCCATCCCGTGGAAGGGCACCAGGTGGTGCTCGCAGGTGGAGAACATCGGGATGTCCTTGACGAGGATGAGCTCGCGGTGCGACTCGTCGAACGTCTTCTCCAGGACCGTGTCCGGGTCGGTGTAGAGCCCGGCGAAGATCTCCTCGTAGGCGCGCGCGACCCGGGCCGGCGTCTCCCGCAGACCCTCGCGGTCGGGATCCTCCCCGACCGCGATCAGCAGCTCCCGCACGGCAGCCTCGGCCCGCGGCCGGTCGACGACCGGACGGTCGCCGCCGGGAGCGGTGGTACCCGGGCCGGCCGGCGTGGAGACCGTGCCCCCGGGGACCCCCGCGTTCAGCGGGACCCGCCCTGGTCGGCGTCGCCGTTCGCGTCGCCCGGGTGTGGGGTGTCGCCGCCGTGGCCGTTCCCGGCGGCCGGGCCCGGCTCGCCGGGGTGGGCGCCGTTGCCGTTCCCGTTGCCGGGGATCCCGTTGCCGTTGGCTCCGGTCGGGCGCTCCCACGGCGGGGCCGGGGGCTGGCGCGGCGGCTCCCACTGACCGGCGGGCGGCCAGGTCTGACCGGACGGCGTGGTGGCCGGGCGCCAGTCCGGCGGCGCACCGTAGTTGTGCGGCACCGAGTTGGGCCGGGCGTCCTGCTGCGGGGCGGGGGTGCCCCACGTCTGCTGCGGACCGGTCGGCTGGTGCGTCGGGAACCCGCCGGGGTAGCCGCCCTGCGGTCCGGGGGCGGGCGACCCGCCGCCCGGGCCGGGGACGGGCACGTCGTGCGCGCCACCGGGGAACGAGCCGACGGGCGTGGGTTCGCGGGTGGGCTCGGCGTGCGGCGGCCAGGGCTCGCCGCGCTCCTTGGCCCGCTCGGCGGGCGTCAGGATCGGGGGCTTGTCGGACGGCGTACGCCCGCCGAAGTCGTTGAACGCGGTGATCCGCGGCCGCTTCTCGACCCGGTCGAAGATCCGCTCCAGGTCCTTGCGGGTGAGCGTCTCCTTCTCGAGGAGCTCGAACACGAGCGCGTCGAGGATGTCGCGGTAGGTGTTGAGGATCTCCCACGCCTCGGTGTGCGCGGCCTCGATGAGCTTGCGCACCTCCTCGTCGATCTCGTGGGCGACCTCGAGCGAGTAGTCGGCCTTGTTGCCCATCGAGCGGCCCAGGAACGGGTCGCCCTGCTCCTGGCCGTAGCGGACGGCACCCAGCCGGGCGCTCATGCCGTACTCGGTGACCATCGCGCGGGCGATCTTGGTGGCCTGGTCGATGTCGGAGGACGCACCGGTGGTGGGCTCGTGGAAGACGAGCTCCTCGGCCGAGCGGCCGCCCATGGCGAAGACCAGCCGGGCGATCATCTCCGAGCGGGTCATCAGGCCCTTGTCGTCCTCGGGGACGACGAGCGCGTGGCCGCCGGTGCGGCCGCGGGGCAGGATCGTGAGCTTGTAGACCGGCTCCAGGTCCGGCATGGCCCACGCGGCGAGCGCGTGCCCGCCCTCGTGGTACGCCGTGATCTTCCGCTCCTGCTCCGAGATGATCTTGCCCTTGCGGCGCGGGCCGCCGACGACGCGGTCGACGGACTCCTCGAGCGCGGCCCCGTTGATCAGCGTGGCGTTCTCGCGTGCGGTGAGCAGCGCGGCCTCGTTGATGACGTTGGCCAGGTCGGCGCCGGACATGCCGACGGTGCGCTTGGCGAGGGAGTCGAAGTCGACGTCGGGAGCGAACGGCTTGCCCGCGGAGTGCACCTTCAGGATCGCGCGGCGGCCCGCCATGTCGGGGGCGCCGACCGGGATCTGCCGGTCGAAGCGGCCGGGGCGCAGCAGCGCGGGGTCGAGGATGTCGGGACGGTTGGTGGCGGCGATGAGGATGATGCCGCCACGGGCGTCGAAGCCGTCCATCTCGACGAGGAGCTGGTTGAGCGTCTGCTCGCGCTCGTCGTGGCCACCGCCGAGGCCGGCGCCGCGCTGGCGGCCGACCGCGTCGATCTCGTCGACGAAGATGATGCAGGGACTGTTCTGCTTGGCCTGCTCGAACAGGTCGCGCACCCGGGAGGCGCCGACGCCGACGAACATCTCCACGAAGTCGGAGCCGGAGATCGTGTAGAACGGCACGCCCGCCTCGCCCGCCACGGCGCGCGCGAGCAGCGTCTTGCCGGTGCCGGGGGGCCCGTAGAGCAGCACGCCCTTGGGGATCTTCGCGCCGAGCGCCTGGTAGCGCTGCGGGTTCTGCAGGAAGTCCTTGATCTCGAAGAGCTCCTCGACGGCCTCGTCGGCCCCCGCGACGTCACCGAACGTGGTCTTCGGCATGTCCTTGTTGAGCTGCTTGGCCTTGGACTTGCCGAAGGACATCACCCGGTTGCTGCCGCCCTGGGCGTTGTTCATCATCCAGAACAGGACGAGCAGCACCAGGCCGAGCGGGATCAGGTAGATCAGCATCGTGGTCAGGAACGAGTCCTGACGCACGGCGACGTCGAACGACGGGGTGTTCGGCGCGGCCTGCAGGGCCTGCACGATCCGGTCGCTCGTCTGCACGGGGTACTGGGCCAGGATCTCGGTCTCGCCGTCGACCGGCTGCGCGAGCGTGAGCCGCAGGCGCTGCTCGCGGTCCTCGACGAGGGCCTCGGTGACGTTGCCGGACTCGATCTGCGCGAGCGCCACCGACGTGTCGACACGGGTGTAGCCGCGCGTGTCGTCGAAGAGCAGGCTGAAGGTGAAGTAGACGAGGACCGCGACGAGGATCCAGATCAACGGGTTGCGGAGCAGACGCTTGCGGTCCATGCAGCTTCGGCCTGAGTCGGCCTTCACCCTCCCTGGTGCGGAAATGCCTGCCGGGAGGCCACGCCCGCGACCATCCGCGGCGCGACCTGCCCTGATCCGACCAGGGTAGCGGTCGGGTGGGCGCGTTGCGCCGTGGCTGTCGACGGCGGACTCCGGGCCGGTGTGCCGAGCGGACAACGAACGCCCGTGGGGGGATGTTCCCGCTCACCCCAACGGGTGGGTAACGCGCGCCACTGCGCGGTCGTTAACCTGCCGCGGGGATGTGACGGGCAGCCCGGCGAAGACGGGGGTTCGTGCATGAGGGTCAGCAATCGTTCTCTGGCGTCGCTCGGCGCGGTGACGGGTGTCGTCGCCGTCGCGGTGTTCATCGCCCCCGCGGCCACCGCGGCGCCACCGCTGGTCGCGGCCCCCGCGGCGACGTCCGTCGCCGCCGACTGGGCCCCCGCCGACAGCGCGGCGATCCGACCCGGCGTGGTCACGGAATCGGCCGGCGGCGGCGCGTGCACCAGCAACTTCGTCTTCACCAGCGGTGACCGCACCTTCATCGGGCAGGCCGCCCACTGCGCGGGCACCGGCGAGGCGACCGAGACCAACGGGTGCGACTCCGGCACCGGCCCCCTCGGCACCGCGGTGACGATCCTGGCCGCCGACGGCACCGAGCGCGCGGGCACGCTGGCCTACAGCTCCTGGGTCACGATGCAGGAGAACGGCGAAGCCGACCCCGACACCTGCCAGTTCAACGACTTCGCGCTCGTCGAGATCGCGCCGGAGGACGTCGTCGACGTCAACCCGAGCATCCCGTTCTTCGGCGGCCCGGTCGGCCTCGACACCGACGGCCTCCCCGCGGGCGAGCAGGTCTTCAGCTACGGCAACTCGCCGCTGCGCCTGGGCATCGAGCAGCTCAGCCCGAAGGTCGGCGTGAGCGCGGGCGACACCGGCGGCGGCTTCTCCCACGAGGTCTACACCGTCACCCCCGGCGTCCCCGGTGACTCGGGCAGCGCGTTCCTCGACGGCGACGGCGACGCGGTCGGCATCCTGTCCACGCTCAACCTGGCCCCGCTGCCGGTGAGCAACGGTGTGGCCGACCTCGCGCTCGCGCTGGCCTACGCCAACGAGTTCGGCGGCGTCGGCGACATCGCGCTGGTGCCCGGCACCGAGGCGTTCTCGGCTCTGCCCGCGGGCGTGCCGCTGACGGCGGTCTCCCCGCCGGCCGGCCCGCCGGTCAACGGCTGACCCCACCCTGCGAGTCGCTGTTCCCGCGCCCGCGAGTCGCTGTTCCTCCGCCCCTGAGTCGCCCGTTCCGCGCCCGCGGACGGGCGACTCAGGCGTAGACGGAGGGGTCGAGCGTGCCGATGTAGGGCAGGTCGCGGTACCGCTCGGCGTAGTCGAGGCCGTAGCCGACGACGAACTCGTTGGGGATGTCGAAGCCCACGTACTTGACGGGCACCTCGACCTTCACCGCGTCGGGCTTGCGCAGCAGCGTGCAGACCTCCAGCGACGCCGGCCCGCGCGACTCCAGGTTCTTGAGCAGCCAGGACAGCGTCAGGCCCGAGTCGATGATGTCCTCGACGATGAGCACGTGGCGGCCCGCGATGTCGCGGTCGAGGTCCTTGAGGATCCGGACCACCCCGGACGACGAGGTCGACGACCCGTACGAGCTGACGGCCATGAACTCCAGCTGCACCGGCAGCGGCAGGGCGCGCGCGAGATCCGTCATGAACATCACCGCGCCCTTGAGGACGCCGACGAGCAGGAGGTCGGAGTCGCGGCCGAGGCCGGAGCAGATCTCCGCGTAGTCCTTGCCGACCTGCACGGCCAGCTCCGCGGTCTTCTCGCGGATGGCCTGCTCGGTGACCAGCGTGGATGCGATGTCACCGTCGTACACGGCGGGGGGCCTCCTGCATCGGGGTCAGCGGGTCCCGGGCCAGTTCCCCGGTCGCAGCACGAGCCTGCCACGCGCGCGGACCACGTCCAACCCGCCCGGCAGTGCCGTACCCGTTCGATCGGGCCCGCGGACGGCGAGCGCGTCGACCCCGTGCAGGTGCTCCGCGGTCAGCCCGGTGACGCCGGACGCGTGCAGCCAGGCACGCAGGACCCGCCTGCGGACCGCGACCGGGTGCGTCGCCAGCGCGTCGTGGGCGAGGCCGTGCTCGTCCGCCGCGGTCGCGAGCAGGGAGTCCGCGACCGCCGTCAGCGCCTCGTCGTCCTCGCGCAGCTGCGCGGCGGTGCGGGCCAGCGCCCCCGCCACCCCGCCGGCCAGCACGTCCTCCAGCAGCGGCAGCACCTCGTGGCGCAGGCGCACGCGGGTGAACCGGGGGTCGGCGTTGTGCGGGTCGTCCCAGATCGGGAGGTCCTGGGCGACGCATGCGGCCCGGGTCGTCGCTCGGCGGATGTCGAGCAGCGGGCGCAGCCACGGGTCGTCCCAGGTGCGCATGCCCGACAGCGAGCGCGCGCCGGACCCGCGGCCCAGCCCGAGCAGCACCGTCTCGGCCTGGTCGTCGAGGGTGTGGCCGAGCAGCACGGGAGACCCGGGGTGCGGGCGGGCGGCGCGCAGGGCGCCGTAGCGGGCCGTGCGGGCCGCCGCCTCTGTCCCGCCGGGTCCGGTGACCTCGACGCGGTGCACGGCCGCGGTGGCCCCCATCCGCTCCAGCACGGCGACGGTCTCGACGGCGCGTTCCGTCGACCCGTCCTGCAGCCCGTGGTCGACGACCGCCGCGTGTACGCCGTCGCGCAGGGTCAGGACGGCGGCGGCGAGGGCGAGGGAGTCGGCGCCGCCGGAGCAGGCGACGAGCACGGGGACGTCCCGGAACGGCGCCAACGCGGCCCGCACGACCCGTCGGACCTCGGCGACGGGAAGGGGAGGACCGGCGGACACCCGCCCACGGTCCCACGCCCGCGAGTCGCTGTTTCCCCGCCCGCGAGTCGCTGTATCTCCGCCCGCGAGTCGTCGAGTTCCGGCCCTGGCGTGCTGCCGCTAGCCGCACCGCACCGCACCGCCTCTGGGCTCTGCCCGTGCCTGTTCGGCCCACCGCCCTCGTCCGCCACGGCGGACCATGCCCGCCGGCCCGCCGCCATGGGATCTCCATCGGAGGGGTTCGGCCTGCGGGGACCCCTCCCACGTAGATCTCGTCCGGCCCGTCGGACCGGTGGCTCGGGCGACTCGCGGGCGGGGAAGGGGCGGAGATTCAGCGACTCGCGGGCGGGGAAACAGCGACTCGCGGGGTGGGGTGGGCGTGTGTCAGGGGCCCACCCGCCGGAGCCAGGCCGCCGGGTCCTCCAGCTCGGAGCGCAGGGGGAGGGTGTCCGGGCCCGTCCAGACCGTGTTGAAGCCGTCCATGCCCGCAGCCAGCACCACGTGCCGGGTGAAGGCCGCCCCCACCGCGTACTGCTTGACCTTCGCCTCGACGCCGAGCAGCGCGCGCAGCACCCGGTCGACGACGCCACCCCCGCGCCGACGGGCGGTGAACCGGCGCCGGATCGTGGCGACGCTGGGCACCACCTCGGGCCCCGCCGCGTCCATGACGTGATCGGCGTGACCCTCGAGCAGGGTCGTGAGGGCGAGGAGCCGGTCGAGCACGAGCCGCTGCTCGGGCCCCTGGAGCAGCTCGACGATCGCGAGCGCGTCGCCCTTCGAGTCGCGCAGGGCGCGCACGGCCTCGGGCAGCCGCTCGGCCAGCCCGGCGGTCCCGGCCTGTGAGATCGACAGCAGCGTGCCGACCTCGGCCGCGAAGTAGTCGCGCAGCCACGGCACCGCGGTGAACTGCAGTCGGTGCGTGGCCTCGTGCAGGCAGACCCAGAGGCCGAAGTCGGTGGACGGCACGTCGAGCGCCTGCTGGGCGGCGTGCACGTTGGGGGCGACGAGCAACAGGCGACCCTCGTGGTCGGGCCCGCCGAACGGGTCGTACTGGCCGAGCACCCGGCCGCCGAGGTAGCCGAGCACGCCGCCGATCTGCAGACCGGCGGTGCGCGCGGTGACGGCCCTGGCCAGTCGCGGGGTGGCGGGCAGGCGGGCGCCGTCGGTGAGCGAGCGCATCCCGTCGACGGCGGCGGCCGCCCACGCGGGCCGGTCGACGACGTCGGCGGGCAGCAGCGGCAGGCCCGCACCGAGCCCGGTCACGTCGCGGACGTGCCCCTCGGCGACGGCGGCGTCGGTGCGCAGCCGGGCCACCAGCTCGGCGGCCTCGGCGACGGTGGCGGGCGGGCCGGAGGACGTCAGGCGGGCCGCGGTGCGCGCCGCCAGGCGCCAGTCGACGGGCAGGCCCTGCTCGGTGGGGATGTCCTCGATCGTCTGCGGCACCCGCCCCACGCTACGCACCGTCAGGGGCAGCCGCAGCCGCCCAGTTCGGCGGCGAGTGCGTCCAACCGGGGACGCACGGTGGCGGGCGATGCGCCGTTCGACATGAACGCGAACACGAGCAGTCTGCCGTCGGCGTCGGTGACCAGCCCGGCGAGGCTGCTCACGTTCGTCAGCGTGCCGGTCTTGGCGCGCACCGTGCCCCGCCCGGACGCCGACGGGGTGTCGACGCCGAAGCGGTCGTCGAGCGTGCCGTCGCCGCCCGCCACCGGGAGCCCGGTGATCAGCGGGCGGAGGAAGTCGGTGTCGCGGTCGCTCTCGGCGGGGGTGGCCGCGGCCGAGAGCAACGCGCCGAGCACCTGCGCGGGTACCTCGTCCTCGGTGGACAGACCGCTGCCGTCGACCAGCACCGCGCCCGACGGGTCGAACCCGGCCTGCGTGAGCGCGGCGAGGGTCTGCTCGGCGGCACCCGCGAACGACGGCTGTCCGCCCCGCGCGACCGCGACCTCGCGCGCGAGCGCCTCGGCGAGCACGTTGTCGGACGTGCGCATGGTGTGCTCGATCAGCTCGCTGAACGGCGCCGACGTGACCGAGCCGAGGCGTTCGCCCTGGCCGGGGGCGGTGCCGGTCTCGACGTCGTCGGCCCCGACTAGCTCGGCGAACGCCCGACCGGCGACCAGCGCGGGCTCGTCGGTGCGGGGGGTGTCCTGCAGCGTGGGGTCGATGCGGCCGCCGTCGAGCATGAGCGGTTCGATCGGCGTGACGAAGCCCGCGGCGATGTCGGTGGGGTCCCAGCCCGGTGCCGACGTGGATCCGGAGTAGCGGCTCGTGTCGACGACGACCGTGTCGATCGGGCCGGGCATCTGCTCCTGCACCTCCTGCGCGAGCTCGGTGAGCCGCGCCGGCCCCGGGTAGACGCCGTCCTCGCCCTCCGGCAGCGCGGTGAGCGTGGGGTCGCCGCCCCCGACCAGGACGACGGTGCCCGGCTGCGTCCCCGCGACGACCCGGGTGACGAAGCCGTCGGTCGGATTGAGCGTCAGCAGGGCCGCCGCGGCGGTGAGGATCTTGGCGGTGGAGCCGGGCACCAGCGCGCGTTCGGCGTCGGTGGCCCAGATGACCTGGCCGGTGGCGGGGTCGAGCACGGTGCCGGTGAAGCGGCCCGGCATGTCGGCGACGGCCTCGCCGAGCGCCGCCTCCAACCCGGCGGTGCTGGGCAGCGGCGCGGTGGCCGCCAGCGGGCCGAGCGCCGGGACCGGGGCGGTCGGCTCCAGCGCGGCGGGCGGCCCGGTGAGCCCGAGGTCGGAGATCAGCGACGGCGCCGTCAGCGAGACCGCGCTGCCCACGCCGCCGGCCAGCACCAGGACGGTGAGCACCGCGATGCCCCGTCGAAGTCCGCGACCGGGTACACGCAACGTGTCGCCGATCCGTCCACCGAAACCCACGCCGACCCTCCTCGTTCACCTCGCCCGACGGGGGGGTGCGCAACAGCACTGTCGGCCGGTCACGTCCACGGGGAGGCGGTCCCCCACACTAGAGGGGTCCGATACACGCACGTTCCCGAACCTCAGGAGAGCACCCTCGTGGACTTCGACGTCACCATCGAGATTCCGAAAGGTGGCCGCAACAAGTACGAGGTGGACCACAAGACCGGGCGTATCCGCCTGGACCGCACGCTGTTCACGGCCACCCAGTACCCCGCCGACTACGGGTTCATCGACGACAGCCTCGGGGAGGACGGCGACCCGCTCGACGCGCTGGTCCTCGTCCGGGAGCCGACGTTCCCGGGCTGCATCATCCTCTGCCGCGCCATCGGCATGTTCCGGATGAAGGACGAGATGGGGGGCGACGACAAGGTCCTCTGCGTCCCGTCGGCCGACCCGCGCCAGGAGCACCTGCGCGACATCCACCACCTCGCGGAATTCGACCGTCAGGAGATCCAGCACTTCTTCGAGATCTACAAGGAGCTGGAGCCCGGCAAGAGCGTCGAGGGCGCCACCTGGGTCGGCCGCGCCGACGCCGAGCGCGAGATCCAGGCGTCCTGGAAGCGGGCGCAGATCGCCGAGGCCGAGGCAGCCGAGGCGGCTGGGTCGGCCGAGGCGGCCGAGGGAGATTCCACCGGGCACTGAGCCACCCGCATTGCAGGAAGGCCACCTTGCCGCCATCCGATGGCGGCAAGGTGGCCTTCCTGCAACTGCGGTAGGGCTACTCCGCCGCGTGCGCCCCGTGCCGCGCGGCCAGCGGGCCCTCGTCCTCGGTGAGGCCGAGCAGGTCCTGCACCTGGCGCGGGCTCAGACCCTGCGCGACGAGCTCCTCGGCGGCCCCGTCGAGCTCGGCGGTGCGCACCTCCAGCTCCGTGCGCGCGTGCCGGACCGCGTCCCGGGCCCGCTCCGCCGTCGTGACGACGGTCAGCGCGCGGTCCGGGTCGGGCAGCAGCATCGCGAGCAGCCGGTCGCGGGCGTCGGTGCCCGTGGGCGCCGCCATCCGCTCGGTCCGCGGCTCGGCGAGCACCCCGACGGGCGCGGACCCGTTGGGGTGCGAGCCGTTGGAGTGGGACCCGTTGGTGGAGACCCCGTTGGTCGAGCCCCCGGCGGCGGGGATCGCCTTCGTCAGGACCGGTGCGGAACCGTTCTGCGCGGGAGCCGGTCGGTCGGAGTCGGCCGGGACCGCGTCGGGCCCGCCCTCCGCCGCGGCGGCCGCGGCGGCGGTGGTGTCCTCGGAGTTCCGCGCGTCGACGCCGGACTGGGTCCGCAGCGGCACCTCCTTCATCATGATCACCGCGAACAGGCCGATGATCAGCACGGCGGCGGCGCCGAGGAACACGATGCTCATCGAGCCCGCGAAGCCCTCCAGGATCGGACGGGCGAGCGTCGGGTCGGCCGTGGCGAGGAACGAGGAGTCGTCGAGCGACAGCCCGCCGCCGCCCTGCAGGCCCTGCAGGATCGGGGCGTTGGCCGGGTTGGACAGCACCGCCGGGTCGGCGAGCGCGGCCTGGAACGCCGGGGTGCCCGCGGCGGCGCGGAAGTTGTCGGCCACCTGCCCGCCCAGGACGCTGAACAGCACGGAGATGAACACCGCGGTGCCCAGCGTGCCGCCCATCTGCCGGAAGAACGTGGCCGACGCGGTGGCGACGCCCATGTCCCGCGGCGCGGCGGCGTTCTGCACGGCCAACGTGAGGGGCTGCATGTTGCCGCCCAGGCCCCAGCCGATCACGACCATGATCAGAGCGACCTGCCAGTACGGGGTGTCGACGCCGATGAACGACAGCGCCCCGATCCCGACGATCATCAACGAGAGACCGATGATCGGCCAGATCTTGTAGCGGCCGGTGCGGGAGATCATCTGACCGGAGAACACGGACATGCTCATGATCCCGAGCACGAGCGGGAGCGTCTGCAGGCCGGCCTCGGTGGGCGTCGACCCCTTGACGATCTGCAGGTACAGCGGGAGCAGCGCCAGCGCGCCGAACATGCCGACGCCGGCGACGAAGCCCGCGATCGAGCCCCAGCTGAAGACGCCGTTGCGGAACATCCGCAGCGGCAGCAGCGCGTCGTCACCGATGCGCCGTTCCAGCAGGACGAACGCGAGGATGCCGAGCACGCCGAGCACGTAGCAGGTGATCGAGCGCCCGGAGTCCCAGCCCCAGACGCGTCCCTGCTCGGCGACGATCAGCAGCGGCACCAGCCCCACGACGAGCGCGAGCGCGCCGGGCCAGTCGATGCGGTGCGAGCGCTTCGTGTGCGGGACGTTGAGGACCTTCGTGACGACGGCGAGCGCGAGGATGCCCAGCGGCACGTTGATCAGGAAGACCCAGCGCCAGCCGGTGATGCCGAGGATCTCGGCCTGGCCGGCGAAGAAGCCGCCCGCGACCGGGCCGAGCACGCTCGACGTGCCGAACACGGCCACGAAGTAGCCCTGGTACTTGGCGCGCTCACGGGGGGCGACGATGTCGCCGATGATCGTCAGCGCGAGGGAGAACAGGCCGCCCGCGCCGAGTCCCTGGATCGCCCGGAACGCGGCGAGCTGGTACATCGACGTGGCGAACGTGCAGGCGATCGAGCCGAGCACGAAGATGCCGATGGCCGTGAGGAACAGCGGCTTGCGGCCGTAGATGTCGGAGAGCTTGCCGTAGAGCGGCGTGGTGATGGTGGCCGTGATCAGGTAGGCCGTGGTGGCCCAGGCCTGCAGGCTCAGGCCGTCGAGGTCGTCGGCGATGGTGCGGATCGAGGTGGCCACGATCGTCTGGTCGAGCGCGGCCAGGAACATGCCGATCATCAGCCCGGCGAAGATCGTGAGAATCTGCCGGTGGGTCAGCAGTCCGGCGGGGGGCGAGGCCTCCGCGGTGGGGGCGGACATTGCGGGTCTCCTCACGACCGGGTCGCCACGGCGGCGGCCTCGGTGTTGTTCCTGTGGTTCTCGAACTCGGTGGTGAAGCGGGTGAGCAGGTCGGCGAGCCGCAGGCGGTCGTCGTCGTCCCACTCGGTGATCAGGGAGGCGATGCGCTCGTTGCGGGAACGGCGGTTCTGCTCGAACACGCGCATCCCCTCCCCGGTGGCGGCGAGCAGCGTCGCCCGGCCGTCCTCGGGGTCGGCGGTGCGCTCGACGAGCCCGAGCCGCACGAGCTGCGCGATCTGCCGGCTGATCGTCGAGGGGTCGGAGTGCACGGACTCGGCGAGGGTCCCCGCCCGCTGCGGTCCGTCCTTCACGAGGTGGACGAGCAGGATGTACGTCGCGCGCTCGACGGCGTCGGGGTGGTCGGCCTGGTACTGGGCGTGCTTGCGCTCCAGAAGGCGGACGAGCCGCATGAGCTGGGTGCCGACCACGTCGGCGGTGGCCAGCTCGGCATCGGATGGCACGGTCTTTACCTCGGGTTTGCATGTGGCATACAACAAGTTGTCGGATGCAAGCATGTACCCGTGGCCGGGCGTCGGCAAGTCGGTTCGGTGTGACCTAGACGGTCGTGAGCAGCGCCGACCCCGGTTCGGTGAGCACAGCGGGGGCCAGAGGAACGCGGGGGTCGGGGGGCTCGACGAGACCGCTCTCGACGAGGCGCCGTGCCACCGACCAGTCGGCGCACGCCAGACCGTCGACCAGCAGCACCGGCTCGCAGCCGCCGCGGAACTGGCAGCGTCCGGCCGCCACCGCCCGCAGCAGCGCCCGTTCTCGGCCGCTGACCGTGACCCCGACCGGCATCATGTCCGTCATCCCCGACTCCCCTGCGCTCGTCGTGCTACAGGATGAATCGGCTGCCGCCGTCCGGGTGTTTCATCTGCGGACATACGCCGTTCACACGCGGGCGAACACCGCCGCGAGTCCCTGGCCGCCGCCGATGCACATCGTCTCCAGGCCGTAGCGGGCGTCGCGCCGCACCATCTCGCGCGTCAGTGTGGCCAGGATGCGACCACCGGTGGCCCCGACGGGATGGCCGAGCGAGATGCCGGACCCGTTGACGTTGACCCGGTCGAAGTCGGCGTCGGTGAACTTCCACTCGCGCGTGCAGGCGAGCACCTGCGCCGCGAACGCCTCGTTCAGCTCGATCAGGTCGATGTCGGCGAGCGTCAGCGACGCCGCACCCAGTGCCTTCGCGACGGCCGGGACGGGCCCGATCCCCATCGTCGCGGGCGCCACGCCGCCGACGCCCCACGAGACGAGCCGCGCGAGCGGGCGCAGGCCCAGCTCCGCGGCCTTCTCCGGCGTGGTGACGACGCAGATCGACGCCCCGTCGTTCTGCCCGCTGGCGTTGCCCGCGGTGACGGTGGCGTCCGGGTCGCCCTTGCCGAGGATCGGGCGGAGCGTGGAGAGCTTCTCGACCGAGGAGTCGGCGCGGATGTGCTCGTCGGCGGCGACGACGGTGTCGGACTTCCGGCCCTTCACGGTGACCGGGACGATCTCGTCGGTGAACCGGCCCGCGTCGCGCGCGGCGGCGGCCCGGTGGTGGCTGCGCACCGCGAACTCGTCCTGCTCCTCGCGCGGGATGGAGTACTCGCGTCGCAGGTTCTCCGCGGTCTCCAGCATGCCGCCGGGCACCGGGAAGTTGACCCCGCCCGCGGTGACGCGGCCGCGGGCGAGCGAGTCGTGCAGCATCACCCCGGGGGTGCCTCCGCGAGCGCCCCAGCGCATCGACGTGGAGTAGAACGACGCGTTCGACATCGACTCCGCGCCGCCGGCCAGCACCACGTCCGACGCCCCCGCCTGCACCTGCATCGCCCCGTAGAGCACGGCCTGCAGGCCGGAGCCGCAGCGGCGGTCGAGCTGCAGCCCGGTCACGGTGACCGGCAGCCCGGCGTCGAGTGCGGCCACCCGGCCGATGGCCGGGGCGTCCATCGTCGGGTAGCAGTGGCCGAGGATCACGTCGTCGACGGCGTCGGGGGCCAGCCCCGTGCGGTCGAGCAGGCCGCGGATGACGATGGCGGCCAGCTCGTGGGCCGGGACGTCCCGCAACGAGCCGCCGAAGCCCCCCACGGGCGTCCGCAGGGGCTCGCAGATCACCGCATCGCGCATCAGACGTACCGGCGGGTGAGCCACTCGGCGACCAGGGCCGGCCGCTCCGACCCTTCGATCTCGACGGTGACCTTCGTGGTGATCTGCACGCCGCCGGTGACGTCGGAGACGTCGGAGAGCTCGACGTTCGCGCGCACCTTGCTGCCGACCGGGACGGGTGAGGTGAAACGCACCTTGTTGAGGCCGTAGTTCACGCCCATCTTGGTGTTCTCCACCGCGAAGACCTTCGCGACCAGCGACGACAGCAGCGACAGCGTGAGGAAGCCGTGCGCGATCGTCGTGCCGAACGGGCCGTCCTTCGCCTTCTCCGCGTCGATGTGGATCCACTGGTGGTCGTCGGTCGCATCGGCGAACGTGTCGATCTGGCCCTGCTCGATGGTCACCCACTCGCCCACGCCGAGCTGCGTGCCCGTCGCCGCCCGCAGGTCGTCCACTCCGTCGAAGACGCGCATCACTGCTCCTGATCTCTCGGTGTCCGACACACCCTGCCACGCTCCGCACTGCTGTGTGGGGTGGCGGCCGCTACTGTCCGCTGAGGCGACTGGGGGGTGGGCGATGGATAGCGGCGTCGACCACCTGGCGGTTCCCTTCGCCGGTGCGCACGACCTGGCCGCCCGGTTGGAGCCCGCGCTCGGCACCGCCCTCACGGCGGGCGACCCGGTCCTCGCCGTGCTCGCCGACCCGGAGCGCGACGCGGTGAGCGCACTGCTCGGGCCCGACGCGTCGCGGGTCGACTTCGCCGATCCGGTGCGGGTGCACGCGGTTCCGGCGTTCACCGTCGCGGTGCGCTGGGCGCGGCTCGCGCGCCAGGCCGTCGCCGGTCGGGTGCTGGTGATCGGGCAGCACCTGCAGCTGCCCGACGTGGGTGTCGAGCACTGGGCACGGCTCGACCTCGCGATCGACGTGGCCATCGAGGGCCTGCCGATCACCGTGCTCTGCGCGTGCCCCGACTCCGACCCGGTGATCGGGGTGACCCATCCCCAGCTGCTCACCGCCGACGGCCCGCGGCCCGGGCCCGGCTACCGGCCGCCACCCGAGGCACTCGTCGAGTACCCGCCGCCCCCGCCGCCGCACCTGGGGCCCGCCGACACCGACGTGGCCTTCCGCATGGCGGACCTGTCCGCGGTCCGTCGCCGCGTCGCCGCCGCCGCCGCCTCCGCGGGCCTCGACGACGACCGCGCCGACGACCTCGTGCTGGCCGTCAACGAGCTCGCCACCAACAGCGTCGAGCACGGCCCGGGGGCGGCCCGGCTGCAGCTCTGGGCCACGGCCGGGTCGGTCATCGCGGAGGTGGCCGACCGGGGCCGGATGAACGTGCCGTTCCCCGGGCTGGTGCGCCCGTCGTCGTCCGGTGCGCGCGGACGGGGCCTGTGGCTGGCCTCCGAGCTGACCGACGTCCTCCAGGTGTGGAGCGACGACGAAGGCACCGTCGTCCGGGTCCGGATGGAGTAGGGCTACTCGCCGATCTGCAGGATCAGCTTGCCGGTGTTCTCGCCGCGGAACAGCCGCAGCAGGGTGTCCGGGAAGTCGGCGACGCCCCCGCGCACGACGTCCTCGCGGCTGCGCAGCCTCCCCTCCCGCAGCCAGCCGCCCAGCTCGACGGCGGCGTCGGCGTAGCGGTCGGCGTAGTCGAAGACCACGAAGCCCTCCATCCGCGCGCGGTTGACCAGCAGGGACATGTAGTTGACCGGCCCGGCCGGGCGCTCGGTCGCGTTGTAGGTGCTGATCGCGCCGCAGATCACCACGCGCGCGCCGAGCCGCAGTCGGGCGAGCGCCGCGTCGAGGATCTCGCCACCGACGTTGTCGAAGTACACGTCGACCCCGTCGGGGGCATGGGTGCGCAGGGCCTTGCCGACGTTCTCGGTGCGGTAGTCGATCGCGGCGTCGAAGCCGAGCTCGTCGACGATCCAGGCGCACTTCTCGGCGCCGCCGGCGATGCCGATCACCCGGGCGCCCTTCAGCTTCGCGAGCTGCCCGACGACGCTGCCGACCGCGCCCGCCGCCCCCGACACCACGACGGTCTCGCCGTCGCGCAGCGCGCCGACGTCGAGGAGGCCGAAGTAGGCGGTCATGCCCGTCATGCCGAGTACGGCGAGGTAGGTGGGCAGCGGCACCACCGACGGGTCGACGACCGTGACGCCGCCGCCGTCGGACTCCGCGTACTCCTGCACCCCGAAGATGCCCGTGACGTACGCACCCTCCGGGAAGTCGGGGTGCCTCGACGCCACGACCTGCCCCGCGCCGAGTGCCCGCATGACCTCCCCGACGCCCACCGGCGGCACGTAGGAGCGGCCGGCGTTCATCCAGCCGCGCATGGCCGGGTCGAGGCTCAGGTGCGTGATCCGGACGACGAACCGGCCGTCGGCGGGCTCCGGGACGGGTTCGGTGGTGTGCTCCCACACCTCGGGCGTGGGGAGGCCCTCGGGGCGGGCGGCGAGGCGGACCTGGTGGTTGTCGGTCATGCCGCCTGTCTACCCGGCCGCTCGACTCCCGGCGGTCCGGGGCGCACGATGGACCCGTGGACCCCGTGCAGCGGTTCGGCCGGGTGGTCGGCGCCCCCGATCCCCCGTTGGACCGGGCCGCGCTGGCGCTCGCCGCAGGCGCCCAGCCCGACCTCGACATCACGCGCTGGCTCCGCGAGCTCGACCGTCTCGCCGCGGGCGTGAGCACCGTCGACGGCCTGTGCCAGCGGCTGTTCGTCGACGAGGGGTTCGGCGGCAACGTCGGCGACTACACCGACCCCCGCAACTCGCTGCTGCACCACGTCCTGGGCCGTCGCCTCGGCATCCCGATCACGCTCGCCGTCGTGACGATGGAGGTGGGGCGCCGGGCCGGGTTGCCGATGGAGGGTGTCGGGATGCCCGGGCACTTCCTCGTCCGCCCGACGGGGACGAGCCGCTACCTCGACGTGTTCGCGGGCGGCGTCGAGATCAGCGGGGCCCGGTGCGAGGAGCTGTTCCGCGGCGCGACGGGTGCGGGGCCCGAGATCCCGTTCGGCCCACACCTGCTCACCCCCACCCCGACCCGGGCGATCCTGGCCCGGATGCTGGAGAACCTGCGCGCGGTCTACGGGGCGCGCCGCAGGCCCGGGGACCTGGAGTGGGTGCTGCGGATGCGGTTGCTGCTGCCGGGCGTCCGGCTCGCCGACGTCCTCGAGCTCGGCGAGGCCCTCGGCGACCAGGGCCGCTGGCTCGAGGGCGCGAAGCTGCTGGAGGACCGGGTGCCCGCGGCGTCGGCGGCGCACGCGGAGCGGCTGCGGACCGCGGCGAAGAGCCTGAAGGCGCACCTCAACTGATCTAAGTGCGGAACCCCGGGTCCGGCCGGTTGACCGCGCGGTCGCTGCCGGGGCGCAGGCGGCGACCCACCAGCAGCACCGGCCAGACCAGGAACTCCAGAGCCCCGAACAGCACCAGCCCGACGACGACCGCGACGGCGGGCAGCGCCACCACCGGCAGCGCGACGAGCGTGACGGCGAGGACCGCGGGCAGGTCGCGCAGCCACCCGACGCGCCCCGCCGGCTCGGTGAGCGAGCCCAGCCGCACCGCGGCCCACATGAACCAGCGCAACAGGAACGGCACGCCGAGCTCGCGCATCGCGCGCCGGAACAGGCCGTCGGCGTCGACCGCACCGATCCGTCCGGCCGGCCGCTCGACACGCACGAGGTGGTCGTGCAGGACCGCTGCCGCGGTGTAGCGGCCGAACTTGGGCACCAGCCAGACGAACACGCGCGGCACCGACGCGAAGTCGGTGAGGGTGCCCCGCGGCACCACGAACTCCTCCGTGCGGCCCCGGTAGACCAGCTCCTCCTCCAGGGTCCAGTCCTCCGCGGTGGCCTGCCGGACGAGGACCTTCGGCCCGGTCAGGAACGTCATCGCGGTGAGATCCCCCAGCGGCCCGACCAGGTCTCCCCCGGCCCGACGACCAGCAGCCCGGTGCCGGAGTTCAGCGCGTCGGGTGGGCACGTCATCGGCTCGACGGCCACGGCGCGCCCGCGGCCCGGGTGGTCGTCGGGGGTGAAGACCTGGACCCACCCGAAGTCGGGGTCGGCCCACAGCTCGACCTCGCCGTCGGGACCGGAGAGGCGGTGCCGGACGAGGTCGTCGTCGCCGACGGGGACGCAGCCGCCGAAGGCGTGGTCGAGCTCCGCGCCGCGCAGCGTGATCTCCGGCCGCGGGACGGGTGCGGCGGGCGCGACCGGGAGACCTCCGCCCAATGGCAGTGCCGTGGTGGCGGCGAGGTGCAGCGTGCAGTCGTCGGTGTCGGCCGCGCCCGCGCGCAGGTAGGGGTGGGCGCCGACCCCGAACGGCACCGCGGCGGTGCCGACGTTGGAGACGGTGTGGGTGACGGTCAGCCCGCCCGCGTCGACGGCGTAGCGCACCGACGTGGCCAGAGGCACCGGCCATCCCGGCTGCGGCGCGACGACCGCGCTCAGCGTCACCGCGTCGGGCGACTGCTCGTCGGCCCGGTAGAGGGTGTGGCGGAGCAGGCCGTGGATCGCGTTGCCCGCCGCGGGCTCGGAGAGCGCGAGCTGCTGCGGTCCGCCGTCCCAGAGCCACTGGCCGCGCGCGGTGCGGTTGGGCCAGGGCACCAGGACGCAACCCGCGCCGCGGGGCGGGCGGGAATCGGCGTCGAAGGTCTCGACGAAGGGGCGGCCGTCGACGGAGAACGCCCGCAGCCCGGCCCCCACCTCGGTGACGACGGCCTGCGCGGCCCCGGAGCGGATCTCGAACTGCTCGCCCGTCGGCGGCATCGGCATGAGCACGCCGGGAGGCTACCGGCGGGGGCGGTCGGGCGCTGACGCTCGGCTGGTGTGCGCAACTCGGGTGGGAGGCGGGGAGCCCGGGTGAGCGTCGTCGCGGCGCCACCCTCCGGTCACCTCCCTCGCCTACCGTGCAGGGGTGGCCTCCTCGCGACGACCCCCGGCAACCGGCCTCAGGGCCCTGATCACCAACGACGACGGGATCGACTCCCCCGGGCTGTGGGCTCTCGCCGAGGGGGCCAGGGACGCGGGGTTCGAGGTGACGGTCGCCGCACCGCACGTCGACGCGAGCGGGGTCGGCGGGTCGGTGCTCGCCGTGCGCGAGGACGGGCGGGTGCGGCTGCACCCGCGGGAGCTCCCCGGTCTCGACGGCGTCCCGGCCTACGGCGTGGAGGGGCACCCGGCGTTCATCGTGCACTCGGCGGCGCGCGGCTGGCTCGACCCGGCCCCGGACGTCGTGCTCTCCGGCATCAACCTCGGCTCGAACGTCGGCCGCGCGGTGCTGCACTCCGGCACGGTCGGCGCGGCGCTGACGGCCGGGATCCACGGCTGGCGCGCTCTGGCGGTCTCCCTCGACACCGGATGGAACCCGCCGGAGCACCCGCACTGGGACGCGGTGCGGCACGTCCTGCCGTCGGTCCTCGACGTCCTGCTCGCCGAGGACGAGGCCACCGTCCTCAACCTCAACGTGCCCGACCGCTCACCGGAGGAGCTGGGTGAACTGCGCGAGGCGACCCTGGCCGCGTTCGGCTCGGTGCAGGTGCGGGTCGACAAGCGCTCCGGCGACGACGGTCACGGGCTGCACATGAGCCTGGGCGAGTCGCGTTCGCCGGTCCCGGGCACCGACGTCGCGCTCCTGATCGAGGGCCACCCCACGCTGACCCGGCTGGAGACGATCAGCGCACGTCCCGGCGTGCTGGCTGTGGCTCGTGTGAACTGAGTGACCCCGGTGACGATGTGACGGACGTCACAGGGCATGATCTCACGATGCGTGACAGTGAGAGCAGCGCTGAGTGGTGCACCCACTTCGCCCGGACGGTGGCCGACGAGATCCGCACGGGGGTGCAGACCGGGGCGTTGACCTTCGGTGAGGCCGATCAGCTGCTCGCGCGCATGCAGGTGCTGCTCGAACAGGCCCTGGACCTGGCGCCGCAGCCGGTCTGACCGTCAGTGCTCGTCGGCCCCGGTCAGCGCGTGCTCCATCCGGTCGGCCACGCCGACGACGAGATGGAACGAGCGGTCGAAGCCGTCGAGAGCGGTGTCGCCGAGCGGGATCGAGTGTCGGAACAGCACCAGTCCGTTCTCGACGACCAACCCGCCGGTGACGGGCTCGGCCGCCATCTCCAGCGCCTTCGTCAGGTCGATCTGGTCGGGCCGGCCCACCGGTGAGGTGATCTGCGCCCACGGGTGTGCGTCCTCGCCGGTGACCAGGCGGACCGCGACGATCTGCGTCCGCTCGCCGGTGGTGGGCAGGTTGAACCACAGTTCGCCCTCACGCTGGCGCATGATCTCGTAGCGGACCCGTACGAAGGACCCCAGGTCGTCCCAGCTCGCCATGGTGCGGACCGTACCGCGACGAGGAGCGCGCTGAGGATCTCGGGCCTACCGCCGGCTGGCCGTCGCTCGCAACGGCCGGAGATCTTCAGCACCCTCCTAGGTCTGCAGCTGGTCGACGGGAGCGCGGTCGTCGGTGAGCACCGGGGCGTCCGCGGCGAGTGCGCGGGTCGCGGCGTCGTCGAGCACCGAGCCGGGCTCCCCGCGGGCGGCGGCCGTGGCGGCGAGTGCGGCGAGGTCGGGCGCGCGGTCGGAGGCCACCAGCACCGCGTTGCCCCCGCTGCCGGGGCTGAGCTGGTCGGGGCGGATCAGCAGGGCGACGGTGACGAACCGGCCGGCGACGGTGGCGGTCTCGGCGGCCAGCAGTGCGCGCGGGTCGCGGTCGATGATGTTGAGGACGTAGAGGCCCCCGGGGCGCAGGACGCGGCGCACCTCGTCGACGAACTCCGTGGTGGCCAGGTGCCAGGGCACCGACCGCGCCCCGAACGCGTCGCCGACGACGAGGTCGGCGGATCCGTCGGGCAGCTCGGCGAGGGTGGTGCGGGCATCGCCGACGCGGACGTCGAGGGCGGGGATCTCGCCGACGCCCAGCTCGCGACGCCCGAGGTCGACGACGCCCTGGTCGACCTCCAGCACGGTGGACGTGGAGCCCGGACGGGTCGCGGCGAGCCAGCGCGGCATCGTGAACCCTCCGCCGCCGACGTGCACCGCGCGCAGCGGCTCGCCGGCCGGGAAGGCGGCGTCGATCGCGCCCCCGAAGCGCTGCGTGTACGCGAACTCCAGGTGCGCGGGATCGGCGCGGTCGACGTAGGAGTGGCGCAGGTCGTCGAGGACGAGGACCTGTGCGCTCGCCCGTTCCGGGTCGGTGTCGACGCGGGCGCAGTAGTAGACCGTGTCGGCGTCGCAGCGGCCCGGTACGGCGACCAGTGCGACGGCGAGCAGCAGCGTCGCCACTCCGCCCCGGACCAGCGCCGACCGCCGGGCGTCCTCGACGACCAGCAGCGCCAGCAGCAGGCACGCCGCCGCGGTGATCAGCAGGATCGCGGTGACCGGCAGGAACGTGACCAGCACGAACCCGGTGAGGAAGGTGCCGGCGAGCGACCCGATCGTGCCCGCGGCCGACAGTTCCCCGATCACGCTGCCCGAGCCGTCGACGGTCGTCAGGCGCGCCCGCGTGATCGCCGGCGTCACCATTGCCAGTGCCGTGACCGACACCAGCGTCGACGCCGCGACCAGCAGGATCGCGGCGACCGGCCCGGGTCCCAGCACCGGGCCGAGCAGCCGCACGAGCGGTCGGACGGCGAGCACCCCGAGACCGCCGACGGCGAGTGCCCCCGCGGCGACCCGGCGCGGCGAGAACACGTCGGCCCACCGCCCGCCCAGCGACGCCCCGACCGCGATCCCGGCGAGGGCCACGCCGATGACCGCGGTAGTCGACTCCAGCGTCAGCCCGACGTAGGGCGCGACGAGACGCGTGGCCAGTGTCTCGACGACCAGGATCGCCGCCCCGCTCACGAGCACGACGAACCGGGCGAACCGTGCATTCACGGTTCCATCCTGGCCGGTCGCCCCGCCGCCCGCGCGGTCGGGCCCGGGCCCGACCGCGCGCCGAACCGGGTTCCGCGCGGCCCCGGGGTTTCGCGGTGCCCGGGAACGCGCGCGGACCGGCTCAGAGGCCGAGTTCGCGGGCGATGAGCATGCGCTGCACCTCGGACGTGCCCTCGCCGATCTCCAGGATCTTCGCGTCGCGGTAGAACCGGCCGACCGGGTACTCGTTCATGAAGCCGTAGCCGCCGAAGACCTGGGTGGCCGCGCGGGCGTTGTCCATCGCCGCGTTGGAGGAGACGAGCTTCGCGATCGCCGCCTCCCTCTTGAACGGCCGGCCCTTCAGCATCTTCGCCGCGGCCGCGTAGTAGGCCAGGCGCGCGGTGTGGGCGCGCACCTCCATGTCGGCGATCATGAACGCGACGGCCTGGTAGTTGCCGATCTTCTGGCCGAACGCCTCGCGCTCGTGGGCGTAGCGCACCGACTCGTCGACGCAGCCCTGCGCGAGCCCGACGCTCAGCGCCGCGATCGCGACGCGGCCCTCGTCGAGGATGGACAGGAACTGCGCGTAGCCGCGGCCGCGCTCGCCGACGAGGTTCGCCGCGGGCACGCGCACGTCGTCGAAGAACAGCTCGCGGGTGTCGGAGCTGCACCAGCCGACCTTCGAGTACGGCTTCGCCACCCGCAGTCCCGGCGTCCCGGCCGGGACCATGATCGCCGAGATCTCCTTGCGGTCGGCCTGGGGCGAACCGGTGATCGCGGTGACCGTGATGACCGAGGTGATGTCGGTGCCGGAGTTCGTGATGAACGCCTTCGACCCGTTGATCACCCATTCGTCGCCGTCGAGCTCCGCGGTGGTGCGGGTGGCGCCCGCGTCGGAGCCGCCGCCGGGCTCGGTGAGCCCGAACGCACCGAGCTTCTCACCCGCCGCCAGCGACGGCAGCCACTCCTGCTTCTGCTCGTCGGTGCCGAAGCGGTAGATCGGCATCGCACCGAGCGAGACGCCCGCCTCCAGCGTGATCGCGACCGACGAGTCGACGCGCGCGAGCTCCTCCAGCGCGAGGCACAGGGCGAAGTAGTCGCCGCCCATGCCGCCGTACTCCTCGGCGACGGGCAGCCCGAACAGGCCCATCGCCCCCATCTTCGCGACGATCTCGTACGGGAACTCCTCGCGCTCGTAGAGGTCACCGATGACGGGGGCGACCTCCTTGCGCGCGAAGTCCTCGACGGTGGCGCGCAGCGCCTCGTGCTCCTCGCTGAGTGTGAGGTCCATGGTCATTCCTCTCCGAGCGGTTCGACGATCAGGAGCGCGGCGTCCCGCGCGACGGTGGCGCCCGCCTTGGCGCGGAGCTGTCGGACGGTGCCGTCGACTGCGGCGGTGAGGACGTGTTCCATCTTCATCGCCTCGACGACGACGAGCCGGTCGCCCGCGGCGACCCGCTGGCCCTCGGTGACCTCGACGACCGTGACCGTCCCGGGCATCGGCGACAGCACCGGCCCGCCCGCCCCGGCGTCGGCCTCGGCGGCCGCGTCGAGCGGGGCCTGCTCGCGCACGGCCCACGTCCGCCCGTCGCGGCCTATCCACAGGGTGTCGCCGGCGCGGGCGACGGAGTAGGTGCGGGTGACGCCGTCGACGTCCACCGCCACCCCCCGCGAGTCGCCGTTCCTCCGCCCCCGGGTCGCTACCGGCGCGGCGTCCCCCACGGCCACCTCGGCCGCGGCGGCCCGGCCCCGCACCCGTACGTCGACGGGCTCGTGACCGGCGACGACCATCCGCCACGTCGTCCACGCGGGCTCGCCGACGCGCCAGCCGCCCGGCACGTCGAACGGGTCGACGACCGCGCCGGTGGGCTCCAGCTCGAGCAGGGTGTGGGCGGCGGCGGCGGCGAGGACGTCGTCGGGCAGTTCGGCACGGGTCCAGTCCTCGACCCGGCGCCCGACCAGCCCGGTGTCGAGCCGGGCGGCGCGCACGTCGTCGTCGGCGAGCAGCGCGCGGAGGAAGCCGATGTTGGTGCCGAGCCCGAGCAGGACGGTCTGGCCCAGGGCGGCGTCGAGCCTGCGGATCGCCTCGGCACGGTCGGCGCCGTGGGCGATGACCTTGGCGAGCATCGGGTCGTAGTCGGAGCCGACGACGCCGCCCTCGGCGATGCCCGCGTCGACGCGCACCCCCGTCGGAGGGGTCCAGTGCAGGACGTCGCCGCCGGTGGGGAGGAAGCCCGCGGCCGGGTCCTCGGCGTAGACGCGGACCTCGATCGCGTGGCCGTCGAGCCGGACGTCGTCCTGCGTGATCGGCAGCGGCTCGCCCGCGGCGACCCGGAGCTGCAGCTCGACGAGGTCGAGCCCGGTGACCAGCTCGGTGACGGGGTGCTCCACCTGCAGACGGGTGTTCATCTCCATGAAGAAGAACTCGTCGGGGGCGTCGGCACCGACGATGAACTCGACGGTGCCCGCTCCCGAGTAGCCGCACGCGCGGGCGGCCTCGCAGGCCGCGGCGCCCATCGCGGCGCGCTGCGCCCCGGTGAGCAGCGCGGAGGGGGCCTCCTCGACGATCTTCTGGTGCCGCCGCTGCAGCGAGCACTCGCGCTCGCCGAGGTGGATCACGGCGCCGTGGTCGTCGGCGAGGACCTGGATCTCGATGTGCCGCGGGGTGGTGACGAGCCGCTCGACGAGCAGCGTGTCGTCGCCGAAGGAGCCGCGGGCCTCGCGCCGGGCCGCGGCGATGGCGTGGTCGAGGTCCTCCGCGCGGTGCACCTCGTGCATGCCCTTGCCCCCGCCGCCCGCCGACGGCTTGAGCAGCACCGGGTACCCGACGTCGCTGACGGCGAGGGCGAGCGCGGCGTCGTCGAGGCCCGACCCGTCCGAGCCCGGGACGACCGGGACGCCGGCCTTCGCGACCGTCTGCTTCGCGCGGATCTTGTCGCCCATCGCCTCGATCGCCGAGGCGGGCGGGCCGACGAACACGATCCCCGCCTCCTCGCACGCGGCGGCGAACGCGGTGTTCTCGGACAGGAAGCCGTAGCCGGGGTGGATCGCCTGCGCGCCGGTGGCCCGGGCGGCCGCGATCACCTTCTCGATGGACAGGTAGCTCTCGGCGGCGGCCGCGGGCCCGATCCGGACGGCGACGTCGGCCGCGGTGACGTGCGGGGACCCGGCGTCGGCGTCGGAGTACACGGCGACGGACCGGATGCCGAGCGAGCGCAGGGTGCGGATGACGCGGACGGCGATCTCGCCGCGGTTGGCGACGAGCACGGTGTCGAACATGGGCCTCACATCCGGAAGACGCCGAAGGCCGGATCGGCCAGGGGCGCGTTGGCGGCGGCGGACAGGGACAGGCCGAGCACGGTGCGGGTGTCGAGCGGGTCGATCACGCCGTCGTCCCACAGCCGGGCGGTGGAGTAGTACGGGTGGCCCTGGGTCTCGTACTGGTCGCGGATCGTGGACGGGTCCGCCCCGACCGTGCCCAGCACGGTGGCCGCCTGCTCCCCGCCCATGACGGAGATCCGGGCGTTGGGCCACATGAACAGGAACCGGGGCGAGTACGCCCGCCCGCACATCGCGTAGTTGCCCGCGCCGAACGACCCGCCGATGATGATCGTGATCTTGGGGACGCGGGTGGACGCGACGGCCGTGACCATCTTCGCGCCGTTCTTCGCGATGCCGCCCGCCTCGTACTCGCGGCCGACCATGAACCCGGAGATGTTCTGCAGGAACACCAGCGGGATGCCGCGCTGGTCGCACAGCTCCACGAAGTGGGCGCCCTTGAGGGCCGACTCGGAGAACAGGATCCCGTTGTTCGCGACGATCCCGACCGGGTGCCCGTGGACGTGTGCGAACCCGGTGACGAGCGTGGTGCCGTACTCGGACTTGAACTCGTGGAACCGCGACCCGTCGACGACGCGGTTGATGACCTCGCGCACGTCGTAGGGGGTGCGGGAGTCGGTGGGCACGACGTCGTAGAGCTCGGCGGGGTCGGCCTTCGGCTCCTCGACGGGCGCGAGGTCCCACGGGCGCGGGCTGCGCTGACCCAGCGTGCCGACGATCCGGCGGACGATCGACAGCGCGTGCGCGTCGTCCTCGGCCAGGTGGTCGGTGACCCCGGAGGTCCGCGAGTGCAGGTCGCCGCCGCCGAGCTCCTCGGCGGTGACGACCTCGCCGGTCGCGGCCTTCACCAGCGGCGGGCCGCCGAGGAAGATCGTGCCCTGGTTGCGGACGATCACGGCCTCGTCGCTCATCGCGGGCACGTACGCGCCGCCCGCGGTGCACGAGCCCAGCACCGCGGCGATCTGCGGGATGCCCAGCCCCGACATCTGCGCCTGGTTGTAGAAGATCCGGCCGAAGTGCTCGCGGTCGGGGAACACGTCGTCCTGCTGCGGGAGGAACGCACCGCCGGAGTCGACGAGGTAGAGGCAGGGCAGCCGGTTGTGCAGGGCCACCTCCTGCGCGCGCAGGTGCTTCTTGACCGTCATCGGGTAGTACGTGCCGCCCTTGACGGTGGCGTCGTTGGCGACGATCACGCACTCGCGCCCGGCCACCCGCCCGACGCCGGTGATGATCCCCGCGCCGGGGGCGTCGCCGTCGTAGAGGCCGTGCGCGGCCAGCGGCGAGAGCTCCAGGAACGGGCTCGACGGGTCGACGAGGGAGTCGACGCGGTCGCGCGGCAGCAGCTTCCCGCGCTCGACGTGGCGCAGGCGGGACCGTTCCGGGCCGCCGAGCCGCGCGGTGGCGAGCTGGCTGCGCAGGTCGTCGACGAGTGCGCGGTGACCGGTGAGCGTCTCGGTGGTGGACACGGCCGCGATGTTAACGGTCATTAACGAATCACGCCAGGGGGTCGGTTAGTGGTCGGTAACCGGTTATGCTGCTGCGATGGTGGGCCGTCGGGAGCAGATCCTCACCGTGGCCGCCGAGCTCTTCGCCCGCCACGGCTTCCACGGCGTGAGCATCGCCGACCTCGGGGCGGCCGTCGGCGTCAGCGGTCCGGCGCTCTACCGGCACTTCCCCGGCAAGGAGGCCCTGCTCGCGGAGCTGCTCGTCGGCATCAGCGAGCACCTGCTCGCCGGCGGGCAGGAGCGCGCCGCCGCGTCGGAGGACCCGCACGAGGTGCTCGCCGCGCTCGTCGACTTCCAGGCCGAGTTCGCGCTGCGCGAGCCCGAGCTGATCGTCGTGCAGGACCGCGACCTGGCCAACCTCCCGCCCACCTCGCGACGGCGGGTGCGCCGGCTGCAGCGCACCTACGTCGAGATCTGGGTCGACACGCTGCGCCGCGTGCACCCCGGCCTGTCCGTCGAGGACGCGCGGGTCGCCGCCCACGGCGCGTTCGGGCTGCTCAACTCCACGCCGCACGCCGGGCGCAGCGCGGGCGCCGCGGCCCTGCTGCGCCGGATGGCGCTGGCGGCGCTCACCGACCTCGTGGTGGTGCGGGCGTGAGCTGTGCACTGGTCGACGCCGCCCTCGCCACGGCGGCCGAGGCGGCCCGCGCCGGCGGGGCGGTGCTCGCCGCCACCGACCGCACGCGCATCGACGTCACGCTCAAGGACGCCCGCGTCGACGTCACGACCTCGGCCGACCTGGCCTCGCAGGCCGCGGTGGTCGGGGTGCTGCGCGCGGCGTTCGCCGAGCACGTCGTCGTGGGCGAGGAGGGCACCGAACCCGGTTCCGACGCCCGGCACGTCTGGTACGTCGACGGGCTCGACGGCACGAGCAACTTCGCCCACGGCATCCCCTGGTACTGCGTGTCCGTGGCGCTGCGCTGCGGGGACGAGGTCGTCGCCGGTGCGGTGTTCGACCCCGTCCACGACGTCCTCTACTCCGCCGGGCGCGGGCGCGGGGCCACCGGCAACGGGGTGCCGCTGCGCGTGGCCGGGACCGACGCCGTGGCGCGCGCGGTGGTCGTCAGCCAGATCCAGTCGTCGGACCGGGCGGAGATCGGCGAGTTCGTGGTGCTGTTCGAGGCGCTGATGAACGCGGCGGGCGGGGTCCGGTTCCCCGGAGCGCCCGCCCTGATCCTGTCCCACATCGCGGCAGGCCACTTCACCGCGTACGTCGAGCGGGCGATGGCGCCGTGGGACATCTCCGCGGGCCAGCTGATCCTGGAGGAGGCGGGCGGGCGGCTCACCGACTTCGCCGGGACCCGTGTCGCGAGCGCGGAGGTCACCGACGTCGTCGCGACGAACGGGGCGATCCACGAGGAGCTGCTGGGCGTCCTGCCCCGGTAGCATCACCGCCGCAGACCTGTCGTTCCCAGCGGTGCGGGCGGCCCTCCCCGAGGCCGATCGGAGATCCACAGTGAACGCGGTTGCCACCCACGCCGGTGTGACGTCGGAGTCCGGGCACGACGCGCTGCGGGCCGACATCCGCCGGCTGTCCACGATGCTCGGCCGCACGCTCGTGCACCACGGTGGCCCGGAGCTGCTGGAACTGGTGGAGCAGGTGCGCCACGGCTCGCGCCACGGTGACACCCAGGCGCTGCTCTCCGGCCTCGACGCGGGCACCGCCGTCGCGCTGGCCAGGGCGTTCTCGCAGTACTTCCAGCTCGCCAACATCGCCGAGCAGCGCCACCGCGCCAAGGAGCTCGCCGCCACCGACGGCCGGGGCCCGCTGCGGCGGCTGCTGGAGCGGGTCGCCGCGGAGTGCGACCACGACGAGGTGCAGGACGTGCTGGCCCGCGCCGAGCTGCGCCCGGTGTTCACCGCGCACCCCACCGAGTCCTCGCGGCAGTCGGTGCTCGCGATCGTGCGCCGCGTCGCCGACGGGCTCGACCGCGGCGCCTCCGACGACGCGCTCGAAGCACTCGTCGAGCTGCTGTGGCAGACCGACGAGCTGCGCCCGGGCAAGCCCACCGTCGCCGACGAGGCGCGGGCGATCGGCTGGTACATGGAGCAGCTGGGCCGCGGCGCGGTCCCGGAGCTGCTCGCGGAGTACGAGCGCGAGGTGCGCGCGGCCGGGTTCGAGGTGCCGGCCGGGTCCGGGCCGCTCGTGCTCGGCTGCTGGGTGGGCGGTGACCGCGACGGCAACCCCAACGTCACCCCGGCCGTCACGCGCGAGGTGCTGGAGCTGTACTCCGACCGCGCGCTGCGGATCCACGAGGGGCTGGTCGAGGAGCTGATCGGCGAGCTGTCGATCAGCACGCGGGTGATCGGGGTGTCCGAGGAGCTGCGGTCCTCGCTGGCCCGCGACCGGCGCGCGCTCCCGGAGATCCACGACCGCTTCATCCGGCTCAACGCGACCGAGCCCTACCGCCTCAAGTTGTCCTACGTGGCGGCGCGGCTCGCGAACACCCGCACGCGCACCGAGCACGTCCCGGGCCGCGACTACCTCGGCCCCGACGGCTACCTCGACGACCTGCGGGTGATCGACCGCTCCCTGCGCGGGCACCTCGGCGGCCGCATCGCCGACGGCACGCTGGCCCGTGCGCTGCGCACCGGGCGGGCGATCGGGCTGCACCTCGCCGAGCTCGACGTGCGGGAGCACAGCCGGCGCCACCACGACGCCCTCGGTGCGGTCTACGACGCGCTCGGCGAGCTGGACGTGCCGTACGCGTCGCTGTCGCGGCAGCAGCGCCTGGATCTCCTGTCCGCCGAGCTCGACGCCGGGCGCCCGCTGATCCGCCGCCACTACGGCCTGCCCGACGAGGCCGCCGACGTCCTCGCCACGTTCGACCTGCTGCACGAGATGCAGCACCGCTACGGGCCGCAGGTGGCGCGCACGTACATCGTGTCGATGTGCCAGGGCGTCGACGACCTGCTCGCCGTCGCCGTGCTCGCCCGCGAGGCGTACATGGTGGAGCTGCGCCACGACCCGCGGTCCTCGCTCGACCTGGTGCCGCTGTTCGAGACCGTCGAGGAGCTGTCGCAGGCCGGCGACCTGCTCGACGGGCTGCTGTCGGTCCCGGGCTACCGGCAGCACGTCCGCAACCGCGGTGACCTGCAGGAGGTCATGCTCGGGTACTCCGACTCCAACAAGGGCGCCGGCATCACGACGTCGCAGTGGGAGATCCACCGCGCGCAGCGCCAGCTCCGCGACGTCGGCGCGAAGCACGGGGTGCGGCTGCGGCTGTTCCACGGCCGCGGCGGGTCGGTCGGGCGCGGCGGCGGGCCGTCGGCGGAGGCGGTGGCGTCGGCGCCGTTCGGGTCGGTGGACGCGACGATGAAGGTCACCGAGCAGGGCGAGGTCGTCTCCGACAAGTACTCGCTGCCCGCGCTCGCGCACGACAACCTGGAGATCATGCTCGCGGCGATGCTGGAGGCCACGCTGCTGCACCAGTCCTCGCGCTGGGACGACGCCTCGCTGGAGCGCTTCGACGACACGATGGGCGTGGTCAGCGACGCCGCCCGCGCGGCCTACCGCGGGCTCGTCGAGCGGCCGGGGCTGCCGGAGTTCTTCACCGCGGCCACGCCCGTCGAGGAGCTGGGGAGGCTCAACGTCGGCTCCCGGCCGTCGCGGCGCCCGGGGCAGGGGGCCGCCTCGCTCGACGACCTGCGCGCGATCCCGTGGGTGTTCGGCTGGACGCAGACGCGGATGGTCGTGCCCGGCTGGTACGGCCTCGGCAGCGGGTTGAGGGCGGCCCGCGAGGCCGGGCACGGGCCGGTGCTCGAGGAGATGCGCGAGTGGGCGTTCTTCACGAACCTGCTCGGCAACGTCGAGATGACGCTGGCCAAGACCGACCTCGACATCGCCCGCCGCTACGTCGAGGAGCTCGTCGACCCGTCGCTGCACCCGATCTTCGACGACATCGTCGCCGAGCACGCGCTGACGCTGCGGGAGGTGCTGCGGCTGACCGAGTCGACCACGCTGCTGGCCCGGCACCCGGTGCTGCGCAACACCCTCGCCGTCCGCGACTCCTACCTGCAGCCGCTGCACCACCTGCAGGTCGAGCTGCTCGCGCAGCGCCGGCGCACCGAGGACCCCGAGGCCGACGTGCACCGCGCCCTGCTGCTGACGATCAACGGGATCGCGGCGGGGCTGCGCAACACGGGCTGAGCCGTCAGGCCCGGCGGACCGTCGGCGCCTCGCCCGTCGAGCCGCGGTTGACCCCGACCAGCCCGCGCCTGCCGGGGTCGCCGCCGTAGGCCTCCTGCATCCGCGGTCCGGCGCCGGTCAGCCCGCCGTCGACGGTGATCTCCTGGCCGGTGACGAACCGCGCGTCGTCGCCGGCCAGGAACGCGATCACGGCGGCGACGTCCTCGGGCCGGCCGAGGTCGGGCCACGGCTGGGCGTCGGCCATCACCCCGGCGGCGGCCGACCCGTCGCCGACCAGCGGGGTGACGATCAGGCCGGGGCAGACGGTGTTGACGCGGATCCGGTCCGGTCCGAGCTCGGTGGCGGCCGAACGACCCAGGTTGATCACCGCGGCCTTCGCCGCCGAGTACGCCTGGGGACCGGCCCCTGCGGCGAACCCCGCGATCGACCCGATGTTGACGATCGACCCGCCGCGCCCGCGCATCGCCCGCGCACCGTGCTTGATCCCCAGGAACACCCCGCGGACGAGGACGGCGAACGTGTAGTCCCAGTCGTCGACCTCGATGTCGGTGAGCCGCCCGAACGCCCCGCCGACGCCCGCGTTGTTGACGATGCAGTCCAGCGCGCCGAAGGACTCCACGCACGCGGCGACGGCGGCCTCGACGTCGGGCTCGACGGCCACGTCGGTGCGCACGAACCGGACGTCGTCGCCGAAGGTCGCGGCCGCCTGCGCCCCGGCGTCGGCGTTGTAGTCGGCGAGCACCACCCGCCAGCCGTCGGCCACGAACCGGGTGACCGCGGCCAGTCCGATCCCGCTCGCTCCGCCGGTGACCAGTGCCGCGCGTCGTCCCGTCATCTCCCGATCGTGACACGCCGCTACGTCCGGACCGTACGTGTCCGCAAGGGCGGCCAGAGTCCTCGGCATGGATGTCGTACCTGCCCGGAGCGAACCACGGTGGCTGGTGGTACCGGCCCGTCGTCGAGCGGTTGGAGGCGCAGGGCCGCCGCGCCCACGCCGTCACGCTCGACGGGCTGGACCCCGCCCGCCGATCCCGAACCCGACCGCGCGATCGCCCTCGACACGCACGTCGCGGAGCTGGTCGAGCTGGTGGCGGGGCTCGCCGCGCCCGCGGTGGTGGTCGGCCACAGTCACGCGGGCAGCGTGCTGTCCGGGCGGCCGACGCGGTGCCGGAGCGCTTCCGCAGCCTCGTCCGCGTCGACGCGTTCGTGCCGGAGGACGGCGACTCGGCGTGGTCGATGACGCTGGAGTGGGAGCGCGAGTGGTTCGTCGACGGGGCCGGGCGGACCGGTCCGTACGTCGAGCTCCCGTTCTTCGCCGACCGCACCGTGGTCCACCCGCCCGCCACGCTCACCCAGCGCTCGCGGCTGACCGGAGCGTGGCGGGCGTGACCGACCGGCACTACGTGTTCGCGGCCTCGCCGGAGTGGACTCCGCGGTCACCGTTTCGTGCAGGTCGCCGACCGGCTGTGCGCCGACCCGTCCTGGGTCGTGCACGACCTCGACGAGACCCACGACGTGCTGCGCAACGGCCCGGACGCGCTGCACGACGTGCTCGCCCGATCATCCGACGCTGACGGCCTCCCGGACGCGGTTCTCGGCCCGCGGTGCCGGCCATCCCGGCCGGACCAGCAGCCGCAGCCCGTTGAGGCACACCAGGACCGTGCTCAGCTCGTGCCCCGCGACGCCGACGGCCAGCGGGAGCGTGCCGACGAGGTCCCACGTCACCAGCCCGGTGATGACGGCCGCGGCGAACGCCAGGTTCGCCCGCGCGATGCGCCGCGCCCGCCGGGCGAGGGTGATCAGGGGGGCCAGCGAGCCGAGGGGGTCGCGCAGCAGGACCCCGTCGGAGGCCTGGACGCTCAGCGCCCCGGCCCCCTCGCCGACCGCCAGACCGACCGCGGCGGTGGCGAGGAGTGGGGCGTCGTTGATGCCGTCGCCGACCGCGAGCACCGTGCCGGGGTGGGCGTCGACGGCCGCGGCCTTGTCGACGGGGAGCAGGTCCGCGCGGACGTCGTCGATGCCCAGCGCGGTCGCCACGGCGGCGGCGGGGCGCGGGGCGTCACCGGTGAGGAGGGCGGGAGCGGTGCCGAGCAGGGCCGTCAGGTCGGACACCGCGAGGGCCGCGCCGGGCCGCAGTTCGTCGGCCAGGGCGAGCACCCCGACCGGCCGCCCGTCGACGGAGACGACGACGGCGGTGCGCCCGGCGCGCTCGTGCCGGGCGACGGCGGCGTCCACGTCGGCCCCCGGATCGCAGTGGGGTGGCTTCACTGCAACCTCGTCGCAGTCGGGCCACCCCACTGCGACGGCGGGGCGGCCGGGGTGGCCCACTCGGACCACCGCGCCCGCCACCTCCGCGCGGACGCCGACTCCCGGCTCCGCCGCGAACGCCGTCGCCCGCGGGACCGTCAGGTGCGCCGCCGACTCCCGCACGGCCCGGCCCAGCACGTGTTCGCTGCCCGCTTCGGCGGCCGCGGCCAGAGCGAGGACCCGGTCGCGGGGAAGGTCGGCAACCGGTTCGACGGCCACGACCTCGGGCCGCCCGCGGGTGACGGTGCCGGTCTTGTCCAGCAGCACCGCGTCGACGTCGGCGAGCGACTCCACCACCGTGGCGTCCTTGAGCAGCACCCCGCGGCGCCCGGCGACCGCGATCGCGGCCAGCAGCGGCGGCATCGTCGCGAGCACCACCGCGCACGGCGACGCGACGATCATGAACGTCATCGCGCGCAGCAGCGTCGGCTCGAACGCCGCACCGAGCAGGAGCGGGACCGCGAGCAGCGCGAGCGTCGCCACCACGACGATCACCGAGTAGCGCTGCTCGATCCGCTCGATCCACAGCTGCCGCTCCGCCTTCGTCCCCGTCGCCCGGCGGACCTGCACGGCGATCCCGGCGACGACGGAGTCGGCCGGGTCGCGCGTCACCCGCACCCGCAGGGTCCCTGTGCCGTTGACGGTGCCCGCGTGCACGTCGTCGCCGCGGTTACGGGGGACGGGCAGCGGTTCGCCGGTGAGCCCGGCGGTGTCGACGTCGCTCGCGCCGTCGAGGACGCGCCCGTCGGCGGGGATCCGCTCGCCGGGCCGCACGACCACCTCGTCGCCGACGGCCAGGTCGGCCGCGGGCACCGTGCGCTCCCCGTCGCCGGCGACCAGAGCGGCGGTCTCGGGCGTCAGGTCGAGGAGGGCCTCGATGCTGCGCCGGGTCCGCGCGGTCATCACCGCCTCCAGCGCACCGGAGCTCGCGAAGATGACGATCAGCAGGCCGCCGTCGAGGTACTGGCCGATGCCCGCGGCGGCGAGTGCGGCGACCACCATGAGCAGGTCGACGTCGAGCCGCCGGTCCCCCAGTGCGCGCACGCCCTCGACCAGCGGCTCCCACCCGCCCGCGAGGTAGCAGACCGCGTAGAGCACGCCGACCAGCAGGACCGGGGCGCCGAGCAGGTCGGCGGGCACCGCCAGCGTGAACGCGGCGAGGGAGAGCATGGCCCAACGGACCTCGGGCATCGACCACATGAGTGCCACCATAGCTGCGCAACTGCGTAGGTATGCAGCGTGGGTCCGCGGTCAAACGGTGGTGCCCCGGCACGATCGCCGTCTCGGAACGGGGTGCGGGCCGGGACCCGCCCCGCGTTCCGAGACGCTGATCATGGCTCCTCAGCGCGCCGGCCCCGTCTTGACCAGGGCTCGCAGCTCGGACCCGACCCGGCCGGACCCACGGCCCGGACCGATCCGGCCCCACAGCGCGGGTGGCCCGACCGGTGCCACCGCCGCGCCGGATGATCAGCGACTCGGAACGGGCTGCGCGCCGGAGCCCGCTCCCCGTTCCCGGACGACGATCACCGGCGGGAGGCGGTCGGGGGGTCGAGGGCGTCGCCGGGTCGACAGGCCGTCGCGGACCCCGATCGTCACCGCCGTCACCGCTATCCCCCGCCGCCGCGGCGACCTGTTCGGTCTGCGGGAGATGGTCCGGGTCGTCGTGCCCACCGCGAACACGCCGGCGCTGCCCGGCCGCGACCCCGACGCCAGCTCGTCGAGCGGGGCGGCGCGGCGGAACGCGTCGTCGTCACCGCCGAGGGCCCGGGCCACGGTGGACGCGCGGTCGCCCAGTGTCGGCTCGGACCGGCCGGAGACGTCGAGGAAGGTCGGGTACACGTCCGGGCGGTGCACAGCGAGCTGCACCGCGCAGGTGCCGCCGAAGGAGAACCCGCCGATCGCGCGCCGGACCGGGTCGACCTGCAGGTGCTGCCCGACCCACGCCGGCACGTCGACGGCGAGGTAGGTCTCGGCGCGCCCGAGCAGGGAGTGCGGACACTGAGGAACCTTCGGATCCGGGAGATGCGGGTATCCTCGTCCCGTGCACGACGGCATCCCCGGCTTCGCGATGCCCCACCCGGACGACGTCCGGCGGGCGGCGGATTCGCTGCGCCTGCTCGCCGACCCCACGCGCATCAAGATCCTCTGGGCCCTGCTGCACGGTGAGGAGTCGGTGGCGTGCCTGGCCGAGCTCGTCGGCGCCGCCCCCACCGCCGTCAGTCAGCACCTGGCCAAGCTCCGCCTCGCGGGCCTGGTCGAGGGTCGCCGCGAGGGCACGTTCATCTACTACTCGGCGGGCGACGGCGTGCGTGCGCTGCTCACCGAGGCCCTGCGGGTCGGGCAACCGGCGGCCCTGCCTCACTAGCTCCACCCCGACCGCACCGCCGTCGTGGGGACCGCACCGCCGTCCGGGCGGTGGTGCGGTCCGGAGAACGGCGGTGCGGTCGGGCTCAGGCGGCCTGCTCCGCCACCACGAGTTCCACGACGTCGCCCCCGCGCACCCGACAAGCGCGGGGATGTCGAGCGAGCGGGCCGGGATCGCGGTGTGGCTGGTCGGGCCGCCCTGCCCGGTGACGAGCGCGAGCGCGATGCCCGGACGCAGACCCGCGGTGTCGGCGGGGGCGAGGTCCGAGGCGACGGGGACGTGCTCGGGCTCGGCGTGGGCAGCGGCGAGGAGGTCCTGCTCGCCGCCGAGGACGGCGCCGACTCCGGGGCCGCCGTCGAGGCGCCGGCCGAGCTGCTCGCCACCGACCTAGACACGCCTGACCCCCACGCACGACGACGGCGCGGTGCCCTCCCCTCGGGGGCACCGCGCCGTTCGTCTGTCCCGGGTGGGTCAGCGGCGCAGCGAGGCGACCAGCTCGGCGGTGCTGCGCCGGCGGCCCCAGGCCAGGATCGAGACCAGCACCAGGTAGACCGCGGGGACCGCGACGAGCGGGCCGCCCACGAACACGAGGGTGGCGATCACCGCGCCGATCATCAGCAGCACCAGGCCGGTCGCGGCCAGACCCATCAGTCGCGGGATCAGCAGGCCGAGCGCGCCGAGCAGTTCGATCGTGCCGATCCCGTAGAGGCCGACGTTCCCGAGGCCCATCATCTCGAAGCCGGCGACGGCCTGGGGGTCGGCGGAGAGCTTGGAGTACGCGGAGAACAGGTAGGCCACGACGATCAGGCCCTGCAGCACCGCGAGGGCGATGCTCCCGGCGCGCCGGGAGCTGGTGCGGGTGCTGGTGGTGGCGGTCATGTCGTCTCCCCGGTTCGGCGGTGCTCGTTGTCAGTGAGACGGCCGGCGCCGGGAGAACTCATCGGTCGGGCGGGGGATCGATCTGCGCGGTCGCCGTCCCGGTGGCGACGACCGTGCCGTCGGGGCCGTGCAGGGCGGCGGCGAGGAAGGCGACGTCACCGCGTCTGCGCAGCACCCGGCCGGTCCCGGTGAAGCGGCCCGGACCGGCGGGGGCCAGGAACACGGCGCTCAGGTCGAGCGTCGACGGGAAGCGGCCCGGCGGGAGCGTCGCGATCAGCGCGGGCCCCATCGTGTCGTAGAGCATCGCGGAGACGAACCCGCCGAGGACGTGCCCGCGGACGTCGAGGAACGCCTCGCCCATCGTGAACGCGACCTCGATGGTGCCGGCGTCGACGTCGACGTCGACGAACTCCCAGCCGAGCGTCCGTGCGGCGGGAGGCATCGGGGCGCGGCCGGCGACGGCGTCCCAGAAGGGTCCGGTGCGGTCGGTCATGCGTCCAGGGTGTCGTACGCGGCGAGCAGTTGGGCCTCGGCCGCGTCCAGGTACTCGGTGACGGCGTGGGCCGCGGACTCCCGGTCGCCGGACTCCAGGAGGCCGCAGATGGCGTCGTTGCGGGTCAGGTACGGCTCGAAGAACTCGCGGACGTCGGGCATGCGGTGGAAGACCAGGCGCATCTCGGCGAGCAGCAGGCCCATCTGCTGGTCCAGGCGCGGGCTGCCTGCCAGGCCGACCAGCGCGCGGTGGAAGTGCTGGTTGGCGCTTCCGACGGCGCTCCAGTCGTCGACCGCGGCGGCCGCCCGGCCCTCTCGCACGGCGGTGCGGACGAGGGCCACCTGCTCCGGCGACCACGCCTCACCGTGGCGGACCGCGGCGGGCTCGATGACGCGACGGGCCCGGTAGACGTCACGCACGGCGTCACGGTCGGGGCGCGCGACGAACACACCGCGGTTGGCCTCGCGCACCAGCACCCGTTCGGCCACGAGCTGGCTCAGCGCCTCGCGGACGGTGTTGCGGGAGACGGCCAGCGCGGTGCACACGTCCTGCTCCGGGAGCCGCTCGCCGGGGCGCAGCCGCCCCTCCACCACCTCCTCGCGCACCGCGTCGGCGACCCGCTCGGCCGTGGTGGACCGGGCGACGAGTGCCCGCGCGCGGCCGAGGGAGGCGAGGGCGTCGGCCGAGGTCATGGCGCCAGCCTAGGTGAAGGACGTGTTTCCGATCCGCCGATACTCTTGTCGGATTGTTGAACAATCCCTACGCTCACCACATCTGGCGTGAGGGAGGACACAATGGCCGAGAACGTGAAGGCAGCAATCGGATCGGCGACGAGCCGCAGTGCGGTGCTCGGCGCGATGTTCCTGATGGCCACCAGTGCCATCGGGCCGGGCTTCATCACCCAGACCACGACGTTCACCGCGCAGCTCGGGGCGGCGTTCGCGTTCGCGGTGCTCGTGTCGATCCTGGTCGACGTCGCGGTCCAGCTGAACGTGTGGCGGGTCATCGGCGTCAGCGGGCAGCGCGCCCACGAGCTCGGCAACCAGGTGCTGCCCGGTGTCGGGTACGCGCTGGCCGTGCTGGTCGTCGTCGGCGGGCTGGTGTTCAACATCGGCAACGTCGGCGGCACCGGGCTCGGGGTCAACGCCATGCTCGGCGTCGACGCGAAGATCGGGGGCGCGATCTCGGCCGCGCTCGCCATCGCGATCTTCCTCAGCAAGCGGGCCGGCGTGGCGCTGGACCGGATCGTCGTGGTGCTCGGGACGGCGATGATCCTGATGACGGCGTACGTCGCGGTGGTCTCGGGCCCGCCCGTCGGCGACGCGCTGCGCCAGACCGTGCTGCCCGACCAGGTCGACTTCCTCGTCATCACGACGCTGATCGGCGGCACCGTCGGCGGCTACATCACCTACGCGGGCGCGCACCGACTGCTCGACTCCGGGCTCACCGGGCCCGAGCACGTCGGCGCGATCTCCCGCAGCTCGATCGTCGGGATCCTGGTCACCGGCGTGATGCGGGTGCTGCTGTTCCTCGCCGTGCTCGGCGTGGTCGCGGGCGGCGTCACGCTGGCGCAGGACAACCCGGCGGCCAGCGCGTTCGAGGCGGCGGCCGGGCAGGTCGGGCTGCGGGTCTTCGGGATCATCCTGTGGGCCGCGAGCATCACCTCGGTGATCGGCGCGGCCTACACGTCGGTGTCGTTCCTGACGTCGAGCCGTACGTCGCCGCGGCGGCGCAACGCGTACACCGTGGCCTTCATCGCGCTGTCCGCGACGATCTACCTGCTGGTCGGCACCGCCCCGGTGACGCTGCTGGTGTTCGCGGGCGCGTTCAACGGGCTGATCCTCCCCCTCGGGTTCACCGTGGTGCTGTGGGTGGCGTGGCGCCGGCGCGACCTGCTCGGCGGCTACCGCTACCCGGTCTGGCTGCTGGGCATCGGCGTGCTGGCCTGGCTGCTGACGCTGTACCTGGGCTACCAGTCGATCGGGGGGTTGGCGAAGCTGTGAGCGTGCGGATCGATCTCAACTCCGACCTCGGCGAGTCCTTCGGCCGCTGGACGCTCGGCGACGACGACGCGATGCTCGACCTGGTCACCTCGGCCAACGTGGCCTGCGGCTTCCACGCGGGTGACGCCACGACGCTGCGCCGCACGTGCGCGGCGGCGGCGGCCCGCGGGGTGGTCGTGGGCGCGCAGGTCGGCTACCGCGACCTGGCCGGCTTCGGGCGGCGGTTCGTCGACATGGACCCGGGCGAGCTCGCCGACGACGTCGTCTACCAGCTCGGTTCGCTCGACGGGATGTGCCGGGTCGCGGGTACGGCGGTGCGCTACCTCAAGCCGCACGGGGCGCTCTACAACGCGGTGGTGCACCACGCGGCGCAGGCGCGGGCCGTCGTCGACGCGGTGCGCGCCTACGACCCCGCGCTCCCGGTGCTCGGCCTGCCCGGGTCGGAGCTGCTGCGCGCGGCCGAGGCGGCGGGGCTGCGGGCGGTGCCGGAGTTCTTCGTCGACCGCGGGTACACCGGCGACGGCACGCTGGTGCCGCGTGCGGAGCCCGGCGCGCTGCTGCACGACGCCGACGAGGTGGCCGACCGGGTGCGGCGGCTGCTCGCCGAAGGCGTGGTGCGGGCGGTGGACGGCACGGACGTGACGGTCCGGGCGGAGTCGGCGTGCGTGCACGGCGACAGCCCCGGCGCGGTGGCGATGGCGGCGGCGGTCCGGGCGGCCCTGGAGGCCGACGGCGTGGCGCTCGAGGCGTTCGCGTGACCGGCTCGCACCCGGCCGTGCGGGTACTGGCGTGCGGGGACTCCGCCCTGCTGTGCGAGGTCGCCGATCTCGACGCCGTGCTCGCGCTCGCCGCCGCCGTGCGCGCCGCGGCGTTCCCCGCGGTGCTGGACGTCGTGCCTGCGGCCCGCACCGTGCTGCTGCTGACGGCTCCGGGCACCGATCTCGGGACGCTGCGCCGCGCGGTGCTCGCCCTGCCCGTCGACCCGTCGGCGGCCGCGCCGGACGGGGAGACCGTCGAGATCCCGGTGGTCTACGACGGGCCGGACCTCGACGAGGTCGGGCGGCTGACCGGGCTCGGGGCCGAGGGTGTGGTCGAGGCGCACACGGCCACCCCGTGGCGGGTCGGCTTCGGCGGGTTCGCGCCCGGCTTCGCCTACCTGGCCGGGGGTGACGGGCGGCTGCACGTCCCCCGCCGCGACGAGCCGCGGACGACGGTGCCCGCGGGGTCGGTCGGCCTGGCGGGCGAGTTCAGCGGGATCTACCCGCGGGCGAGCCCCGGCGGCTGGCAGCTGATCGGCAGCACGACGGTGCAGCTCTGGGACGCGCACCGCACCCCCGCGGCGCTCCTGCGCCCGGGAGCGGAGGTCCGCTTCGTCCGCACCTCGGAGCCACAACGCGCTCCGCAGGGGGGGCGGAACAGCAGTACGGCTCCGAAGTGTGCAGCGCGGCGGATGCTGGAGGTGCTGGCCACCGGTGCGCTCGCGCTCGTGCAGGACCTGGGGCGTCCGGGCGCGGGGGCCACCGGGGTCGGGCGCTCGGGGGCCGCGGACCGGGCCGCCCTGCGGCTCGGCAACCGGCTCGTCGCCAATCCCCCGTCCGCCGCCGCCGTCGAGGTCGTGTTCGGCGGGCTGGCCGTCCGGGCCGGGCCCGACCTCCCGGCCCCGCTGCTGCTCGCCCTCACCGGCGCCCCCGCACCCGCCGACGTCGACGGCACCCCGGTCGGCCACCACGCGCTGGTCACGCTGCGGGCCGGGCAGACGCTGCGCCTCGGTGCCCCGCCCACCGGGCTGCGCACCTACCTCGCCGTGCGCGGCGGGGTCGAGGTCGCCGCGGTCCTCGGCTCCCGCAGCACCGACGTGCTGTCCGGGGTCGGGCCCGCCCCGCTCGCGGCCGGTGACCTGTTGCCGGTCGGGCCGGAGCCCGCCGACCTGCCGCGCGTCGACGTCGCACCGGTCGCCGTCCCCCCCGGCGACGCCGTGACGCTGCGCGCGGTGCCCGGCCCGCGGGCCGACTGGGTCGCCGATCCCGCCGCGCTCGCCGCCACCACCTGGACGGCGTCGGGCCGCAGCGACCGCGTCGGCATGCGCCTGGAGGGTGCCCCGCTGCGCCGCCGGGACCACGGCGAGCTGCCCAGCGAGGGCATGGTCCGCGGGGCGGTCCAGGTGCCACCGGGCGGGGAACCCGTGCTGTTCGGCGCCGACCACCCCGTGACCGGCGGCTACCCCGTCGTCGCCGTGGTGCTCGACGCCGACATGGACCGCGCGGCGCAGATCCGTCCCGGACAGCAGGTCCGCTTCCGACTCCTGGAGGAGCCCCGATGATCCCCGCCGAGGCACGCCGACGGTTCCGCGACGGCGTCGTCACCCCGACCGCGGGCTGGTGCCCGGGGTTCACGCAGGCCAACCTGATCACCGTTCCGCGCGCGCAGGCCTGGGACTTCCTGCTGTTCGCCCAGCGCGACCCGAAACCGTGCCCCGTCCTCGACGTCCTGGACGCCGGTGCCGTCGCCGGGCCCCTGCTCGACGGCGACGTGCGCACCGACCTCCCGCTCTACCGCGTCTACGTCGACGGCGAGCTCGTCGAGGAGGTCGCCGACGTCCGCGGCTGGTGGCGCGAGGACCTCGTCAGCTTCCTCATCGGCTGCAGCTTCACGTTCGAGCGGGCGCTGGGTGCGGCCGGCGTGCCCGTGCGCCACGTCGAGCAGGACGTCAACGTGCCGATGTACCGGACGTCGTGGCGCTGCCGGGAGGCCGGAGCGGTCTCGGGCCCGCTGGTGGTCTCGATGCGCTACGTGCCGGGCTCCCTGGTGGAGACCGCGGTGGCCGTGACGGCCCGCTACCCGGCCGTCCACGGTGCGCCGGTGCACGTCGGCGACCCCCGTGAGCTGGGGATCGCCGACCTCGACGCCCCCGACCACGGCGACGCCGTCCGTCCCGAGCCGGGTGACGTGCCGGTGTTCTGGGCGTGCGGGGTGACCCCGCAGGCGGCCGTGGTGGAGTCGCGGCCGCCGCTGGCCGTCGCGCACGCGCCGGGCCACATGCTGATCACCGACGCGCGCGACGACGACTACCGGGTCTGAGTCACCGCCGCCGCGAGAGACCCACGCCGACCAGGCAGACCAGCCCGCCGACGAGCGCGAGCCACGGCGGCAGCTCGCCGAGCAGCACCGCGGAGAGCGCGATCGTGATGGGCGGGACGGCGTAGGTGGTGACGCCGAGGCGGCCGGCGTCCATCCGGGCCAGTGCGTACGCCCACGTCGAGAAGGCCAGCGCGGTGGGGACGACGCCGAGGTAGACGAGCCCGGCCGTGGCGCCCGCCGGGGCCGCGGCGAGGTCGGTGAGCAGGCCCGGGGTGAACGGCAGGCACGCGACGGCCCCGATCACGCACGCCAGGAACGTCACCTGCAGCGCGGGCAGCCGGCGCAGCACCGGCTTCTGCGCGAGCACCCCGACCGCGTACGTCACCGCCGCGACCAGGCACAGGACGACGCCGAGGACGTCGGCGGAGTCGGTGTCCGCCGTCGCCGCGCCGACCAGCAGGACGCCGCCGAACGCGATCCCGCCGCCGATCAGCAGCCACCGCGGGAACCCCTCCCCGAGCAGCAGCCCTGCGAACAGTGCGATGAGGATCGGTCCGACGTTGACCAGCATCGCCGTGGTGCCCGCGTCGATCCGCTGCTCGGCGGCGTTGAGCGCGACGTTGTAGACGGCGAACCAGGCGATCCCGCACAGCATGATCAGGCCCCACTCGCGCGCGGTCGGGGCGACCCAGCGGCGGCTCACGAGTACCCCGGCACCCAGGGCGAGCGCCCCGACCAGCAGGCGGCCCAGCGCGAGCGGCCCCGGCTCGTAGGACGCGCCGACGGCGCGGATCGCGACGAACGCCGACGCCCACGCCAGTACCGTGACGACGACGGCGAGGAGGGCTCCGGACCGGACGCGGGGGGTGGCGGTGGTGCTCACCCCGTCGACGCTACGACCGGTCGCCCGCGATCTCGCGCGGTTTACCGCCATCGTCCGTCGACATGCTGCCGAGCGGGGTCGCGAGGCGGGTCACCTCGCCGCGGCCGCGCAGCTCGGTCTCGCCGCCGAGCTCCCAGCGGGCCCGTTCGCCCTCCGCGGCGAGCCCGACCGCCCGCCCGGCCGCGACGACCCCGCCGGGCACCGACTTGGCCAGCTCGGTCAGCCGCGCGGCCTCGTTCACCGGGTCGCCGATGACGGTGTACTCGAAGCGCCGCACGTCGCCGACGTTGCCGGCCACCGCGTCGCCCGCGGAGACGCCGATCCCGGCCTCGATCTCCGGCAGCTCCGCGGCGAGACGGGCGCCCAGCTCGCGGCCCGCGGCGAGCGCCGAGCCGGCGGGGTCCGACACGGCGACGGGTGCGCCGAACACGGCGAGCGCGGCGTCGCCCTGGAACTTGTTGATCCAGCCGCCGTGCTCCTCCACCACCTCGACGACGACTCCGAAGAACCGGTTGAGCACCCCGACGACCTCCGCGGCCGGGCGCCGCACGGCGAGCTGAGTGGACCCCACCAGGTCGACGAACAGCACCGCGACCGACCGCACCTCGCCGCCGAGGCGCACCTCCTGCGCGGCCGCCGCGGCCTCCGCGACGTCGCGCCCGACGTGGCGGCCGAACAGGTCGCGGATCCGCTCGCGCTCGGTGAGGCCCGCGACCATCGTGTTGAACCCGCTCTGCAGCTGGCCCAGCTCGGTGCCGTCGTAGACGGTGACCTCGGCGTCGAACCGCCCGCGCTCGACGCGGCGCATCGCTCGGCGCACCGCGTTCACCGGGTCGGCGACGGCGCGGGCCGACCCGACCGTCGCGAGGAAGCCGGTGATCAGGGACGTACCGCCCAGCGTCAGCATGATCACCGCGAGCTGCGCGGACGGGATGTCGCCGTGGGCCAGCGCCGACACCGCGGCGAGCAGCACCCCGACCACCGGCACCGCGGTGCCGAGCGCCCAGAACAGCAGCGACCGCACCACGACGCCGGGCAGCACGCGCCGTCGCGGGGGCTGCCGCGACAGCACGCGCCCGGTGGTGCGGCGCAGGATCCGCTCGCTGAGCAGGTAGGCCAGCGCGCAGGTGGTGATGCCGCCGAGCAGGGTGGTCTCGGCGACCGACAGCGCGAGGCGCCACGAGTACTGCGCGTTGACCCCGCCGAACAGCAGCACCGCGGTGAGCCACAGGACGCCCTGCACGGTGGTCAGCCGCAGCGGCCCGTAGAGGACGCGCCGGTGCTCGCGGCGTTGCTCGACCTCCGTGCCCCCGCCGAGCTTCATCCGGAACCGCCTGCCGCCCCACACCGCGCCGATGACGAGGGCGAGCAGCAGGTAGCAGCCGAACATGATCAGGTTGACGACCCGTGTGCGGTCCGGATCGGCGAGCGGCCCGTTGGGCAGCACCCACGCCGAGAGCACCAGCACGACACCGGCCCCGATGATGTTGGCGACGACGACGGCGAACAGCAGCGCGACCCGCACGGGCCACGCGACCACCCACCGCCGCCGCGCCATGGCGGGAGTCTGGCAGGTCAGACGGTGATGGCCGCCGTCAGGTGCGGGCCCTTCCGGGACCGGACGTCGACCCCCCAGCCGTCGCCGACGCGCCGCGTCCGCAGTTCGACGGTCGACGGCAGCAGCAGTGGCCGCCCGAACGCGACGGCCTGCGTCAGCGCGTCCGGCAGGCGCCCCTGCAGTGCGGACATCGAGCGGGCGGCGGTCCACATGCCGTGCGCGATGGCCCGCGGGAACCCGAACGCCTTCGCACTCAACGGGTGCAGGTGGATCGGGTTGACGTCACCGCTGACGGCGGCGTAGCGGCGCCCGGTGTCGCCGTCGACCCGCCAGAGCGCCGACGGCGGGCCGTCGGTGATCTCCGGTGGGGACGGCTGCTGCTCACCGGGCTCCGGTGCGTGCGCGCCCCGGGCCAGGTACGTGCTGCGCCCGTCCCAGACCCGCTCGCCCGCGACGTCCACGGCCGCGACGAGATCGACCTGCGCGCCCTTCGGGTGCCCGACGAACCGCTCCGCGTGCACCGCGATCCCCAGCCGCTCGCCCGCGTCGATCCGCCGGTGCACGGTGATCGTGTTCGCGACGTGCACGAGCCCGGGGAGCGGCAGCGGGAACGAGCGCCCCGCCATCAGCTCCACCTGCAGTGCGAACGCGAGGACGTGCGGGTAGGTCGGCGGCAGGGCGTCGGCGAACCGGAAGCCGCACACCCGCGCGTAGTCGGCGAGACGGGTGCGGTCGACGTCGACGCTCCGGCGGAGCACGGTGTCGGGCAGCGTCGACGCGCGCGGCCCGACCGCGCCCACGGCGGCCTTCGCGTACAGCGGCCCCAACGACATCTCAGGCCCCGATCAGGCTCTGGCCGCACACGCGCACGACCTGCCCGGTGACGCCGCCGCTCTCCGCGCGGCCCAGCCAGCCGACGGTCTCCGCGACGTCGACGGGCAGCCCGCCCTGGCGCAGGCTGTTGATCCGCCTGCCCCCCTCGCGGGTGGCGAGCGGCATCTTCGCGGTCATCGCGGTCTCGATGAACCCGGGGGCGATCGCGTTGACCGTCACGCCCTTCGCCGCGACCTGCGGCGCGAGCGCCCGGACC